>CAYHDA010000278.1:0-5992 GCA_964355145.1 uncultured Mariniphaga sp.
AATGCAACTTATGCAAATATTGATATTTAAATACCATTAAAACTGCCGGTGATGAGAAATTGCCGGTAGTTTTATATAGTATCATTGAGTGTAAATTATTTTGTTTTTGCCTGATTGTTTAACCTTCTAACAGCCTGATTGTCTGATCATGAATATCTGCGTCTTCTGCTCGTCAAGTAATGCCATTCCGGAACTTTATTTTGAAGAGGCTCTAAAACTTGGGAAACTCATTGGTGATCACCAGCATACCATCGTTTATGGGGGAGCTACCGTTGGATTGATGCATACCGTTGCCGAGGCTGCCCGACAGGCGGGTGCTGTTTCCGTTGGAATAATTCCTGAATCAATCCACAATAAACGACTCTCCTCACCGCGTGATCACGAGCAAATCATCACCCCAAATATGCGCGACCGCAAATACCTGATGCGTAAACGTTCTGATGCTTTTATTGCACTTCCCGGAGGATTCGGAACATTGGAAGAGATCCTTGAGGTGATAACCCTTAAACAGTTGCAGTATCACAATAAAGCAATTGTTTTTATCAATACGGACGGATTTTACAATGCTCTTTTTGAGCAATTTGAGAGGGCCTATCGTGACTCCTTCTCGAAAGAAGATTACAAATCGACCTATTATATTGCTGAAAATTCAGATGAGGCAATAGCTTATATCCATAATTATCAACCTGTTGAGTTAGCCACTAAATGGTTTGATGTACCAGGTCCGGCAAGGTTCTGATCCTGTTTCCTGAAGATAAAATAGACCGACAACACCAGAAATACCTGGCCGATCAGGTGGTTCATCCTGAATGACTCTGTTTTAATGACCCCTAACGAAAATAGTGCAAACACAGTCAGCGTAATTAACTCCTGAATGACCTTTGGTTCCATTAAAGAGAATGGCCCATCTTTTCACTGATATCCAATCCTGTTTGCCGGAACCTGGAAACAATACCCGAAAAATGCAATTACCCGGCTGATCAGTATAATGGCAATAAATCCAAACAATTCAAACCACTTTAGAAACATAAAAACATTCCCGTGGTTGATATCGCATTTGTTTTGATTATCTTTAATGTACATTTCGATCTTAATCATTCATTAACTCAGCTATTCCTATGAATCACGAAACAATCCGTATCCCTTTGGAAATTCAGATTGGACAAGAGTTATACCAGCAGATACAAGGGAAAATACTCGAAATCATTTTGAGAGAAGCCAAAGTTGAAAAAACAGAGAACTATTTTAAAAATATTCTTCAGGGACATAGTTTCAAGGTGAACGATAAACTGGCTCCACGGCTTTACGATATTTTCATTGGTGTGATGAAACGACTTGAATTCAATGAGCCAACAGAGTTTTATATTACGAATAATCCTGAATTAAATGCCTTTGCCGTCTCGCGGCTTGAGCCTGATGAGAGCCATATTATTAATATTAATTCAGGACTGATTGACAAAGTAGATGACGATGAGCTGAAATTTATTGTGGGTCATGAAATTGGCCACTTGATTAGTAATAACGCTAATATTGCCCAATTATTGAATTTTGTTTTTGTTGATCAAGGTGAAACACCCTTGATGATGCAGCATAAAATTGCAGTCTGGGATAAATTATCAGAACTTACAGCAGACAGATTCGGATTTCTGGCCTGCGGAAAGTTGGATAAAGTGCTTTCTTGCTTCTTCAAAATGGCATCCGGTCTTAGTGTTGAACGACTCAATTTTGATCCTAAAGCTTTCAGCGCCGAGAATGAGGAGATATTGAAATATTTCAAGGAGACAGGATCCGGCAATCTGTTGTCGCATCCGATTAATCCAATCAGAATCAAAGCGGTTGAATTGTTTGAAACTTCGGAATTGTACCGAAGTCTTCTTGCGGGAAATGAAGTCGTTCCAGACAAAGTGTTGGATGACAACATATCGGATTTGATACAAAGCCTTATGGTAATCAGTAATTCTCCTTTAAACTATCATCGGACATGTTTTATCGCTTCTGCCGGATTAATTGTTGCCGGCATCGATAAGGCGATCGAACCGGATGAATATAAGGCAATTATTGAAGAACTTTCTGCTTTTACTGTTTTTCCAAAACAGACCTTGAATCAGATGATTGATGACAATAAAATAGACCTTTTCTTCGAAAATTCAGTAAAAGAGCTGTTGGGAATTAATCCCGGCGAGAGAAATATGATGCTCGAATATATGATTAACATCATAATTGCCGATAGTGCTATTCAAGACAGCGAATTGAATTTTATTTTTGATTTTGGTGTAAAGCTGGGTTTTGAGCGAAAAGAGATTGCTCAAATCTTTGCCAATTCCATCCAGGAGCAATTTATACCAAATATCTACTCCTAAAATATGTTGACAATTCTATATAAATCCAGATTTTTTTGATTGATTAAACCTTTTGATGCTGAGATCATCCAATGGAAAATTTCAGTAAAGTAAAAGTAAATGGATTTAAAAAATTAAATGTTATGAGAGCAAAATTTTTATTTATTGTTTTATTGATGAGTTTGTCTGCCGTACTAAAGGCACAGACAACAGAGACTAGTCCTAAAAAACCATTACATCGGCAGGGTAACGAAATGCGTATTATAAGTGATGAAAAAGAGGGACCAGTAAAGGGACTCAATCTTTCCGAAGCGCAAAAGGCGACTTTTAAGGAGAGTATGATGGCTATGCAAAAGCAGTTGCAACCAATCAAGAATGAACTCGGAGAAGCTGAAGCGCATCAAAAAACGCTTATGACTGCTGAAAGACCTGATATTGCTGCTGTAAATAAGAACATCGACAGGATTGGAGCATTACGTATCGGAATTGCTAAGATTAAAACAAAGCACCATCTTGAAATGCGCTCTCAGCTTAACGATGAACAACGTCTGAAGTTCGACCTTTTCAGTGAAAAAATGATGGATATGAAAAATGAAAACGGAATGAAACACAATCGGGGAATTCGTCCAAAACGGCCTTAAATGTTATTTGTTTAATTGCAATGTGGAATAGCTGCCATGAAGAATAATCTTCGTGGCAGTTTTTTTTAATCAAGGTATAAAGTACATTCTGAATATTCCATCCAACTTCAGCCGGCCGGCCTTTTGCATCCCATTTCCACCGCATTCCTTAAAATCGGTTAATTAATTGTATCTTTGCGGATTATTTAATTAAAACTGAACATTATTAGTTGAAAAATGTTTAGTTTCTAAAAACCATTCATGCCATTTAAGTCATTAGAAATTATTGAACCAATTCTTCAATCACTTCACGAAGAGGGTTATTCCATCCCCACACCAATTCAAGCGCAGGCCATTCCCATCGTTTTAGATGGTACCGATCTGTTGGGATGTGCTCAGACAGGAACAGGAAAAACCGCAGCATTTGCAATTCCGATTCTTCAATTATTAAGTAACAGTCAATCATACGATAAACGGAAAAAAATTAGAAGCCTGATACTTACTCCAACACGCGAATTAGCTATTCAGATCGGAGAAAGTTTTAAAAATTACGGAAGACATACTAAACTCGCTTACACAGTAATCTTTGGTGGTGTAAACCAGTTTTCGCAGACTCAGGCGTTGCAAAAAGGAGTTGATATTCTGGTAGCAACTCCAGGACGATTGCTTGATCTTATGAATCAGGGTTTTATCTCACTTAGAGATGTTGAGATTTTTGTTTTGGATGAAGCCGATTGCATGTTGGACATGGGTTTTATTCACGATGTTAAAAAAGTACTTGCCGCACTTCCGCGTAAGCGTCAGTCACTTTTTTTCTCAGCGACAATGCCTCCGGAAATTGTTAAACTTGCAGACACTATTCTTAAAGATCCTGCAAAAGTTACGATTACTCCGGGACAACCAACTGTAGATATTATTGAACAGTTTATTTTCTTTGTGGACAAAGGGAATAAAAGCGCACTTTTAATCGATGTACTGGGCGATAATAAGATAAAATCGGCATTGGTTTTTACCCGTACCAAACATGGTGCCGACAAAGTAGTAAAAGATCTGCTGCGTCATAATATTAAGGCTGAAGCCATTCATGGCAATAAAGCCCAAAATGCGAGACAAAGGGCATTGGCAAATTTCAAAGATCAGACAACCAGAGTGTTGGTTGCTACAGATATTGCTGCACGGGGAATTGATGTCGATGAAATGGAGTTTGTGATCAATTATGAACTTCCCAATATTTCTGAGACTTACGTACACCGGATAGGTCGTACCGGCCGTGCAGGCGCTAAAGGAACAGCGTTTTCGTTCTGTGATGCAGAGGAAAAAGCTTTTCTAAAAGATATTGAAAAGCTGATCCGGAAAAAAATTCCGGTTATTGATAATCATCCTTATCCTTTGATCGATCATAATCCTGTAAAAGCCCCGAAACAACAACAAAGGCCGCAACGCTCGAATTTTTCAAGGCCAAAACCTGAAGGTGTTGGCGACAGAAGACAACTCTACCGCAACCCAAGGTAGGTAATTATCAGTTAATAATTGATCAATTTTCAATGTTGGTAAAATAAAAACCCCGAAATCGTGTAATACAGATTCCGGGGTTTATTATTTTATTATTAAGATTAATATCTCAAAATGACGGTTGATTTTTATTTTGGCAATCCATATTTTTCCATTACAAAATCGATGTCCTTATCGCCACGACCGCTCAGGTTGATTAAAATGGACTCCCTTGGATTTTCTTTAGCCAGCTTAAGCGCCCAGGCAACGGCATGTGCACTTTCCAGAGCAGGAATAATACCTTCCAGGCGACTTAATTCATAAAATGCATCAATGGTCTCCTCATCAGATGCAGTTTCGTAGGATACCCTTTTCCAGTCTTTAAGCATGCTGTGTTCGGGTCCGACACCGGGATAGTCTAATCCGCTCGCTACTGAATACACCGGAGATGGCTCACCTTTTTCGTCTTGTAAGAGATAGCATTTGAATCCATGAATCATGCCAGGTTTTCCAAGTGTCATTGTAGCTGCATGCTCACCAGGTTCAAGAGAACGTCCGGCAGGCTCAACGCCAAATAGTTTGCATTCCTGATCATCGAGAAAGGCGGAAAATATGCCCATTGCATTACTTCCTCCACCAACGCAGGCCACTACATTATCAGGTAATTCTCCTGTCATTTCCAAAAACTGTTCTTTAGCCTCAATTCCGACTACGCGCTGAAAATCACGAACCATCATTGGGAATGGGTGAGGACCGACAACTGAACCAATGCAGTAAATGCTGTTCTCAAAATCCTGCATATAAGCGCCAAAAGCGGAATCAACAGCTTCTTTTAATGTTTTTAGTCCGTGAGATACCGGTACGACCTTTGCGCCTAAGATTTCCATTCTCACAACATTGGGATGTTCTTTCTGGATATCAACTTCACCCATGTGTATTTCGCACTCAAGACCAAAATAGGCAGCTGCTGTCGCCAGCGCTACACCATGCTGTCCGGCTCCGGTTTCAGCGATCAATTTCTTTTTTCCAAGATACTTGGCCAGCAAGGCTTCTCCCATGCAATGGTTCAGTTTATGTGCACCCGTATGGTTCAGATCTTCGCGCTTTAAATAGATGCGTCCGCCATATTTGGTTGAAAGTCTGTTGCAAAAATAAACCGGTGTGGGTCTTCCCTGATAATGTTTCCGGATGCTCCTTAGCTCTGAAATGAACTGGTGAGATTTACTGATGGAATAATAGGCATCTGTAATCTTTTCCATCTCAGTCTGAAGATTTGGAGGGATAAAACTTCCGCCGTACTGTTCAAAAAAGCCTTCCTGATTAGGATAGTTCTTAAAGTAGTTTGTTGCCATTTTTTTATAGTATTGATAAGAATTAAATTAATAACTGACTCTCTGCTAATTTTCTTGTTTATCCGATCTAAAATAAATTGAACCGGCCTTCTTCGTCAAAATTAAAAAAAGGTTTATTAAAAACAGGATTTAACTATGAAAATATGTAATTAATTTGGTTTATTTTTAATCAAAGAGGATTAAGTATCGA
>CAYHDA010000279.1:0-5986 GCA_964355145.1 uncultured Mariniphaga sp.
AAAATATTTATCAGCAATCCCTATCAACCTATCAACCCATCAACCCATCAACTTCTCATATAACTTTATTGATTAATCAGATTGACTGTATGACAAGCCACCAAGGCCGCAGTTTCGGTTCTTAATCGTGAATCACCTAACGAAACAGGAATAAATCCTTCTTTAACAGCCATTTCAACCTCTTCGGCTGAGAAATCCCCTTCCGGGCCTATCAATATCAAAATAGCTGCTCCTTTAACTACTGCATCACGCAAAAGCACTTTGTCCCCTGCATTACAATGCGCGATAAACTTCAGTCCGTCGAATGAACTTTTTATAGTTTCCTTGAAGGTTTGAATCGGTTTTAATTGGGGAAGAAAAGCTTTTATCGACTGCTTCATTGCTGAAACCATTACCTTCTCAAGTCTTTCAGGCTTAATCTCTTTTCGTTCGGAATGACGGCTAATCAAAGGAATAATCACGTCAATTCCAATTTCAGTGGCTTTCTCCAGAAACCATTCATAACGATCGATGTTTTTGGTAGGCGAAACAGCAATCTCAAGGTGGTAATTCTGTTTTCCGTAATTGTATTTTTTATCTGCTATTTTTAACAGGCATGCTTTTGGATGCGCAGTAATAATTGTCGCCTCGCAAAACAATCCTTTCCCGTCCACCAGGTACAAAGTATCCCCTTCATTTAGTCTTAGTACCCTGATGCAGTGTTTTGATTCTTCCTCGCTTAGCCGGTATGTTTCCGCCTGAAGATCGGGCGTGTAAAATAGGTGCATATGAAATTTTATAATAAAATGCGATTAAGACTATAAATATTCTCTTTCGCGATAAACAACAAATGATGTTGCGAAGGTAATAAGGATTTAATAATATTCCGATCAAGTTGGGCAGGCTTTAACAAATCATAAAAATTATAAATAGGGAGGTTTTTTATTCAATAAACATGTCTAACATATTGCATTTTAAGTTATAAATGATTAACTTACATAGGCGGATTCAAGTTATTTGTCCGTAAAGTTTTCCTGCGTTTCTCCCGTAGAGACAAACGGAAATTTGCTTTTTTGAGGTTCAATCATTTGTTGATATTCGCATAAGTTTTATTAAGATATACCTTAAGCAATGAAACAGCTTTTTCCACCGGAGATTATCAAAAACAGTGCAGAAAATTATTTTGTTCAGCAGCACACCTCAAGCAGAGTCATTTACCTTATCCTTCTCTTATTACTGATCTTTCTTTTGTTATTGTTGCCAATTCTTACCGTTGATATTACAACACAAAGCAACGGGGTAATTCGCTCGGTCGATGAAGATAATATTTTACAATCGGCTGTTTATGGAGAGGTTAAGCATGCAGCTATTTTTGAAAATACAACGGTAAGGCAAGGAGACACATTAATTGTAATCAGTACCCATAAGATTGATGAACAAATTAATTATTACCAATTGCAGAAACGAGAAGAGATTATTCATATGAGTGATTTGACGCAATTGTTGGACACCGGAAAATTATTGTTAGCCTCGGATTTATTTAAGCAGGAATCTACCGGCTTTCATGGAAAACTTGAGGAACAGAGAGTGAAAATGGTCAGGGCTGAAAAGGAGTTTCTTGTTGCCGAAGTCTTATATCGAAAAAATGTTATTCCAAGAATGGAATATGAGGAAAAATGTAATAATCACGATTACGAATTAAGCCATTACAAAAACATTTGTATTCAGCAAAAATTAGTCTGGCAGTCAAAGCTTACAGATCTTGGATTGAAAGTAGAGGGATTCAATTCAGGCATAGCGCAATTGGAGCGGGAAAAGAGACAGTATATTATTACAGCTCCCATTGCGGGTACAATAACCACAAATGCAGGAATTCGGGAGGGAAATTTTGTTGTTCCGAATCAACAACTTGGACGTATATCGCCTGATAATAAACTGGTTGTCGAATGTTATGTCGGTCCATCCAATATTGGATTGATACGTCAAAGCATGAAAGTAAGGTTTCAATTTCATGCTTACAATTATAATCAGTGGGGTATAGGTTCAGGAATAGTAACTGAAATATCCAACAATGTGATCACAATCAATAGTCAGCCGTTTTTTAAAGTCAGGTGCAGTCTCGATCAGAATTATCTTATGCTGAAAAATGGGAGCAAAGGTTTTCTCAAAAAAGGAATGACTTTAACAGGAAGGTTTATGATCATTAATCGGACGTTATTCCAATTATTGTACGACAAAACTGACAATTGGCTTAATCCTAAAATTTCAGAAAATGAATAATAAGATTAAGCAACGTGATATTACTGATTGTGGGGCTGCCTGTTTGGCTTCTGTGGCAGCGCATTATAAACTTGGAATACCTGTTTCACGCATCCGGCAGTTAGCCGGAACTGATCAAAAGGGAACAAATGCGTGGGGATTGGTAAAAGCAGCCGAGAAAATGGGATTTTCGGCCAAAGGTGTGAAAGGAGATATCGCAGCATTACCGGGAGTTCCGCTTCCTGCCATTGCCCATGTCGTAGTTAATAAGGTTTTGCAGCATTATGTAGTATTATATGGTGTAAAGGATGGATTTGCGAAATATATGGATCCAGGAGATGGTCTTATGCACAAAATTTCAATGGATGAATTTGGCCAAATGTGGACGGGTGTATTGATATTGATGGCTCCAGGAAACGATTTTACACCCAAAAATGAAAAGATTTCAAATATCAGGCGGTTCATTTTTCTTTTAAAACCACATCGTAACATTTTGGTTCAATCCCTCGTGGGTGCAATACTTTATACCGTTTTAGGACTTTCAACATCGATCTATATTCAGAAAATCACCGATTATGTTCTTGCTGACCGTAATTTGAAATTGCTTAACTTGCTAAGCATTTTGATGTTGGTTATTCTGGTGGTTCAGCTTTTGATAGGTGTCGCAAAAAGTATTTTTGTTCTGAGAACAGGTCAGCAGATTGATTTACGACTCATTCTCGGCTATTACAAACATCTGCTTACGTTGCCACAGCGTTTTTTCGACACTATGCGGGTTGGCGAAATTATTTCGAGGATCAACGATGCGGTTAAGATCAGGGCATTTATAAATGATACTGCTATTTCCTTGCTGGTTAATGTGTTTATTGTATTTTTTTCTTTCACGCTGATGTTTCTGTATAGTTGGAAACTGGCCTTTACCATCCTTACAATTGTCCCGTTTTATATCGTTATCTATTATATTACCAATCGCTTAAATAAGAAGCGTGAACGAAAACTGATGGAACATTCGGCAGAGCTGGAGAGCCAACTTGTTGAATCTCTTAATTCGGTAAGAACCATTAAAGAATTTGGCCTTGAGTCTTATTCCAATATGAAAACTGAATTACGCTTTGTTGAATTACTAAGAACTGTCTATAAATCAGGACTTAATGCTATTTTTTCAGGTACAGGCACCGAATTTTTAAGCCGGGTTTATACCATCATTTTACTTTGGGCCGGTTGTTTTCTGGTTGTTGACAATACCATTACACCCGGAGAACTGCTTTCGTTCTATGCTCTGCTGAGTTATTTCACCGGACCGGCAGCAAGTCTGATCGGAATGAATAAATCGATTCAAAATGCATTGATAGCCGGAGATCGCCTCTTTGAAATTATGGATCTTGAGTGCGAAGAGGATGAGAACAAGATGGATTTGTCAGCCGAAAAAGCGGGTGACATTATCTTCAATGATGTCACGTTCAGTTATGGTACCAGGACTGAAGTTTTTCGCGATTTTAATTTTCTGATATGCAAAGGCCAGATTACTGCAATAATTGGTGAAAGTGGTTCAGGAAAAACAACGCTCGTGGCTTTAATGCAAAAACTTTATCCGCTTAGTGGAGGCTCGATCTCTGTCGGAGGATACAATATTGCGCATATTACCTCAGCAAGTCTTCGGAATGTGGTGGGTGTCGTTCCTCAAAAACTCGATCTGTTTGCCGGAAATATCATTGATAATATTGCAGTTGGTGAATTTCATCCTGATATTGAGCGAATTATTGAAATCTCAAGGATGCTGGGAATGCTCACTTTTATCGAAAAAATGCCTGGTGGATTTAATACCTGGATTGGTGAGAATGGTGCGACGCTTTCAGGAGGGCAAAGGCAACGAATCGCAATAGCCAGAGCGCTCTACCGCAACCCACAGATATTGGTTTTCGATGAAGCCACCTCATCGCTCGATTCAGAATCGGAGTTCTATGTTCAGAAAGCCGTTAATCAGCTAAAAGCTGAAGGTAAAACAGTGATTGTCATTGCACACCGCTTGAGCACCGTTGTCAATGCCGATATCATCGCAGTGCTCGAAAATGGCAGACTAACCGAAAAGGGAAGCCATGCTCAGTTATGGGAGGCAAAAGGGAGGTATTACCAGATGTGGCAGAAACAACTTCCGCAATTCAGCAGCCTTAAGCATCAGGATTTAATAACTACCCTAAATAACGACTAACAATGAAAGTGATCTACCAATTAGAAAGAATTATGAAAATTAACCGGATGATAAAATCAGAAAATACCGGTTCTCCCAAAACGTTTGCAGATGAACTTGGCATTAGCGAAAGTCATTTTTACCGTTATATCGACGAGCTTCAGGATATGGGTGCCCCTATCCAATACAGTCGTTCACGAAAGACCTATTATTATGAAAATAATACAGAGCTTATGCTGACTTACTCACTAAAGCTTATTTCGGATCAGGGATCAAAAGAAATTATTGGCGGAATCAAAATAACTCCTTCACTGCTTTTTTATGAGAGTGAAGGAACGTTACTTTAATGATGTAACGTTACAAGTGCCATAACCTGCAGCACGCCAAAGAAAGCAGGCATTTGATTTAGAAATTATTAATACTAAATGATTATGAAACAGTTAAATGAAGTTGAGTTGAGAGATGTGGAGGGTGGCTCATCAAATCCAACATATGATTTAAAGGATAATTATGATGGAGTTACTTATTCGAGTGCCTTATTCCTAGGCTTTATTTGCGGTCTTTTTGGACTTCGTTAAAATTCATCAAATGAGAGCAATAAATATAACTAATCCAAAATTTGCTATTTTAACTTATAGCGAGATGATGACCATAAATGGAGGTGAAGCAAACACTCAAGAGGCTTTCAACGCTGGTTATGATATTGGCAATTATGTGTCTAAAGTTATAGCAGGGTCAACCCTTCTTGGAATCGTTTTTAAAGTGCTTTTTAGAATTTAATTAATTTTTCTTCTGAAAATTTTAAAGCAGGCAAAATTTCAGGTATTTTCTTTCTGATTTTTGTCTGCTTTTCAAGACAAAATAATATGCAAGGGATATTGGTATATCTGAAAAATCCTGTTTATTATTCTCATAATGAGAAATGTAAGGGCAATAATTTTTTGTCTTTTTTGTTTCTTTACTTTTTTACTGCCATTCCGTTGAGTGGAGTGGTTCTTTTAATATGTTTGGTTTCTGATATTAAACTTAATCCTGTTAATTTATCCTTACCAATGAAATTTCTGATTGGAGTCGTTATTGCTCCAATTTATGAAGAGATCATATTTAGATCATTATTGAAAATTAACAAAAATAGTATTTCGTTATTTTTGGTGACCATAATAAGCTTTATCCTTTTTTATGCCCTTAGATCAGAATTCAAGTATGTAATATTTTTGTCATCTCTGTTAATCATTTTTATTTTAATATTGAAAATATTTTCCATAGATGAATTACGTAATTTTGTTTCCCGAAATTTTTATTACATTTTTTTTTCCTCTGCCATTATTTTTGGGGCGTTGCACGCCATAAATTTTTCGGGTGAGAACTGGGTATTGATACTATTTTCAGTAATTCTTGGAGCTCCACAAATCGCACTTGGTACAATACTAGGTTATATCCGTATGAAATATGGTTTGTTGTTTTGTATTCTTTTTTACATGACATTAAATCTGTCGATTCTATTTTCATAAATAAGCTAAGTGAATTTTGGAATAAACAATTAAATTTTAGATATATAAA
>CAYHDA010000280.1:0-5931 GCA_964355145.1 uncultured Mariniphaga sp.
ATTGCTCTTTGATGCCGTGAATACTGTTCTTGATTGTGCAGTTCAGCCGCTGATCTTTTAGTTCCAGTTTAAATGAAACAAACGACTCGGCTTGATAACTCACCCCATGCTTAAAGGCATTTTCGAGAAATGAAATAAACAGCATTGGAGGGATCTGAACATCGGGAATATTTGTGGGAATATCGAGGGTGACCGCCACCTTTTTGGAGAATCGCAACTGCATCAGGGATATGTAGCTCTCAATAAAATTAATCTCTTTTTTGAGTGTAGTGTGACCATGAACAGTATCGTAGAGCAGGTAACGCATCATGGTCGATAGTTCGATGATCGTGTTCTTGGCATCTTCAGCATTAATGTCGATAAGGGCATGAATATTATTAAGTGTATTCATAAAGAAGTGAGGACTAACCTGATGTCTTAAGAAAGCAAGTTCGGTTTTCAGTTGTTCTTTTTCAACATCCTTGCGTCTGCTTTCTTCGTTCAGCCATTGAGCTACCATTTTAATGGCTGTGCCCGCTCCAACGACAAGCACCGAAATGATCAGCTCGTCTGCCAGGGTCATAAAGATTGATTTGTGCTCAAGGGGTGCAGCCGGTCTGTATCCCAGAGGGGCGGGCATCCCTGCCCCTAATTCCATAGGTGGCATCCCAGGACCCAGATCCATTGGCGGCATTCCGGTTGGTTCATTTGGATGATTAATCAGAATCCCCAGGAATATATGCGCCCCAATCACCGTAAGGATTGCCAGCAAAGCAAAGATAAAATAACTCCAGTATTTCTTTTGAAACAAAAATTTCGGAACCAATATAAAGGTATTGATTACAAAGATGACGAAAAATGAAAATATTTGAATCCACTCTCCAATTACCTTGCCCCAATTTACTTCGTAGTTGAGGCGGTAATTGAAAAATGGAACCGAAAATATGGCTATCCAGATCACAATAAAAACCAGTGATTCTATAATTCTGATATTAAGCGTCTTGATTCCGGTATAGTTCATTGAATTGCGGTTTAATCTTAAAAAATTATCTGACAGCTTACTGTTAAATACTTTTGGTAAATTGTTTGCTGCCGGCATCTTTTAATAAAGATCAAAACTAATGAATTTATAAATTTCATCAGAAGATAATCCTGCTTTGTTATATTTTTTTGGTGTAAATATCCCAGGCAATCCAGTCAATGATGCTGGTGGCAAAACTTCCCTGACGCATTGAAGCAAATATTGCAGTGATATCATTAATCACGGTGCCGGCAAGTTCAGTGAATGTGGAACTTGTGCCATCATCAAATGTGATTTTTAATTCACGTTTCCTGCTTGTAACGCATTTGTCAGTGTCATCTGTCGTTCTATCGACGATTTCAACTTTTGAATTTAGTTGTAAAACTCCACCAACATAAACTTTTGCACTGTCGAGACTAAAATGTCCCGGGCTGGCTGCTCTTTCGATCACAACATTGCCAATGGTCAAAGAAAATGCAGTCTCCCGATGCCTCGGTTCCAGACTATTCCTGACAGCAGTATATTTTTCCTCGTAAAGTGTTTTTGTTCCATCGGTGATGGTGTAAGTCGATACCGCCGTGTCACCTGTGGTGTAAACAAATTTTGTTACAACTCCATTTGGAAATAAAAATTCTGAAGCGTACTGATACCCAACATTAGCCAGATTCGAAGACTGTATCTTCAGTGTGCCGGCATCTACGTCCTTTACCTTGATTGCGGACGCCATTTTGTAGTCCCAGCCTCTTGTACGATTGAAACGGTATTGATAGTCGGCAAGCGTGACTACATAATTATTAGCCAATAAAGTATCTGACGGAGTGTAATGAAGCAGACTTTTAGAAGCCTTTACCTTTTCTTCCGGTAACCGTACGACCATCTGAGAACTTTCAGCCGTCTTATTGAAAAAACGTAAAATGGTAAATGACCCTTTCTTAACCATATTTGCCTTGTAATCATATATTCCGGCAATATCTGTAAGCAGAATACTATGTGTTATCGTGTCTAAAGGTGAAATTACCGCACTCTTGGTAGTCAGATCGGTCGGGCCGGCTAATACCTGATAGCCTGCAGAAGTAGAAATCGCGTTCATTGCGGTCGTCAATTGTTGCACACCGGTATTGATCGATGATTTTAAAGATGCTGAATTTGCAGAGGTAATCTGGTTGTCTGTTTTATTACAACTCCATGTTATAAGTCCCAGCACTAAAAATGCTAAATACAAACTTTTCGTTTTCATAATCTAATTTTTTAGTAAATAATTAATGAAATTCCATTTCTGTTTTTTTCCAGGAATATCTGTTTTCTTAAATGACATATACCTGTTTTCAAGATGCGAATATAAAATTGGTGGTTACCTGAATCAAGAAAAATCAGTGAACCCGCCTTAAATTTCAGTGGAAAGTTATTCTTCAGGAGTTACTGCACATGATATGCTTTTGAAATGCAGATTCCCGTGTCGTTGTTATAGGATTACATTTGGATCAAACTTTTTGGAAGATAAACTGTTTATTCATATACTATACAAAACAACAACTTTATAACAGCTGACCGATTTTCAATAACTCTTTATTAAGTAATTGTTATACAAGTAATTGCGAGAATGTAATTACCCTAAACATCAAAAAATAAGGCATATGATTTTTTTTCTGTCGAAAATAAAATGGATTGCCGGATTAGCTCTTCTCCTGATCGTTGTGGCAACGTGGATGATAGCATTACCGGAATCTAAAATTGACTATATTACTCAGGTGAAGCCTGTCTTAAACAAAAATTGCATCACTTGCCATGGAGGTGTTAAGCAAAAAGGCGGATTTAGTCTGCTTTTTCGCGAGGAAGCACTGGCAGTCACAAAATCCGGCAAGCCTGCTATTATACCTTATAATCCTGATGAAAGTGAGTTTGTAAGAAGGTTGACAGTTGCTGATCCCGACGAAAGGATGCCTTATAAACATTCCCCGCTTTCAAAAGCCGAGATAGCTGTTTTAAAACAATGGATCAAAGAGGGAGCACAGTGGGGCGAACATTGGGCTTATGTTCCGGTAAAACACGACCCGGTTCCCGATTATAATAACAGATGGATCAGAAATGATATTGATCAGTTTATTTTTCAAAAGTTAAAAGAAGCAAAATTATCTCCTTCTGTCGAAGCGGACAAGGCAATTTTGCTGAGAAGGGTAAGCCTCGACCTTACCGGGATACCTCCGGCGCCGGATGCTGCGAATAGATTTTTGAATGACCATTCTCCTGAAGCATACGAAAATTTAGTGAATGAGTTACTGGCTTCGCCCGGATATGGTGAAAGATGGACTTCTCTTTGGCTTGATCTGGCCCGTTATGCAGATACAAAAGGTTATGAAAAGGACGGCAGCCGTACGATTTGGAAATACCGTGACTGGCTGATCCGTGCTTTTAACACAGACAAACCTTACAACGAATTTTTAATGGAGCAACTTGCAGGTGACCTGATGCCCGACCCTGATGATGCAAAATACATTGCCACGTCATTTCACCGTAACACCATGACCAACGATGAAGGCGGTACCGATAATGAAGAATTCAGAACTGCAGCGGTGCTCGACAGAACAAATACTACCTGGAGTGCTTTAATGGGTACCACTTTTAACTGCGTTCAATGTCATAGCCACCCTTATGATCCGTTCAGACATGAGGAATATTATAAATTCATGGCATTTTTCAACAATAGCCGCGATGAAGATTCTGATTTGGAATATCCATTATTGCGCCAATATAGTGACGCAGATAGTTTGAAAATGAATGTATTGATTGACTGGCTAAGCAAAAATATTTCGCCTCTGACGGGTAAAAAATATTATACATTTCTAAAAACATGGCAGCCCACGATTAATTCACTGCAATGTGACAAGTTTGTGAATGGTGCATTACTGGACTGTTCAGCCGGTTTGCGTAATCAGGGAACCTGCCGTTTAAAGAATGTCACACTGAATCAAAAAGACCAGCTGATTTTTCGCTATTATACAAATAGAAACGGCGGCAAGTGGTTTATTTACCTCGATAGCTTAAACGGACAATTATTAAAAACGATACCACTTGTAAACAAAGAAAATAAAGGTGTCTGGCAAATTGGAACAGCTGAATTACCATCTGTCAACGGCAAACATTCATTGTATTTTCGATATTACAATCCGGCATTAAAAAATTCTGACGAAACAGGAGTAAAGTTTGACTGGTTGTGGTTTGATGAAAAATTCCCCGGAGAAGGGAAGCCAGGTTTTGATGCGGCTCTCAATTCATTTAATGAGCTGCTGCACGCTAACGTTCAGACCACTCCGGTAATGGTTGAAAATAATAAGGAACAACACAGAGCCACCCATGTTTTTGTTAGAGGCAACCGCTTGGTTGAGGGGAATGAAGTTACACCGGATGTGCCACATATCCTGAACGCGATGCCAGCGAATGCACCCAAAAACAGATTGGGAATGGCCATGTGGCTGACGGATGAAAAAAACCCGCTGGTAGCACGAACCATGGTGAACCGATTATGGGAGCAACTATTTGGATACGGGGTGGTAGAAACGTTGGAGGATCTGGGATCACAAGGTATCCCTCCCGTGCACAAAGAATTGTTGGATCATTTGGCCTGGCAGTTTACACATGATTATAACTGGAGTATGAAAAAGTTACTTAAAGAGATAGTCTTATCTGCAACATACCGGCAGGATTCCAAAGTAAGTGACAAATTACTAGTAACAGATCCGAATAATAAATTTTATGCAAGAGGTCCGCGGATCAGATTAACTGCGGAACAGATCAGAGATCAGGGATTGGCTGTCAGTAATTTATTAAGTCCGAAAATGTATGGCAAAAGTGTTATGCCTTTTCAGCCTGATGGAATATGGCGGTCACCCTATAGCGGTGATACCTGGAAAACCAGTGAAGGCGAAGACCGGTTCCGAAGAGCGTTATATACCTATTGGAAGCGAACAGCACCTTATCCTTCGATGATCACTTTTGACGGAGGTGCCAGAGAGGTATGTATTACGCGCAGAATCAGAACGGATACTCCTTTGCAGGCATTGACTACTCTGAACGACTCAACCTATGTGGTTATAGCACGATATTTTGCTGCTCTGATGAATGAATTGGCTGAAAAAGACGCCGGTCATAAAATCGCAAAAGGATATGAACTAATGATGTATAAGCCTATTTCTGAAGCGAGATTATATGCCTTAAAGGAATTGTACGATAAGTCATATCTTAAATTTACAAATGACCCCAAAGCCACAGGTCAAATGGTTGGCGGGATTGGTAAAAAGAAGGATGCAGAATCCGCCTCGCTTGTACTGGTAGCCAGCGCAATGATGAATATGGATGAATGGTTGAATAAAAATTAGCAGTAATGAAGAATGATTTTCGTGATAAAAGGTTGCTGAAAGAAGCAGAAGAGACTGTTATGCAGCAATATACCCGTCGGTATTTTCTGAAGGAAAGCGCTATGGGACTTGGAACTCTGGCATTGAGCGCTCTGCTCGGTAGTTGCGGCAACAATTTTTTGAAATCATCAGGAAATTTATTTAATGCATCGAATCCATTGATCGTCAAGCCGCCTATGTTTCCAGGCAAGGCAAAAGCGGTCATCTATTTACACATGGCCGGCGCTCCATCGCAGTTGGAGATGTTCAGCCATAAGCCTGAACTCTCAAAGCTCGATGGGCTGGATTGTCCGCAGTCGCTGCTTGAGGGCAAGAAATTTGCGTTCATACGAGGTGTCCCTAAAATGTTGGGGCCACAGGCAATATTCCGTCAACACGGGAAAAGTGGGATGTGGTTATCGGATAATCTGCCTCATTTGGCAACTGTCATTGATGAAATTGCGATGCTTAATGCGGTTACAACCGATCAATTCAATCATGGTCCTGCACAATTATTAATGCATACCGGATCGGCGCGTT
>CAYHDA010000281.1:0-5887 GCA_964355145.1 uncultured Mariniphaga sp.
TGGGCGCACCTTTTTTTATCTTTCTAATGAAAAAAACAAATATCGGATGGAACAATTAAATCATGCAATCATCGCTACGGATCTGTCTTTTGGGTATCAGAATTCCCTTATTCTCGATCATGCAAATGTCGATATTGAGGCCGGGAAGCTCACTTTTATTTTAGGTCAAAACGGCAGCGGAAAATCAACTTTACTGAAGATTCTGGCCGGATTGCTGACCGCTCAAAAAGGCAATCTGGCAATAGCCGGAAAGGATGCCTCTAAGCTCTCCTTTCAGGAAAGGTCGAAGCTTCTCGGATTTTTAAATCAACAACACAAAGCCATATTTCCCTTTTCAGTCGAAGATGTGGTGCTTACAGGCCGGGCAGGGTTTATCAATTATATCCCAAAGGAAACAGACAGGGCAGCATCCATTCAGGCTATGGAGAAAGTGGGTATTTTGCATTTGCGAACCAAAAATTACACTGAACTATCGGGCGGTGAGCAACAAATGGTTATGATTGCCCGGCTACTGGCCCAAAACCCAAAAATACTATTGCTCGACGAACCAACAACTCATCTCGATTTTGTGAATCAGTCGCAATTATTA
The DNA here is from genome assembly GCA_964355145.1 of uncultured Mariniphaga sp. Classification (GTDB taxonomy): domain Bacteria; phylum Bacteroidota; class Bacteroidia; order Bacteroidales; family Prolixibacteraceae; genus JAAFHB01. The sequence continues at coordinate 590 of CAYHDA010000281.1, forward strand.
AACCTGTTAAAGCAGTTGGTAGGCGAAGGCTTAACCATTGTAGCGGTGATGCACGACCCCAATTTGGCTTTCATGTTTGGTGATGATTTCCTGTTTCTGAAGGATAAAAAAGTAATACGGTCGGGCGAAACGATGAAGGCCTGGGATATTGAATTCCTGAAAACCATTTACCCTGGGAAACTCGAAACCATTCCACACAAAGGACGAGCATTGCTTGTACCTTACTTAAATTAGCTGACATTAAATCCATTGTTAAATTCAAAAAACAACGCATGCCTTATCGTCAAACCATAGCAGAAGCATACGATGCAGGAGTCGAAGAAGAATACAACCGACTTACAGAAACTCCATTACGTGAAGCAGAGTACCAGTTAATCACTGAACTACTGGATGAATATATACCAAACGGTTCAGCGATTGTCGATATTGGCTCTGGTCCGGGACGATATGCCGAACTTTTACTAAAACGCAATTGTAAAGTCGGAGTAATTGACCTTTCAGCCAAATCGTTGAAAGCATTTTCCGATCGGATGGAAGATAATCAATATCAGTCAAATATTATTTTTAACCAGGTTTCGTGTGCCACTCAGCTGGAATGGATCGCCGATCATTCAGCCGATGCAATTTTACTGATGGGACCGCTTTACCATTTAATTCCGGCGGAACACCGAATGGTTACATTGGCCCATTGCCACCGGATTCTGAAGCGCGGAGGATACTTGTTTTCTGTTTTTTTAAGTCCATTCCAATTAACAAATCCCTCATCCAATCATTTTCCCAAAGATCCCTTTTCTGAAAATAATCCGGTCACACACACCTCTTTTATGGGATTTCAGGTTCCTCAATTTCGCTGTTGGCCAGATGAAGCTAAATCAATATTATCAGATAACAATTTTGAAACGTTACGAATCCGCAATATCGAAGGTACCGCCACTTTCTTGCCCGATTCTCATTGGGGAGGATCGTGGCCGCAACAAAAGAAAAATATGCTGTTAACTTCTTTACTTGAAACTTGCGAAAATCCAAATTTACTTGGGATAACTCATCAGTTTATTTGTGTTGCCCAAACTAAATCGGGATAAATCATTTGGATTAATTTAAAAACTATATTTCAAAAATAGCTCAAAACTACGGCCGGGTCGGTAAATTCGTCCCCAATCAAGATGAGCGTAATAAGCTTTATCGAAGATATTGGTTACTCCCAAACTCGCGTCCAACGCATATTTGAACAATTTGAAGGTGTATCCGCTTTTCATATTAAAGATGGTGTATGAAGGAGTTTGATGCTCGCCGTAATTCAGGTTAATCCGGTTTTGAGCCAGTGAATTTTCGCATTCGGCCTGTAACATAAATTTACCCGTTTGATATTGAGCGGCCAAAACCGTATTGAACGCTGGAATTAAAGGCATTGGATCTCCCGATCCAAGTTCACCCATTGTAAATTTTGAATTCAGGAACAAACTCAAACTATTTATTGGATTAAACAGAACTTGTAAATCGGAACTGTAAAGCTTTGCCGAAGGTATATTTTGATAAATTCTGATTCCGGTGGCATAAAAGTTCAAAGCCGGTATCTGGATGTCGGTAGCGCCCATAATATAATTACTTAAATAGCTGAACGATTGGCTGAAATTGGCTTTGATTTTGTGTCTGGAAAACTGAAAAACCAGCCTGAAAAAATTGGATTTTTCCGGATTAATATATGGATTACCAATATAATCATAACCATCGTAAGCATTGTACAAATAGAAACCCAATCGTTCGCCAATTGTTGGCATTCGTTCTGAGTAGCCCATAGTTGTGACCATCGACAGGCTTTTTAGAAAATGATATTGCAGGCTTAAATTAAGACTTTTAACAAGTTTACTTTGCTTTTTGGGAAGCGAGAAATTAAACACTGAGAACTGCTCCTGACCGTATTGCGACTGCAAAATATCCATGTTGTAATCCAAACGACCATTCATCATTATCTGAAGTTTTTGAGAGACAAAAGTGGTATTCTGCAAAAATATCCCGGAAACATTTCGCATCATTTCGGGCCAGGTTTGCATGTACATTGGGGGTTCAGGAGCAGAGCCCGGATACCGCATGTGCATAGTCATTTCGGCCAAAGAATTGTTGGTGTAATTGTCAGCCTTAACCAATAATCGGTTCCGTTCATTCCATGGAATAACAAACTGAACGTAAGCGCCTAGAGTTGAACTTTTGCCGGGCATGTCCATCCGCATATAAACTGAATCCGATTTGTCTTCGGTTTTGTTTTTAAGAATAAACAAACTATCCCTTTTCGAATCGTCCATCACATGGTGGATGGTGTTGAAATAGATTTTTGCTTTCAACTGGTTTTTGTTGTTTCGCTGATATTCGAAAGCTATTAATGATGCCCTGGCAACGCCAACATCCATGGGTAAGGCCGGATAACCCACATTTCGTGCATCATCATAAAGCAAATCAAGCTTATAGTTCTGAATATCATCTGGCGTATATTTTATTACTGAATGCAGGTTTGCTTTCTGAAACTGCGAGAAAGGAATAATCTTATTGTCTCCACTCCTGTAATTCTCATTTTTCCGGTACACGGCGTCAAAGCCCCATGCCCATTTGTTTTTAATGGATGCTGTTGAAAACAATACGTTCTTGCTTTTCGAAACGCTCTCGTATCCAATTCCTAATGAAGAATAGAATGGAACTGTACTTTTCAAATTGGGTTCCAATAAACACATATCTACTGAACCACCTATGTTACAGCCATTAATGCTTCCATTTGTACCTTGATTTATTGCAATACTCTTCAGGTTTGTCGGTTCAATGTAAGATGTGATTGGATCCATTTTATCGGTACATGCGCCGAACATTCTCATTCCATCGATGGTAACATTTAACTGACCACCTGAAAAACCATTCAATTGCGGTTCCTGCGCATAAGCTCCACGTTTGATCAATGCCATTCCATTCAATCGCGCATTGATGTTATCAAGGGTCGCAAAATGATTTGTTCGGTAAAAATCAACTATTTCAGAATTGTTTAAAGGTAGATTTGCAGATACTTTAACTTCTTTTAAAGTAATAGTGGCTGGCCATATTTTTGAAGTATCAGCTATTTGTGCCATCGACAAAATGGGCAAAATAACAAATCCGACTAGGACTAATTTTTTTAGCATGGTAAAGGGAAAAAGGCCGGGCATAGGATCCCGGCCTCAATCTAATTTAAAGGGTTATGTTGAAATGCAAATCTTTGGAAATAACATTTCCGCCTTTTTTTGCGAGAACATTAATCTTCCATTCACCGGTCATGGTAAAGTTTACCTTTCCTTTGTAATGACCATTAGCCGAACTAACCGGATTTACATTATTGGGAGAACCATGTCCCATACTTGGCATTTCAGGCGTAATCTCAATGGTGTACGAATCATCGGCAGGCCAATCCATCATGCTGGCTTTGCGGTGAATGGTAAATTCAATATCATTGATTCCCACTTTGGGTTTTGACGGTTCGAGAATGGATAAAACAAGCTTATTGTTGTCAGGAGCCAAAGCTGTAAAAACACTTGAAACTGAAGTCGCCGGGTTATCAACAGAAATATCGAAATTGGCTTTACCTTCTTTGTCGTATTTATGATTGTGAACTGCAACACCCAGTTTCCAAGTGCCATCGGCTGTCGTTGGCATTACAAATGCAACAGCGCCCGGGAAAACATCGTTAATGGCTGTTTCATCCGGGTTTTCAATCGGACAAGCGTGCTGCATAGCCATAGCGCCCATTCCCATGGTCATAAGCGGCATAAAATGAATATGCGCATCAGTAATTTTTTCTTTCAGGTTTAACGAATCGTAAAGCACAACAACTAAATTATTGTATCCCACAAAGAAATTTTTCTTTCCCCAAATCTCAACTTTGGCAGATGCACCTAAAGCATATCCTTCTTTTAGTTTTGCATAACCAGATAATGGATCGATAGTAGGCTCTTCATTGTTTTTATCACAAGATATAAGCAAAACTGAAATCGAAAGGATATATATGAATTTTAAAATGTGTTTCATTATTGTAAATATTTTTTAGTAAAAAACAGCTAAAGGACACAAATCAAAAGACTTATGCCAATAGCAATGCAAATTTGATTCCAATGTGCAGCTATAAAAAAGTACCCTGTAATACCTTTTTAGCCTATAAAGCACAGCGAAATGAATGATTGAAATTAGGAGATGACAAATGTTTTGGGAGGTACAAAAATGGACGAAATAACCTGATTTGTAATGATTATTTCGATATTCGCCAACCGAAATAAACTTTTTTCTGTTGCCTTGGGAATTGAAAAAGTTGAAATTAAAAACTCCTGAACTTCCTGGCTGAGTATTTTTCTGTTAGAGTTTTTTTCTTCTGTATCGCTCTTTTCAGAGCTTTTTACTATTTGTTTTTTAAGATGACATTTGCCAAGGCAACAGCTTTTGGGTTTATCTCTTTCAACACAAAGGTTCTTCACGATGTAATCCTTAAAAACAGCATATTCAATATAGGGAAGAATTGGTCTGGCTAAATAGAAGACCATTATAAACAATTGCAGTATGGCAACCAACCTGTATTTCATATATTAATAGAACATAAGACTCGATTAAATGTTTAATGATTTAATCATTTTATTTCAGTTTGCCTTAATTGACAATGAAAATCGATAATTTTAACATCAGATTAAATGTATTTTTTAAAAATAAAAACCGCAGCAAATATCTGATTTACTGCGGTTTCGCTATTTTTGATTGTCGGTTTTAATCGAATCTATTTTACCTCTTCAAAGTCAACGTCAGTAACTTCACTGTCTCCTTTGGATCCTTGCTGCTGAGCCCCTTGGCCTCCTCCCTGATGGCCTGCCTGACCATCCTGATCTTTCGCGCCGGCCGCATTGTACATCTCCTGCGAGGCAGCCTGGAATACAGCATTCAATTCAGTTGTAGCAGCTTCAATTGCACTAATATCCTGAATTTTATAGGCATCTTTCAACTTGCCCAAAGCATCTTCAATCGGGCCTTTTTTGTCGGCAGGTAGTTTATCTCCAAACTCTTTCAATTGTTTCTCAGTCTGAAAGATAAGGCTATCAGCATGATTAAGTTTTTCAATTTTTTCAACGGCCTGCTTATCAGATTCAGCATTTGCTGCAGCTTCGTCTTTCATTCTTCTGATCTCTTCATCGGTAAGACCGGTAGAGGCTTCAATTCTGATTGACTGCTCTTTGCTGGTCGCTTTGTCTTTTGCCGTTACATGAAGTATTCCGTTGGCATCAATATCAAAAGCAACTTCAATTT
>CAYHDA010000282.1:0-5877 GCA_964355145.1 uncultured Mariniphaga sp.
AATTTCGAATAAGCCTGGGATTATTCCCGGGCTTTTTGATTATTAGTGTGTAAAAGATACAATTTGGAAATCGCAACGTAAAAAAACGAGTTTAAAACCCGGGACAACTTAGACATCGTTGCAACGAGGGATAAGCGTCGGAGATTTGGGAACAAGTGTCGGTTTGGCTGAGCTGAGCGATGTTTTTGGGGAAGAAAAAAAGCTGTGTAGGGGCGGGAATGAAAATGCTAATTATCCGATTGCCGGGGATTGGCATCCGGCGGAATATCGGGTAGGAGTTATTTTCCAAAAATCAATTTAATGAGGGTTGCTCCAATTTTACGGTCTATTCCCTGTTTGGTGGTGGGGATAACTGTTTTTTGTCTATCTCCAGGCTCCGAGAATAAGTCCCATTACAATAAAACTAATGGTCACATAGCCAGCATGAATAAGCAGGTATCTGGTAGTCTTTCTTTCAAATTGTCCAATTACAAATTGTGACATTACAACCCAACCAAATCCAGCTAAAAATCCTGCAATTGCACCCCAACTTGCTGTTGTCTTACTATCATTTAAAAACATTGCTAAATTAAATGCCATTACAAATGAAAACAGAAATGTAAGACCAAATATTTTGGCCATGTTCGCCTTTTTCATTTCCTCATCATTGAAATTGTTTTCTTGCATCCATATTTTTCCAAACAATAATGGCGAATACCAGAGTCCTCCAATCAAAAAGTTGGATAAAGTTGCAATAATGATTGCAAACCAATTAAGTGTCGAGATATCCATATTTTTTATATTTAATAAAACAATTGGTTAAATAAATTAAACAAGCATTTTTGTAAAATGTTTTAAATCAATCTAAAAATCCATTTATAATAAAGTATCTTAAAAACTCCGATCTAATCTTTTGAAATCACCCTGGACAATTGCAACCTGCAAGACGTGTCGTTGAATACGCTAAAAACCCCGCCATTGCTAATGATCTGCCTTAGCGGTTCGTTGTTTTTTCTTTGTCATTTACATATTCCAAAATGTCACCCGGTTGGCAGTCCAATGCTTTACAGATTGCATCTAAGGTATTAAAACGAATTGCTTTCGCCTTCCCTGTCTTTAAGATAGAAAGGTTAGATAAGGTCAAATCAACTCTTTCATATCTACGGCATTTTGCAATAATTTTTCAAATATTGCCGCAGCAGTTGCAACTACGATAGAAGTAAAAGTTGTTACGATACAAATGGCAAGAAAACCCGCAGGATCGTCTTCTTTACTATGGAATATCCTAATGTACAGCCCTGCCGCCACAATTAAAATACTTAGTACGATTGCGCAATACTTTATACTCTTTAAAGCCTTAACAGAGTTTGAGGAGAATGCTTTATTTTGCCCGATGTAGCCAAGTAATTTGAACGCCTTGTATAACGCAACAAAAAAAAACGATGGATGCAGCATATCCATACAAGATAAACGGGTCAGAGTAAATACTGAACAAGTCTAAGTTTGAGGACTATTCTATTTTTTCACCCTTAGTTAGATATTTTAAAATTCGCTCTTTTTCTAATTGGGTAATTTTAGATTTCGCCTCCATTTTATTCACCCAACTATTCCATTCTATTGCCGAATATTTTTCGGGGACAAAAAGCGTGTGGCAGCCACCACACTTATTGATATAGGCTGCACGACCATCATTTAGATCCTTAAAACTTGCATTTGATGTTTTCTGGTTTGCGGTTGGAATATACAACGCAGTACCACATCCAAATACCAGCACAACAGACAAAAAGGCTATACCGCTGGCTATAAATCTATTAGAAAACATAGGAGAAAATAAGTCGAAGTTGAACCTTTTCATACTCATTAAGATTTAGGTTATTGTCGGTTTCGCCCTTGAATGATTTTAATTGAGGCATCACTGTAAAGTTTATCCAGAAATTATCGTTCATATATGAGAATCCTAATCCGGAGAATAGGGCACTATGCTCAAGCTTTTTTTCAACATAAACATTTTTAAACGCATTCTCAAGGGTGATATGGAATTTTGGGTTTAGTCCGTAAGCAAAAGACAAATAGTATTCGAGCTTGTTTTCCTTCTCCCAGTCTGGTTTATTACTGGCATCGTAAGCAGGAGCAAATTCTATTTCATAAACAGCATTTGCAGCAACGGTTAGGTTGTTAAACTTCTTATCGAGTATTAGTTTACCCTCCAATTCATATTCATTGCTTCCAATGCCATATTCGCCATAAAGCGCCATCCCAAATGGATTTGCAACAGGATCAAGTAGTTTAAACTTGATTTCGTTTGAGAAGCTAATCTCGTTTTCGGTACTTATTGATTTTATGCCTGATTCCTCGGTAGCTTGCGTCTTGGATGTAAGATTAAGGTAAAAGGCTGTTTGAAACCTGCCTCCAAGTCCAATTTCGAATTCTGTACGGTTATCTAAACGAGAATAAAAATCGGCTCTGCCAGTGCGAAGTGTATTCCAAACCTCCAATTCACGTTGACCCTTGTTTAGAACGGTGCTCTGGTAAGTATAGGTAAAAAGCCTGTCCTGTGCATTTGACAGAAATGGTAAGCACATAAAAATAAAAAGAACAATGTTCTTTGATAATAAACTCTTTGTACTCATGAATATTTCTTGTTTTGTTTGAGTACAAAGTAACGCCTAATGAAAGGGAGCAACAATCCCTATTTGTTGGTATTTTAGAACAGCTAATCAATTATGTTATTGATTGCAGCATAGAGCGTTAGCCCTGAAATGGATTTTATGCCAAGTTTACCTGTAATATGTTTTCGATGGGTAATAACGGTGTGAATGCTTATAAAGAGTTTTTCGGCAATTAGCCTATTGCTATTCCCCTGAGCTATCAATCTAAGTATCTCCTGTTCGCGGGATGAGAGCTGATTTGAAGGGCCTTTGGGGTCATTAACAACAATGAATTTTTTCAGCTTATTAAAAATGAAAGTTTGACTATCTGACTTATGGATTACCTCATCGAAAAGGTTATAATCATTGGTGTGCAGATCGGTAAAATCTAAGCCAATAATAGAATTCTTTCCCTTTACCAGATATTTTTTGTGTTTCTGAATAAAGTTCCAATGAATAACGTCGATAAGTACAATAAAATCAACCCATTCTTTAAGGACTTTGCAGTCGGTGGTATCCAAAAGAATTTCACGCACCTCTAAATTAATTGAGTGCAGAATAGTACTTAACCCATTCTGAACAATTGGTGATTGGTGGATTATAATACAACTTCTGGAGGTCATTCTAATGCTCTTCATGAGTTAAAAGCCTCAATAGTCTTGGCACTAGAATCTTATCCTCAAATCGAGCATGATCGATCTGTTCTAATTCGAAATGGGTAAGAGTGTGAAGTATTTCAAAGAAAAGCTGCTCGTCGGAATATTCAGGAATATGCTGGATAATAACTACAATCAGATCGTTTATCTCCGTTTCAACATTGGTGTGCTGACTAAACAACTTTTTAAGTTTCTTTAATGATTCCTTTTGCTGTTCTTTAACTCCCATTTTTACAAGAGGAAATATAAAGTCCTCCTCAAACTTTATGTGATTTAAAAGCCTTTCAACGTACTCATTAAAATACTTTTCGAGAATAGTGGATAGTTTTTTATCAGGTAATTTTGTTTTTAATTCCTTTATAAGTGATTGAAGGCGCGGTATTGTCACTATCTTATGATAATCATGTGTCTTTGTAAGAAAATCAACGAGTAAACCAAGGTCAATAAAATCACCATTAGGAAAGTATTCACTCGAGTTATATGTATTTATAACCGATAGGAAGAATGCTAAATCGATTCCTTTTCCGGAGCAAATCGCCTTTATGGATTCCTGCCCAATATTTGAATGTGCTCCAAACCTAACTATAATAGGAAGCAGGTTTATGTTTCGACTTAAAACCTCAGCGAGTTTATCGTTTTGTGTAATCATTACTACATACATTTAAAAAGGAAACAAATCGAACTTTAAGAAAGTTCATAAGAAATGGTATTGTATTTGATTCAAACAGTAAATAACATCAGTACTTGGTAACCACCATTGCCCAAAGTGCCAGACAAACAGGCCATTTGGGTTGAGGACCGGATGAGTGATGCCATGGTTGTGAAATACTTCCATGTGGTGTTTACCGTTCCTGAAGCGTTGAATCAGGTGTGAACTTCTTTTACAATATTGAAAAAAAGAATCCGGCAATATCCGCAGAAGATCAAAAAAAAAATAGAATTTTAGAAACACTTTAAAAAAAATGTCATACCTTTATGTCAGTTGATCAGCCGATCAATCAGGTTAGGTTTTAGGTTAGGTTAAGCCTCGGCTACTCCCAAAGTAACTGGGGCTTTTTGTGGACCTGATTTTTTATAGTGTTTATGACATAAGTTAGGATTAATAGCAATACAATTTACTACATTTGCATAAATTTGAGTTAATTATAATCTAAAGCAATTCAAAATGAATCGATTATCCACAATTGGGTTTCTGCTTGTTTTTGTGGCGTGCCATACGCAACCGAAAACAGAACAAATTAAAATCGCAGCCGTCAACGAAAAGACCTTGTCTGTAACGGGTTGTGCAACTCCCACAAAGGCATGTGGCGGATGTCCTGAGGCAGCAAAAGCGGGGATAGCCCTCGCTGTCAGTGTTGATTCAGTTCAAAAAAATCCTGAAAAATATTTTGATAAAACAATCGCCTTACAAGGGCGCGTAATTCACACCTGCAAAGTGAGCGGAAAGAAAATGTTTCTGGCCGGCTCTGATCAGGAAAATCTCATCAGAATAAATGCCGGAGATAACATCAGCCGTTTTGACGAAAGTCTTCAGGGGGAAATTGTTATCGCCAAAGGAATGTTGACGCCAGTCAATGAAATAGTTGCTGATAAAGAAAAAGATGGCAAAACACCTTGTGTAACCGAAGCCAAAGCACAGCAATATGTATTGGCCTGTTCAGAGTTTCAGGTACTGGCCAAAGATCCGGCAGATAAAAACAAAGTTAAAACAGTGATTGATTAATAATTGTCAATTTGCAACCGCTTAATGATGATTTAGCCCGATAGATCCGGCATCTATTGGGCTAAAGTCATGGATTGCATCTAATCTTCCAACCAGCCTATGAATCTCTATAAACTCAACCGCGCACTACACCGTGATTTTGGCTATTTTTTTGCAGCTGTAACAATTATCTACGCATTGTCGGGAATTGCGCTGAACCACCGCAAAGACTGGAATCCTAACTATATCATCGAGCGGACAGAACATCAGGTAAAAATACCGGCAGACTTTCACACAAATGAGAACAATGGTGTTATCGAAATACTAAAGCAAATCGACCAGTCGGACAATTACCGGAATTATTACTTTCCGTCTCCAGGTGAGCTAAAAGTATTTATGAATGGTGGTGGCTCTATAGTTGTAAATCTAAACAACGGAAAGCTGCTATTCGAAAATCTGAGTAAACGCGCCGTTTTTTTCGAGGTTAATTTACTGCATTACAACCCGGGGAAACTTTGGATGTGGTTTTCCGATTTTTACTGCGTCGCATTGATGATAATGGCCATCGGCGGATTATTTATTCTGAAAGGAAAAAATGGAATAACCAAACGCGGAGCCTGGCTTACTGTGGCAGGAATTATCGTTCCAATTATTTTTTTACTGATATACTAAGACTGGTTTAATTTATTTAACCCCTTTCACTTTCATTTTTAAGCCATAAACAGACTTTGAAGCGGTTATAAAAAGAAGATGACGGCCTTTACCACCAAAACAAACATTGGCTGACCAATTTTCTTCGATTGGAATCTTTAAAATCAGCTTACCTTCAGGACTAAAGACCGTTACTCCTTTACCGGTTAAGTAGATGTTCCCTTTATTGTCAATAGTCATT
>CAYHDA010000283.1:0-5814 GCA_964355145.1 uncultured Mariniphaga sp.
TTTTCAAACGAAGATCCAATGGATATAACGGTCATACTGAAATTTCCGTTAAAGGATTTATTATAGCCTCCCCATCCGTCCTGGTCGTCGTAGATCAGGAATTCGGAGGAGTTGTTGGAGTAGCTTCTGCTCGCATTGATATCAATTTTTAAATCGGGTATTGGCACCAGTTTAGCTCTGAAATTTAAGCGGGTATTTTTACTCATCATAAAAGGCTTATTCAAGATGCTGTCTGTCGAAACCCAGCCTTTTTGAGCTGCTTTCTGACCAAAATAAGGATCCTGTTGGCCAAAGATAAAGGGAAGACCGGGGGCTAAAAGATTATTGCCTCCAGTGCTTTCATAATCAGATGATCCAAAAAAATTGGTCCCCGGCAAATAGCCATAAAGCGCAGTACCTCCATTTTCAGTGTAAGAGATATTCACATTATAAAGCATCATCAGAAAGCGGGCTAAATATTCATCGAGCTTTAAACCACTTTTTGCAGTCTGATCTTTAGTGCCGGTTACTTCTACAATTGCCTTGGCACAACCAATTTCGGGAGTGAACATTACCCGATTTTCATTGACAACTTTTGTTTTTCCCTTAATTACCTTTCCCTTTTCATCTGTTGCATTGACCGTTACATTGGCAGTGCCCAATTTATGAAAGATTGATTGAGGTACATTTTTTATTAAAACAGTATTCCCATTTCTGAATTTTGTCGGAGTAGAGGTATTCATTGGTAAATTTTGTCCCCTCTTTTGCTGCGCGTCTCTCCTTCCCCTGCTAAATTCACCATATTTTTGATTTACTCTTTTTAGATATGGTACACGATTATAAAGTCTTAAAAAGTCGGCTTGTCCGTTTAATTGAATGGCACTTGAATTGTTAATGCTATTCCCAATAACATAATTGCCTCTTGTGAGCGGAGCAACATCCCAGTCGTAGCCGGCCTGATAAATGACTGATGATGACATCCAGTCAAATAATGGTAGTTTGTTGACCGGAATAGTATATGCAATATTCCAGGTATGATGATAATGGGTATTCCGCCCTCCGTTTAAAATATTATTCCAGATAGTGTCTCGCCGGGCCTGATAGCCTGGCAGATTTTTTTCCAAAGCACCAAGAGGTTCATCGATACGCGATGAATTTATTGCAGAGAAATCTATTTTAAGACCTCTGGTCAGGTCAAAACGAAAATCGTAATACCTGTTCCACGTAAAGTCTTTAAGATACGATTTCGGAAGGAGGAATCCCGGATTGGTGATGTTTCTGTATTGTAAAACGCTGCTAGTCCGGTTGAGGTCAGAACGGAAGGAGATCTGTCCGGGAATAAAGTTAAGATTAAAATCCCTGACTAATGCCAATGCCGGGGATTTTAGAAATTTAAAGTTTTTAAATGGATCAAGAGAGACTGGCCGGCTTACAAAATTATAATTCAATAATGTGCGTGTATTTAAGGTCTGTTCCAAAATTGTATTGATATCGCCGTGATCATACTGGTTATGAGCATATGTAAGCGAGAAATTGGAAAGATCATAAATTTTGGGATCTCCTGTTTTATTAGGGTTGGTAATTTGAACATTTGTCAAATTGATGCTTTTTCTCGAAGTGAATGTCTGAGAAATGCGCTTTATTGAATCGCGTGCCTGTGAACTTCCTGCACTCGCCAAGGCATCGGTAAGTTTTACATCTTTGTCTAATGGCGAATATTCGGGCGTAGCAAGCGATTTGGAGAAGCCAACATAGAGTGGTATTTTGACGCCGGATTCCTCCTTGAAAAATTTTCCAAGCTCAAGATTGGTCGAGATATCATATTCATGGCTATCATCCAAAGTACGCTGCCCCATTTTTGAGTCAATGCTTCCGAAGCCGGTAGTGGTCATCCTTCCTGCAAACGAATATGTTCCCAAATCTGCTAAATTTCCGGAAACCCGGCCTATTGCTGCCCAGCCTCCTTTTTCTTCAAATTGTGTTAACCTAAGTTCATTAACCCATGTTTCAACTGATTTTGGACCAAGGGTTCTTCCCTTTTTATTGCGGATTCCGATCATAGCGACCTCTACCTGAGATAGATCCGGATTTCCTTTGACTTTTATTCGATTCTTGTTGTTATTTACACCGGAATGAATTTTTTCGAAGATATCTGAGATCGTGAGCAGCGAACCTGCTTTACGTATTTCAGTGTTTCGATCCAATTTAAGTTGCGGCAACTGATCGAGCGGAATATAAATCCGGTTAGCTTCCGGCCACACTGCAAATCGGTCACTCTCTGTATTGCTGTCGTAATAGCCTGGTATAGTAAGCTTCAGCGGTATTTCGTATTCGTAGTAATTATATTGAAAATCAGATCCTAAACGAACGAAAAGATAAAGATCGTCATCACGCAGACTGGCTCCGCTCATTTCCTCGGCATGAACTTCCATCTTCAGCGTTTTGTAGCGGCGCATATCAATCATCATTGTTTTATAGGCACCCCTGGCATCTCCCGGCTCCAAATCGATGGTTCGCAAAACCATTGCCTGTTCATTCAGTTGGGTTAATTGGGCATTTGACGGATCAATAACACGGCTTACTCCGGGAGGGACGATGTAATTGACAGGTTTCCTGTTACTGTTCTCCTCTACATTTACTGCAGCTATTTCAAATTGAGTGACGGCAGCGGGGAGGCTCGTATCCTCTGTAAGATCTTTATCATATCTTCTCCAATTGGTTCTCACCAGATCAAGCGTTGCAAAGCGCATTACTACAGGTTTTTGCCATCCCTTTAAAAACATTCGTATAAAACGAATGGATCTGAAATCGTTAATTGCACCATAAACTTTATCCGGTGAGCTTATCGGTATTTTAAATTGATACCACGTGATTGGTGATTTTTTACCGCTTTTCAGCGTGGGTTCAGCCTTCTTTATGTCTGAAATATAGTTTTTTCCCAAGACCATATTATTACGGTCAAGCTTAATATGATACTGATAATAGGCTTCATTCTCGTTGAGGGTGTTGTCATCGTTAATGTCTTCAACATCCGGAATTGATGTGGCAGCGGTAGGGTAACTTTCAGGAGATTGTCCGGAAGTAGGTGAATTGCCTTCTGTTCGGGCGAAATATTTATATCTTTCCAGCACGTCTTTCTTTTCCCGATCGTAGTCGGTACCTCTGAAATAATGATAATCGTCGCTCGACGGATCTTTCGTTGCCTTTGCCAATGCTGTGTCAGCAACTAATGAGGTCAGATTGGTGAGGTAATTGCTAAAGAATGATTTTTCATCGGCCGAATTAATTCCGTCGAGTCCAATATCCTGATTTATTCTTGCCTGAGGTGAATTATCAAATGCTTTAACCAATGACTGCTGCTTTGAAACCCGTCCCCAGTTGGTTTGGTCAGCATTTGTAAAGTTTCCGTCGCCGGGCAGACCATGCTCAAACGATTTCCTGCCATCACGCAGGATATCTTCCGATATATTTCCCAGATTGAAATAGAGATCGCCTCCCGGATTGGGACTGCCGACCGAATCCATAGCAAAGGGATCCATCAACCAGAATTCGATATATTCGACATTGGCCGCCTCGAAATCACTGGTTTCAATTTTTCGCATAATGCCACCCCACCGGGTTTCCGGGGATTTAAGGGTTCCATTTCTATTAATTCCAGAGGAAAATGCAGATGGAACTGCGTCGTAATTGTTGGAACCTCTTTCAGCAGGAAAATACGAAAGATCCAGTGTAGGGATATTTGTTGGCTGACCAGCCGGAGTTTCGCGATCCGGAAATAACTCATATTGAAATACTTCCCTGACTCGGTGATCATCAAGCTTGTTTTGCTCAAGCAGGTATGAAGGAGCCGTACGGCGTTGCATATAAGGATCGATGATGTACCACGAAAGAAGAGCCCGGTTATACCCGCTTGCCAGATCGTTGATCAGGTTGCTTTCCGGAAATAGTTCGTTCGTTTGAGGAATACTGGCCATTGTCCAGCCTATAAAGGATTTTAGGTTGATGGGTGTTTTCGCTCCTTCAAAATCATCGAGGTAGGCCGCACCCTCCTTTGATATCACCTTTGAATGTCCGGGAAACAGCCGGGCCCATTCAGCTTCAACAGCAATTTTTGACTCTGCATTGGTTTTCAGGAATGGCAAGGCATTTACAGCTCGCGTAATCATCCCGGAGGTTGTATTGTAAGATGCATTTAACCCTAACATCAGATTCGAAATTGGATCCTCGCCATAATTTACTTTTTGGTATAGCGGCTTCTCCTGAAGGTACATCAAGGTTGTCCCAAGGTTGAAATTTTTGTTGAATTCATAATTTAAATGCGTTCCCAGCATCGTTTTTCGCTGCATGCTAAAAAGATCCTGGCTCTCTGTCGAAATTGAAATCGGGGTTCCGGATTCAAGCAAACCCTGATTAATAACCTTGACCTTACCCTGTGTATAATCGACAATAAAATCAACATCTTCCTGAAGTTGCCTTCCTCCCGCCATAACTTTAACCGATCCTCTCGTTATATTGATGGCGTCAAGTGATATCTCTGTATTTGAAGATCCCTTGTAGCTTCCCATTAGCCGGTATTTGTTTTTTTCTGCATCCTGGACAGCTGCCGTTTTTGTATTGTCATATAAACTGCGGAAGACATATTTTTTGATTGAATTCACATCCCCGTTCAACTGACGTTCAAGGTTGGTCCCAAACGGTTCAATAACCGGGAAAATAATTCGCCCTCGTTGAGAATTGATCGTTACGTGCTCAAGAAAATCGAAAATGCCGTCCGGATAAGGATCGAGTTGTTTGTTAAGGTGATCGAGATTCATCACTCCGAGCAGTATTTTTTCTTTTAAAGGACCGTCTGGCAGATAGTTGATGTTTGATCCTGCTGCATCATTTTTAAAGAGCACATCCATCTTAAAATCTTCACCTGAAACGCGCTGGCTGTTAATATTGTATATATTTTTCATCATCAGCCGCCAGTTTTTAAAAAGGGGATTGAGATTTGTGCCTTTTAGCAATTTCAAGATCAGCGTACCGGGTGCAGCAATTCCATCGGTAGAAAACTCACCAACCTGAAATTTCTCTCCGTTAACCGTATATTGGTAGGCAATTGCAAGAACTTCGTCGTTGTTTAGAGATTGATTCAGAGATAGATATCCAAGCTGACGATTAAGGGAATATTCGGTCGAGTCTAGCAATCTGGCATTTTCAATTTTTTCATAATCGCGGCCTCCAACAAAGTCACTGGCAGATAAAGGACCAACTGCCTGTGTAACCTGAGCTATATCGCGAACACCTGAGTAAGTGGTGGTTATCTGTTTATAAAGTCCGTTGATATCATTTCCTGGATAGGTGTTAAATGGGAAAGGAAGACCGGGTGTGTCACCAAAAGCAGGAATAATTTGATTCTGTTTGTTGATTCCTTTTTCACCAAGATCCATCAAGGCCAGAATATTGCGTGATTCCTGAAACCGGTTTGATTTATTAGTCACCCATACTTCAACTTTATTGATTGTAACGGCTGATTTGATGATCGGTAATTCTTTAAGTGAATTATCATAAGACTCATAAAAAAAGTGTCCAAGAAGAAAGTGCCTGTTGGCATCGTAATCCGTTGCATTAATTTCGAACTTCGATTTCTCAGCTCCGCCTTCAGTATTAATCACCTTAGTTTCCCCTTTTTGCTGAGAAAAAACGGTGGATACCGATAGTTTTCCAAATTGCAAATCCGTTTTTACTCCAAAAAGATTGGTTCCGCCTCTGATCAGTGTCCCTGTTAATGGCATAGAGACATTTCCAGCTTCTATATTTTTTACAATATCGTCCTCGTTGCTCTGATAGTCA
>CAYHDA010000284.1:0-5810 GCA_964355145.1 uncultured Mariniphaga sp.
CAATTCTTTATATCCATTTTTAATATTGATCGAATTGTAACCACGGATTCTCTGAACATTTACAATGTGTTTGAAATTCCAGCTTATCAAATAGTCCGCTCGATTTACAGTTGCCAACGCAATATGTAGACAGTCAGTGAAACTTGTTTGTCCAACAACTCTTTCAGCAATATATTGGTTTGCTAATTCAACTGCCTCCTCATTGGTTTCAATGAATTCAGAGTTTTCCATCTTTAAATTTCTCACCAATTCTTTAACTTTCTCTGGTGCAGGAGTTAGTTCGTCCTGGGTTACTGCTGAAAACAAAAGTCTGAATTCACCATTTTGAAGTCTGGTGAATAGAGGTCGTGTGAATTCAGCGAACTCATCATCAAAATATCCGCCAAAAACTGATGTGTCGATATAAAGTCTTTGTTTCATGCAATAAAGATACAGATAATCTTAGAAATGTAGTTTTACTATAGATGTATTTTCTTCAAGCCTGGTGCATAACGGCTGCAGGCAACTGTGGTGCGGATTTCGGAGCCGATACACTTTGCCTTAACACAAAAGTACGTGGGAAGAAGATACTTTCCAAACCTAAAAACTAGCATTGGGCAAGCCTGCTGTTAGCGGTAGATTTTGGTTAAAGTAAAACGCCTGAAACTTTGTAATAGGCAGTTAACCTCATTGGAGATTTATTCGCTGCCCAGTAATCTATAGATTCGGACAGGCTCATGTTAGTATTCTCTATTCTTAAAATTATTTGTTCTGCAGAAACAGAATAGATTATACGAGAGTAGTTGTGCAAAGCCTTCATCGCAACTGTCATTAATCTTTGCTCCTCTAAGGCATCTTCTTCATTCGAGGAATTTATGCTTTTTGCCGACAAATGATAATAGAGATTTAGAGGCAAAGTTTCAATTGGTTGTAGAATGTCGTTTTTTGATATTGGTCGGTTGTAAAAAATTGTCTCTAGTTCCACATGGAAAAGGCAAAAACAAATTCCTTGGTTCTTATTTTTAATTAATTCTGGTAATACCCTTAATCCAGGCCAACTTCCTGTTTTGTCAACCGCTTCCTGAATTACTGAAATAATTTTGCTGGTAATTTCATTCAATGTAGTATTTCCCATAAATATATTTGGCCTAATATTAAAATCAATTTACAGTTTCCGAGGCTTCCAATCTTGTAAAGTTTCGACCTATGCATTCTTTTCTGTTCTAATTAGTTTTCTTTTGATAGCTATTTTGAATCAAAAATACTGAGATTTTTATTAAGAGGTAGATGTTGTCAAAAATTTACCGCTATTGGGCTTTGTTTTTATTTGTCGAAAGAAAAATCATAATCTGACTCAACCTTTGAAATCCTTGTTTTAAATGATTTATACCAAATTTTACGTCCTTTTTCTCTGGCGATTGAATGCTCAAAATTCTCCTTCCATAATTTTATTGATTCCAAGTCCTTCCAATATGAAACAGTTATTCCAATTTCAGTTCTTGCACTCTCAACTCCTAAAAATCCATTTTGTTGTTTTGCTAATTCCACCATTTGATTTGCAGTATCTGAATATTCATCGTCAATATCTGTTCGTATAGATGTGAAAATTACAGCATAATATGGTGGTTCGGGTGTTTGTGCAATCATAAAATAGATGCTAATTTGTTTTAGAAAAAATTAAAATCATATCAATAGTTGTATTTCCATTTAATTCAGGAAATATTTGCTCTTTATAATCAATTAGTTCAAAACTGAACTGCTTAAAACTATCTATAATACTCGATTTTGAATGATAATTTACAAGTACTTTTTCTTCATTTGCAAAACTCATTGTTTCTAATTCCTAAATATAGTAACAATTCACAAATCATCGAAAGGTGATTTTATTTTCTGTAAACTCTTTTCTGTTACATGGGTATAAATCTCAGTAGTTTTACTGCTCTTATGTCCCAGTAATTCTTTTATATACTTTAAGTCAGTTCAAGCCTCCAATAAATGGGTTGCATATGAATGTTTTAGAATAACTTTTAGAATAATTATTGATTGCCGTCAGCCGGTCATGAGCCCCAATTTTATATTTACTAAAATCGCACTCCTTATTTCACGATCTCCATCTCATTGAGTAAATAACCCGCACCGGCAAACTTGTCAATGACGAACAGAGCATAGTGCATATCGAGCGCGATATTCCGGCATTGATCGGGATCATAGACAATGTCACTCATCGTACCTTCCCAGCAACGGTCGAAATTTAAACCGATCAATTCACCGCTGGCATTTACAACCGGGCTGCCTGAATTCCCTCCTGTGGTGTGGTTTGAAGCACAAAATCCAACAGCAACATCTCCGGATTCATTGGCGTATTGACCAAAATTCTTTGTCTGATACAATTTGTTTAGAGATGCCGGTACCCTATAATCATAGATCTCCGGATTATTTTTTTCGATAATGCCTTTTAATGTTGTGAAATGGTTAAATGCAACTCCATCAGCAGGTTTGTATCCTTCTATTTGTCCATAAGAAATGCGTAATGTCAGGTTGGCGTCCACCATCATCCGTTTTCCGGAATTCATTTCCATTATTGCAGCGGTATATTTTTTCTGAACAGCATCAATATCTGCAGTTATGATTCTGTAGGTCTGATCAACTGTTGTCAGGTACTGTTGCCTGATTATTTTAAAAAGGGCATAAATTGGATCTTTTTGTAACTTTTTATTTGATTTTGCGCCAAAATCATCGAGTAATTTATTAATATTCAGGCTGTCTGTCAGGAACGATTTTCGGTAGGTAATTGCTGTATAATGATCGGTGCCGATCACAGATGCCAGCTTGCCAAGTTGCTCCGGTATGAATTTGGGATCGGTCTTCTCAACATAGATTTTCAAAAGAGCCGACCAAACCCTTTCGTCTGTCGTTTGATCATAATTTTTGAAATAAACGGCAAGAGATTCTTTAAGCTTTCTGACTTCTTTATTGAGCAGCTCTTTGTCGGTGATCGTTTCGAGCAGTTCAATTCTGGCGGCGAGGGTAAAGATATCTGAACCACGCAGAATACATTCTGTGTAATAGTCATATGCAGCCTGATAGGGGAGGTATTTTGTGTAAAGCTTGCTGAAATCGGGAAGTACACTTCCATATTTTAACACTTTCTGCGGATCAGATGCTACCCATTTGTCAAATTCGGCTTCACCCTCTTTTTTTACATTAAAGGCATCCAGACGCACTAAGCCTTTGACTTCGCCCTGCCATTTTTTCCATCCATTGGCGGCAGAAACATATTTCCCTGCATATTGAATCCTGATTTTTGGGTCAGTTTTCATTCTTTCGGCCCAAATAGTAAGTTTAGCAGTGCGTATTGAAACTTTGGCAGGATCACTCTGATTCATAATTAAATTCACTGCCTGCGATGGAATATAGCGCTGTGTGGTTCCCGGATAACCAAAAACCATAGTAAAATCTCCTTCCTTCACCCCCTTCAGGTTGATGGGAAAAAATTTCTTAGGTTTATAAGGTACATTGCTGGCAGAATAATTCGCAGGTTTATTATCCTTGCCGGCATATATCCTGAAAAGAGAGAAGTCACCAGTATGTCGCGGCCAGACCCAGTTGTCTGTATCTCCGCCAAATTTACCAATGGCAACAGGTGGTGCACCCACTAAACGGATATCTTTGAAAACTTCGTAGACGTATATAAAATACTGATTGCCATTGAATAATGGCTTGATATCGGCAGAATAGCCGGTTCCGGTCAGATATGTTTTTTTGATTTTTTCACTGTTCTTGAGAAGCGTGTCGCGTCGTGCAGTCTGATTCATTGGATCGGTGATGTTTTTCAGCATTCTATCGGAGACATCTTCCATTTTTACCAGAAACTGAACAGTCAAACCCGGATTGGTGAGCTCTTCTGATTTGTTCATCGCCCAAAAGCCGTTGGTGAGATAGTCGTGCTCAATTGAGCTGTGCTCCTGAATTTGTCCAAATCCACAATGGTGATTAGTGATCAGCAACCCGTCGGCAGAGATAACTCCCCCTGTGCAGCCACCACCAAAAAGAACAACCGCATCCTTCATACTTGCATGATTGACACTGTAAACATCTTCTGCAGATAGTTTAAACCCCATTTTGGCCATTTCCTCAATGTTGTACTTTTGAAGTAAAGATGGAATCCACATCCCCTCCTTGGCACTCAAATAAGTTGATCCAGTTATGAAAATCAGAAAAATAAAAAATTGACGCAGCATTTTGTAATAATTTAGAATGGTATAATTCAGAACTTTAATAACTCTTCATACAGCCGTTGAACCGGTAATCCCATTACATTGAAATATGAACCTTCGATTCTTTCAATAGCAATGTAACCAATCCATTCCTGCACGCCATACGATCCGGCCTTATCATAAGGGTGATAATTGTTAAGGTAATAGTCAATCTCACTGTCGGATAAATCTTTAAAGTAAACATCTGTCGTGGCCGAGAAAGCAACCTGCTTCTCTTTGGAGGTGAGACAAACTCCGGTAACAACCACGTGTTTTTTCCCCGAAAGCTGTCGGAGCATTACTGCAGCATGTTCATAATCATTGGGTTTGCCCAGTACGGTGCCGTCGATCCATACTATGGTATCGGCAGTAATCACCAGGGTGTCATGGCGAAGTTCGTCATCAAAAGGTAATGCCTTCAATTTTGCCAGATAAACAGGGATTTCTTCCATCGATAAACCGTCGGGAAATACTTCGTCAATCTCGTGAATGATCACTTCGAACGGAATGTTTAACCCCGCGAGCAGCTCCCGCCGGCGTGGCGATTTGGAGGCAAGTATTATTTTTTTATCCGTTAACATAACTTGCTTTTATCAAAACATCTCCCAGTTCATCGTTTCGCAATCAATCCATTTGCCTTGTGAACGTAATACCTGTTCAAGAACATCGCGGACGCATCCTTCGCCACCGTTTTTATCCGAAATATAATGCGAAATGGCTTTGATCTCCGGAGCGGCATCGTTAGGGCACACCGGCACTCCGACAACTTGCATTGCAGGATAATCGGGTAAATCATCCCCCATATACATCACATCACCAGCAGATAAATTGTGCTTTTTGAGAAAATCGTACAGACTCGGCAATTTTTTCAACGACCCGGTATACAAATCTTTAATTCCTATCTTTTCACATCGCTTTATCACTTCGATTGTCTTTCCGCCTGTGATTACGCAAACCGGAAATCCAATGCGTATCGCATACATCATAGCAAATCCATCCTTTAAATTGGATGTTCTTATTGTTTCTCCGTCTGGGGTGAGTACTTGTGTTGTGGCAGACAAAACCCCGTCTACGTCAAAAATTAATGCTTTAACTTTTGTTAATTCTTCTTTAAAAAATGCCATTATAACTATTTGTGTGTTTGAATAATTCTTTCACTTATTTTTGTGTAAATAACTTGAAGGTCAGGACGGTTGGTGAGCATTGCAATGTGCTTGCCGATGACAATATGATCACTTCGGACGGCAGGTCCCGTTTGTGATTCTTCTGGAGATTGCTCAAGAATTTTCATTGCAGTTTCGAGGATTAGCGGTTTGAGGATTTCAAAACCGAGTCCTTTTTCTTCCAATAATTCCTTTCCTATATTGTAGAAATGGTTAACAAAATTACAAGCAAAAACTGCTGCAAGATGGATCTGTTGCCTTTGCCCGGAATCAAGCAGCTGAATATCCTGAGACATTGATTTTGCCAGATTGGTTAAAATCTCCAGATTTTGGGGCGTATTAGCCTCAATGCAAATGGGAATATGATCGAATTCAACCTTTTTCCCGATTGTAAAGGTCTGGAAAGGATAAA
>CAYHDA010000285.1:0-4050 GCA_964355145.1 uncultured Mariniphaga sp.
TTTATAATCGGACTAATTTTTTAAAAGCACCTCAAAAGGGTGCTTTTAAAATTATGAAAAATATTGATGAAACTTATGCAGCTTTGAGTGAATGTCCCGGAGCCTTATCAAAATAGAACTGCAACTATAAATTTTCCGGGTTTGCCATCAAATATGCTTCTGCCTCTGTGCTCCACAGTCCCTGGTACCGCTCGCAGATCTCCGAAAGACGCGCATACACCGGATTGGTTCTGCCTTTTGCCGCAAATTCAGTTATTGGTGTCAGTGGCATATCGATATGGTTGTAAATCAGTTTTTTGCCTCCTGGGATTTCAGGAAGATGTAAGGTTGCATCAATAACAGCATTGATCCCGCCAATATGAGTGACCAATCCCGCCGGGTCAAGACCTGCAGACATCAGCGCAAGTGCTTCTTTCATATCATCGGTATTGCCGCCACTAGTTCCCACTATATGGGTGTAAGCATAATGGACATTATAGAAATTAAGCGTAGCCTTGAAATTGGGATCGGATGGTCCGGCAAAGAAATTCAGACAGCCATCGAATGCCAATAAGGCGTCTGCCTGCTCGATTACAGGAGCAACCGGGGCGAATACGAAAATATCATTGTATCCTTCACCTCCACTAATTGCTTTTAGCTCCTCAATTACATTCGCAAATTTAGAGGTGTTAATATATTGAAGATCAATTCCTTTGGATGACGCAAATGCAGTCGTATATAATCCGGCTGCGCGGTCAAGCCGTGTCTGATCGATATCTGTTACGATTAAAAGCGACGGTTTACGATCTTCGCGGTGAAGAACATAGTTGATCGCAGCAAGACCCATCGGACCAACACCTGCCAGAAGCGCCATTTTACCTCCATCGACAATCTCCATTTTATGAATATAGGAACCCGGCGTGGTGTGATAATTGGCATGAATCGCTCCGATTACACATGATAATGGCTCGGACAATGACGCCGGATAAAATCCCTCGCCTGTGTAAGGAAGCAGGCAATCTGCCTCCATCACCTCATTTGGAATGATTACATAGGTTGCATCGCCTCCAATGAAGCTGTAAGAATATCCGGGAGCTCCCAGAAGGCCGACAGGACTTCCCGGGAAATTAATTGCCGGTTGTATGGAAAATTTATCGCCTGCTTTAAATTTATCCTTCCATTTTGATCCGATTTCGATCAGCTCACCTGCAAATTCGTGACCAATAATAGGAGGATTAGTAGCACAGTCGTTGGGAATTCTTTTATGATCGGCTCCCTGGCTGGCTGCTTTATAGGACGACATACATAAGCTGTCGCACACTACTTTAGCTAATATTTCATTTTCTTTTATTTGGGGCAGATCAAACTCTTCGAGCCTTAAATCTTTCTTGCCATATAATCGTACTGCACGTGTTTTCATGGTATTTTTTGAGTTTTATTTTATTTTTTAACAGATTGCTTCTTAATAACAGCAAGTTGCCAGCTGCTAGTTTAGCATATTTTGTCCGCCGGTTACAGGAACAGCCTGCCCGGTTTCGTATTCCTGTTCCATCACATAAAAAATTGCCCTTACTACATCAACAACGCGACATCCTCTGCCTGCCGGAACCTGACCTTCGTAGAACGCTTTGACATCTTCTATATCCTTTGCGCCAGGAACTTTTCCCGCTTTAAGATACTGAACAAAAAGCCCCTTTTCAGGATCGCTCCATAGCGGGCCTTCAAAGAAATTACCCGGACAAATCGAGTTTACCTTAATCCGATAAGGCATCAGCTCCATCGCAAAGGATTGTGTAAGACCAATTCCTCCAAATTTTCCACCCGCATAAGCAAAATTACGATTGCTTCCTTTTAACCCGGATTTTGAATTAATCTGAATAATATCGGTGAAATAATCTTGGCGGTAACGAGCCTGAACCTTCATCACCGCAGACGCATACTTTGCACACAGAAAATAACCATTGTAATTAACATCAGTCATCAGAGAAAAAGTCTCAGGTGTCATTTCATCAAGTCCCCCTGCACGAAGAATTCCGGCATTGCTGATGATTACATCAAGACCTCCGAAATATCTCACTGTTTCTGCAACCATCGCTTCAACTGATCCGGGGTTTGTTACATCCGCTTTAATAAAATAAGCCTGATTGCTTTGTTTTTTTTCATTCAATAGTTCGGCCATTTTTCCGCCGGCTTCTTCGTTGAGATCAGCGATCACAACATTGGCACCCTGAGCATACATTAACTCCGCAATTCCTCCTCCAAAGCCCTGTGCTCCACCTGTAACGATGACAATCTTATCCTGAACACGGCCATTGACTGTCAGAACCGGCTCTTTCGGGCCACCCAGCAGTACATTAAGTGAAGCGGAATCAGGGGCAATTGCAACTAACCCAATTCCCTTTAAAAGAATATAATCGGGATGTATGATGCGTGAGTCGAACCAGGCCGAAAGTTTTACGAGCAGATCATCAATAATCTCATCGGGATCGATTGTTTCATCCACAACCAGAATTCCTGATGATGGTTCAATAAAACTTAAATCGCGAAGATCTTCCTCGTTTTCAACCACAAGAATTTCGTTGCGGTTATCGAACCTGGCGGTCATTGTTTTTTCCCGGGAGGTTAACATTCTGATGGCAGGAACGACGCGATTAATTATTAAGTTACTCATATTTATGATTTTATCAGGTATTCAATCAGCGCTTTTCCCAAGGTGGCGAAATATTTCCTCCTGGTAAGATCAGGTTTGCCATTCTGATCGACATAGCCTTTTCCTTCGGTTGCAACCAGATATTGATGTGCCGCAGTGATGCATGCACCTTCGTAATTAATTTCCTTTAGCATATTACTCAAGGGAGAATTATTTCTGGCGAAGAGTTCAACAGGTTCCATTGCCGGAGTATTGTGTTCTGTACCAAATGTGACGACAAATCCGTTTTCATTAAAATATCCGGCATACTCTTCAAGAACAGCCAAACTATTTCGGGTAGTTATAAATTCGACAGAGCAGATATTTCTTCTTTTGAGTATCTCTAACACGACTTCTTTTGGTGCCTCGAATTCGGTGAAATTTCCATTGGCATCATCAGCCAGGAAAGGATAGGTGGGTATTCCTCCTGAATTGAGAATAATCCCGCAAACAACCTCCATGTCAAGAAATGCTTCCGGACTTTCAGGAATAAATGCGGCCCCGCCTGCCTTCAGAAGATTGCCGCGAATCTCATTTTCAATTGCAGCAAAATTTCCAATGTCAGATTTCAGAGGCTTACCTCCAAAGACTGCTTGATAAAATACCTGTTGAGCTTCAGATGTTTCAAGCTGATTGCTTATTTTTTCACGCAAAGCTTTGGCCAGATGACGTTCTCTCACCATTCCTTTGGTCATTTCACTTTTTATGGTATCATAATCCAGTTGAAAACCGGCATCACAATTCTTAAGAACTTCATTCAGCTTTAGGCACATTTTTTGAACCTGAATATTCGATTCCTGACGGACGGATTCTAAAGCAGATGCATATGGTTCTTTAAGAATGGGAGGATAGGAAAGTCCTTTGCCACTCAGGTAGGTGCGCCCCGGATTATTTGGATCGTTCACTTTTATCCCGGCTACCTGATCATCGCGGTTAAGACTGATATATTCGATGTTGAAAAGCGGAAATATTTTTCGTGAAGCACATTCCGAAGCCCATTCCTGATATCCGTCTGTTGAGTAAAAGTCATTAATGCCGGCAACTTTAACATTCTCATTTACAGCCATATTTAGCGCCTGAGAGATGTTGGTGAAAGCACTGAATGAATATGGTGTGTGCATGTGAGCATTTACCAGCCGCAATTGACCATCGCCATTGTTTTCGTACCACCTTATCAGATCTTCCTTTTTAGGGAATATACTCCAGAAATCCATAGTCTAATATTTTGTTACCCAATAATTTCGAATCACTTTTCCTAATTCCTTCCGTCAGCTGACGGACCTAATTCGTAATTCCTAATTCGTAATTCCTTCCGTCAGCTGACGGACCTAATTCGTAATTCCCTTAATTAAACCCCAAGTTTTGCCCTGCGTATTTGTTCC
>CAYHDA010000285.1:4150-5768 GCA_964355145.1 uncultured Mariniphaga sp.
CCTAATTCGTAATTCCCTTAATTAAACCCCAAGTTTTGCCCTGCGTATTTGTTCCAGATCACTAAAATTTTGACCGGAGACATGGCCTTTCAATGGCACGATTTTTTCATGAATTACATCAATAAACCATTCGGGCTGTGGAAAGAAAGCTTCTTCAAGCTCGTAAGCAGGTGTGATCCAGTTTCTTGATCCTAATACCACCGGTGGGGCATCAAGATAATCAAATGCAAGTTCTGTAATGTTTCGGGCCAGTTCGTTCAAAAACGAACCAC
Source organism: uncultured Mariniphaga sp. (assembly GCA_964355145.1). Classification (GTDB taxonomy): domain Bacteria; phylum Bacteroidota; class Bacteroidia; order Bacteroidales; family Prolixibacteraceae; genus JAAFHB01. Next base: position 4,423 of record CAYHDA010000285.1, read on the forward strand.
GCGAAGTCGCATCGCCCGACACGATAATCCGGCCGGTTTTTTTCACCGAGGCAACTACTTTTTCGTAATTAAAGGGCACAAGTGATCGTGCATCTATTACTTCGGCAGATAAACCGTATTTCTCTTCAAGAATTTTTGCCGCATCCAATGCACGGTATAGTGTTGCACCTATTGTAAGAATCGTTACATCTTTACCTTCCCGTTTCACATCAGGCTCGCCAATTGGGATTTCATAATAACCTTGGGGGACACCACCTTGATGGAATTGCTCGCCAATATCATATACACGCTGACTTTCGAAGAAAATCACAGGGTCTGTGCCTTGTAATGCGCTGTTCATTAATCCTTTGGCGTCGTAGGGAGTGACGGGAAAAACGACTTTTAATCCAGGGATGTGAGCAACAAGCGAAGTCCAGTCCTGAGAGTGTTGTGCCCCATATTTTGAACCGACAGAAACCCTCATAACAACGGGCATTTTAAGCATATTCCCGCTCATGGCCTGCCATTTGGGAAGTTGATTAAAGACTTCATCGCCACATCTTCCAAGGAAATCACAATACATGATTTCGGGAATTACGCGTCCGCCACACATTGCGTAACCGATGGCCGTACCAACGATTGATGCTTCCGAAATGGGGGAATTAAACAGCCTGTGGTATGGAAGTGCTTCTGTAAGACCACGGTAAACGGCAAATGCACCTCCCCAGTCGCGGTTTTCTTCACCATAGGCGACTAAAGTAGGATCTTTATAAAACCGATCGACAATGGCATCAAAAATCCCGTCGCGCAGTTGATATTGTTTCATTTTAGAAAAAGGCTTCCCGTCAGCATCGAATGCAAAGCGCTCTTTTTTGGAGATCTGAATGACTCTCGGATTTTCCTCCATTGGGTGGTTCACCTCAGGAGTACGGTCATCCATTTTGTCGACAGACTGATTTGAGAAGATCATTTCGCCAATTTGCTCTGGCCGCTTGTGGATATCCATTCTGGGCGAAACCGCGTCATTGATCGAAAGTTTTAGCATTTCGACCATAATCAGCTTAATATCATCCCATATCGCATCCAGTGACTGTTGCGTTGTGACCTTTGCATCGATAAGATTTTTTCCAAATGATGCAATGCTGTCTTGTGCCTGCCAGGCTTCAATCTCCTCTTTTGAACGGTAAGAAGAAGCATCTGAAGGGGAATGTCCGCTATAACGATACGTGAGTACTTCGAGCAGAACCGGACCGTTTTTCTCTTCGATAACCTTCCGCTTCCGGCGATAAGCATCAATCACTGCCAATGGATTATAACCGTCAACGCTTTCGGCATGAAGCTGTTCCGGGTTTACACCGGCACCGATA
>CAYHDA010000286.1:0-5731 GCA_964355145.1 uncultured Mariniphaga sp.
CATAGCTTCCCGGTTTAGCTTGATTTCCAGATAAGGAGCTCCCACTGCGCGGTCGTAGAATACCGATGAGGCCTTGATATCCGGCACATCTTTTAGGGCTTGTTCAAGCTGCATACCTGCTTTCTCAATTGAATTCAAATCGGGTCCATATACTTTAAGACCCATCGGTGCCCGCATACCGGTCGAAAGCATAACCAATCTTGTTTCAATGGGCTGCAATTTCGGAGCAGATGTTAATCCGGGAATATTGGTCACTTTCACAATCTCATTCCAAATATCATCAGGATTTCTTATTTCCGGCCGCCATTGACGGAAATACTCGCCATTATTGGCAGGGATCAGACTGTCAGCAGCAACAACCATGTATCCATCCCTTTTCAGATTATATTTAGATCCGCTTTTAAAAAGATAATTGCCTTCATTATCAACTTTAAATTGCATGCGCTGTCCATTTTCATCGAGAATATATTCGGAACGATAATTGATCGTATTTTCAAACATTTGAACAGGAGCCGGATCGAGCGCAGAGTTTACCCGTCCCCATTTCCCGACAGCTACCTCCACCTCAGGAATTGCAGAAAGTCTTTTATCCAGTATTTCAATATACTGAAGGTTCTTTTCGATGCTTGAATGTGGCATACTGGTTGGCATAAGCAGGAAAGAACCTTCATTAAGTGAAGGCATAAACTCTTTGCCGGTACCCGGAAAGGTTTTCTGAGGCATTTGCCAGAAAGCCGTTTGCCTGAAGCTTTTCCAGCCTGCCTTTTCTGCAGATGCTGCAATAAAACCAAAAGTTTTATCGAATCCTAACCAGATTAATATGCCAAAAAGCATTGTGACAGCTGGAATAACAAGGAACTTTCGTTTATTGGCCAAAGCCCAGCGAATGATATCTTCATAATAATGTACCATTGACATAAGTGCAACCAGGATTATCGCTATAATTCCGCTGACAAAAATAAAGTTGGCGAGTAAACTGTTATGAGCCCCTAAAGGAAGCCACTCAACACTAAGATACCAGGCTGCAACAAGTACAGTCACCGCGATATTGATATAATTTGGATACTCTTTACGATACTCCGGCCACCGGTAATCAAGCAAATTATTGATGCCAATTGCTATTAATGCCAGCGCAGGCCACGAATGCCAAAAAGTAATCAAAAGGATTCCAGATACAAATAAACATCCGTTCCAGATTTTACGAATCTTCTTTGTGTCAATGCGTACCGAAAAGAAGATATGCGTTAAAGTTGGAAGGACAACGATTCCAAGAATAAATGCAGATATCAAGGCAAAAGTTTTGGTAAAGGCCAGCGGGTGAAATAACTTCCCTTCAGCGGCTTCCATCGCAAAAACCGGGAGAAAGCTGACAATAGTCGTTGCAATCGAAGTAACAACGGCATCACGAACCTCGGTGGTTGCCCGATAGATCACCAACATTAACTTTTTACCCCGAATTCCATTGTTTTCGGGCATTTCAAGGTGTCTGAGAATATTTTCAACGTCAACAATCCCAATGTCCACCATTACGCCGATGGCAATAGCGATACCTGATAAAGCGACAATATTGGCTTCAACTCCGAAAAACCGCATCAGGATAAAAGTCATTAATACACCGATGGGCAGCAATCCGGCAACGATTATTGAAGCCCGCAGGTTCATTACCAGAATAATAATCACAAGAATGCTGATAAGAATTTCATGAGAAAGTGCAGATTCAAGTGTACCTATTGTTTCTTTTATCAAACCGGAACGGTCGTAAAAGGGCACAATCGTAACTTTCGAAATCGTACCGTCAGGCAATGTTTTTTGAGGCAAACCGGCTTCAATCTCTTTGATTTTAACTTTTACATTATTGATCACTTCCAAAGGATTTGACCCATAACGTGCAACAACTACTGCCCCGACGGCTTCGGAGTCGGATTTGTCGAGTCCGCCACGGCGCGTTGCAGGTCCAAATGCGACATGTGCCACATCTTTAATCCGCACAGGAATGTTATTCCGGACAGCAACAACAGATATTTCAAGATCCTCCGTATTTTTTACATATCCTAAGCCCCGTATAATATATTCGACATTGTTCAGCTCCATTGTTTCGGCTCCAATATCAAGATTGCTTTTCCGGACAGCATTCATCACATCCATTACGGTGACCTTGAATGCTTTCAGTGCTTCCGGATTTAAGTCGATCTGGTACTCTTTGATAAAGCCACCGGCTGATGCCACTTCAGCCACCCCTTCGGAAGCAGACAAACCATACTTAACATAAAAATCCTGGATAGTTCGAAGTTTCTGAGGATCCCATCCACCATTTGGCTGACCGGTTTTAGGGTTACGTCCTTCAAGTGTATACCAGTAAATTTGTCCCAAAGCAGTTGCATCGGGTCCGAGTGTTGGTTGTACACCGGCCGGCAATGTCCCGGAAGGCAAGGAATTAAGTTTTTCAAGAATGCGCGAACGGCTCCAGTAGAATTCAATATTATCTTTAAAGATGATGTAGATAAACGACATTCCAAACATGGAAGTACTGCGCACGGTTTGTACTCCGGGAATGCCCATCAAAGCAGTTGTCAGAGGATACGTAATCTGATCCTGCATATCCTTTGGAGAACGACCCATCCATTCGGTCGCAATAATTTGCTGATTTTCACCAATATCAGGAATAGCATCAACCGCTATCGGATCACGGGGAAAAAAATCCGATTTCCAGTTGAAGGGCATGAAAACCATACCTAAAACCACGAAAGTGATTAGAAAAATAAAAGTTATCAGCCGGTTTTCGAGAAAATATTTGACGAGTCGGTTAAACATGGGAATAATTTGGAAATGGGACAATGTGCCTAATCGATGATTCGGCAATGAGAAATGAAAAAATATGACAATCCGACGATTCGACAATGAAAGGATCCAAAATGAAAATCCCAGATCAAGTCATTGACGAATTGTCAAATTTCCAAATTGTCAAATTGCTATTTTACCGGTATTTACAGCAGCCCGGAAGAGAACTATAAGTTTTGTCATCAGCTTTCACCTTTTCGGTGTCGTGACCCACTGCGGCAACTTTTTTCCCAACCCCCTCAATTGTTGCTTTCGACGGATCTAATGTCACAGAAAGGATTTTACTTTCTGAGTTCCATTCAGCTTTTGAAACACCGTCGATTTTTGCGGCTGTCTCGATGCGAGATTTACACATTCCACAATTACCTGAAACTTTGAGTGTTTCGACTTTTGTGGCGGTTACTTTTGGCGCTGCGTTTAATTGATTAACAGAGCTGGAAGCCAATACTATTGCCAGTATGGCAACTATAATAATTTTAATAGTTTTCATGATTTTTAAAATTGATGTTATTGTTTTTGAATGAATTGAAATGAAAATTCACCCGCAAAAAAGTTCAGATAACTTCTTTGCAGAAAATCGGGGCTAACAATAAAATCAAATACGGAAAACGCAAATGCGGAGTAAGCTAACTGCGCTCACCATAATATTTCCTGGCGGACTGATATTTTGGTGATAAATGCTTAAAACGGATAAAGAGTGAATCTGGAAACTTGCAGGAATAACAAAAATCTGCAAAATATTTTGCGAAGCTGATTTAAATTCAGAAAAAGCAGGTGCAAAATTGTTTTCAACGGTAAAAACCGAAATTTTGTTGGTGCAGCAGTTCGAGCGAATATGTTTGCCGGGCAATTGGCACTGATCCGAAACGCCTTCCATACCACACGAAGCGAGTTGACCTGAAACAGAAACTTTCGTAGCAGCAACCACACCGCCACAGTAGTGGGTAGAAACGGTGATATGCATCCCCGAAAGGACAATACTCACTGCAAATAATATGGCAAACAGTTTCTTCATCTAAAATACAAACGAAAATACAACCGAATTGTTGCACAAATATAACTCAAAATCCATTCCAACGATTTTTTATGCGAATAGTTGAGTTGCAGAAATATAATAATCCCGATTAGTTACTGGACAATTCTTAAATTTCCCAGCAAAATATCAACATCACTTTCATAATCTTTCGCTAAACTTTGTACCGTATTCAGTGAAACAAGGTTATTGATTGATTCGCGTATAGGTGCATATTGGTCATGAAGTGAACAATGCTGATCCTCGTTGCACTGTCTAAGTCCAAACCCGCATCCGGAGTATGCTTTCTCCCCTTCTATTGCATAAATCACTGATTTAAGAGGCAGGTCAGGCTTATCGCTATCGAAGAAAAATCCACCCCCTTTACCTTTCACCGATAACAAAAATCCCATTTTCACAAGCCTTTGCATGATTTTACCGGTGTAAAAAAGCGGTGCATCAATCTCCTTGGCGATTTCAGCAATTCCCGGTCTGAATCCTTTTAACTGCTGAACCTGAACATAAACCAAGCCACGCACAATATATTCTGTCTCCTTATTAAACATAGTGTCCTCCCTCTTCTCAATTTAATCTGCACAAAAATAAAAAAAAAATTATAAAAATATTAAAAGACCTTTTTGTCTTTTAATATTTTTTATTTAATATTGCAATGTTTTTAAGACTTAGAAAAATGAAATATGAAAATAAGATTACAATAGGTGAGATTGTTGCGAATGACTTTCGTGCTGCAGCGATCTTCAAAAACAACGAAATTGATTTTTGCTGCGGCGGCAAAAAATCGTTGGAAGTGGCTTGCCTTGAAAAAGGAATTAAACAGGAAAAAGTCGAATTAGAGTTAATCGCATTAGCGACTACCCCTCCCAATCCAGGGCAGGATTTCAAAACCTGGAAGACCGGTTTTCTATGCGATTATATCATGAATACACATCATCAGTATGTATTAAAGACCCTTCCGGATCTGGTTCAGTACACGCAAAAAATTGCATTGGTACATGGTTCGAACCATCCAGAGCTTACGGAGGTCGCATTACTATTTGCCAGAATTAATGAAGAATTATTGCAGCACCTGAAAATGGAGGAGGAGGTTTTATTTCCTGCCATCAAAAATGTGCTGCTCCACAATGATGCTGAATCAAAGGCAATCATTAAATCAGAGATTAGCCGAATGGCCGGTGAGCATGAATTTGCCGGAGGCGCGATGGACACAATTAATGAGTTGACGCAACATTATAAACTACCGGAAGACAGCTGCGGAACTTATCAGGTGACCTTCAGGTTACTGGAACAATTTGAGGACGACCTTCACATTCATGTGCATCTGGAGAATAACATCCTATATCCTAACGCATTGAAGTTAACCGTTTAATTATTTTAAGATGCATAGCGCAACAAATAATCTGCAGGAGGATCACGTTTATATTTTGAGTCTTATAGACGTAATGGAAATTATGACAAAAAATACGAATCCTGACATTTCACATCTTGAAGAAGTGGTTGACATTATCAAAAACTTTGCCGACGGCTTGCACCATGCCAAGGAAGAATCATGGCTGTTCCCTCTTTTAGGTGAGCGTGGATTCTCGGTTCAGCAAGGGCCTGTAGCTGTGATGTTGAATGAGCATGTTCAAGGAAGAAATTATGTAAAAGGGATGAGCAGGCATATTGAATTATTGAAACTGGGAAATCTATCCTCTTTAAATTTAATATACAGCAACATGCTCGGATATGCCGAATTATTGCAAAATCATATTTCAAAAGAGGATAATATTCTTTTCAGAATGGCTGATGATGCCATATCGGAGCAGGATCAGGAATCGTTATTCAAGCAATTCGAACAAATAGAGAATCAAGTAGAAACAA
>CAYHDA010000287.1:0-5673 GCA_964355145.1 uncultured Mariniphaga sp.
TATCGGGAGAACACCTGTGTTATCTTCGTTCATGTTTGCGAAGCGCAGATTCATGCGTGTTTCATCAATTGCGAAGATCAATCGGTAATGGTATTTTTGTAAAAAAATAAATATGCGTATAGATATTCTTACCGTCGTACCCGAACTGCTGGAAAGTCCATTTAATTATTCAATTCTGAAAAGAGCAAAAGACAAAGGCCTGGCTGAAATATATGTTCATAATATCAGGGATTGGTCAACCGATAAACATAAACGGGTGGACGATTACGCATTTAGTAAAGGTGCCGGGATGGTCATGACCATAGAACCAATTGATTTGGCAATCAGTGATTTGAAAAGCCAGCGCGATTATGACGAGGTCATTTTTCTAACCCCTGATGCCCGTCAGTTTGTTCAAAACGATGCCAATCAGCTATCACTAAAAGAGAATCTGATCCTTCTGTGCGGGCATTATAAAGGTGTTGATCAGCGAGTGCGCGATAACCTGATTACAATGGAATTATCGATTGGAGATTACGTCCTCACCGGAGGAGAATTAGCTGCAGCTATAGTAGCAGATGCCATCGTGAGATTAATTCCCGGTGTTTTATCGGACGAGACCTCCGCGCTTACTGACTCTTTTCAGGATGGCTTACTAACGCCGCCTGTTTATACACGACCTGCAGAATATAAAGGTTGGCGCGTACCGGAAATACTGCTTTCTGGTAACGATCAGCTGATTGACGACTGGAAACACGATCAGGCATACAAAAGGACAAAAAGTATCCGGCCCGATCTGCTTGGGAAAAATGAATAACTACTTTCTGCAAATTTGCCGGTAAGAACAGTATTTACAATTCAATTCATTGGTTGTCTGAGTAAACGGGATTGCCGTATTAAAAATTTCCTCGAGTAAAACCTTTAAATGCGTCTCAAACTGATCAGACATAGAGATAAATTCAACTGGCATATTACCAACACTTTTTGAACGAACAGACGGATCAAAGTCCTCTTCAAATACTCCCCGCAATGCATAAATTCCCGGATAAACAGCTGATAATTCAGGTTGATTTTTATGCAATATACAGGAGTAAACAAGTGTTTGGAAGGCTGCTTTATTCCTGGTCTTATTCTCTTTATCAAACAGAGAGGCTAATAACGGGAAGGTCAGTTCAGTCCTGCCTGTCTTATAATCAAATATATATACCGAATCTCCCAGTTTGTCAATCCTATCAATTGTTCCGCCAATTAAAATACTTTGTTTCGATTCATCTATTGAAATTGTTGTGTTCACCTTCTTTTCGAGTCCGATAATCTGAAATGGAGTCCGTTTCCTGTCCAGCACTAATAACCGGGTAACATATTTTTTTACAACTTCAAAAACCAGCCAGTTCCGACCGGTCAGAATCACTTTTTCTTCGTCTTTTATTCCTTTAAAATAAACCCTTCGAAATGACGAAATAATGATCTCATCAATATAACCCGAATCATTGATAATTAAGTCGATATCCCCTTCATTCACTATCTTGCCACTGAAAGCCTTATAAATATTTTCCATTGAATCATGAAAAAGCAATCCGAAAATCATAGCATCCACCTCCTCAGAAATTTCTTCAGGTTCATTCAGCCCTGCCGAATACCTGAAATAAAATTGCAAAGGACATGTGAGGTATTTATCGATTGCGCTCGGTGACAATGCCCTCATTCCAGTCAAATACTGATTTAACGAAGCCATTGTTTTTTCATTTTTCTGAATGCGAATCGGCTGCACAGCGATATGTTCAACATTAAATACCATGTCTGCCTCTGAAATTTGGAAAGGAGATTCCAACTGAAGCTGATGCAGATAGCGGCTTTTTTCACCTGCAGACAAGCCACCTGTCCCTGAATCATAAACAAATGTCACGTTTTCAGCCCGTTGCAGTAATCTGTAAAAATAATAAGCGTACATTGCATTTTGCTCCTCAATCGCAGGCAATCCAAACACACGCCTGAGATTATAAGGAATATACGATCCGGAGGAGGCTATTTTAGGCATTATTCCTTCATTCATGGAAAGGATAATGAGGTTTTTAAAGTCAAGGGTACGGGTCTCAAGAATCCCCATTATTTGCAATCCTTCAAGAGGTTCCCCATCAAACGAAATGGTTATCTCGCTGATATATTGCAATATGAAACGGAAAAACGCGTCTTTCGACACAAAATCATCTGAACCAAAAACTTTAATTCCGTCATAAACGAGAAGGTCCTTTAACCTGTTTACCACCAGGATCGATTGGTAAAGGTATTCACGATTAATTGCCGATGCTTCATTCTCCTCTTTCAGCTGCCAATGAAGAAAAATAAATTTTAGCAATCCAAGAAAATAGTCCGACAGCTCCGTTATATTTTGAGGGGAAGCAAACAGCAGCCCACAAACAGCGTTTATATGCAGCTCTTTACCGGGCAAATAGATCATGTTTTCAGACAATATTTTATCAATAAGATTTTTGCCTGTCAACGGATCGAAATCGATTACCAACTGATGACTTAATAGGTTCAGAACATCCTTATTGTAAAATGTTGTCCCAGCTGCTGTTTTACGGGCGTTTTTTTGCAAAGCCACCAGCTGCGTTATCAGGCTAAAAACAGGAGTCATTTTTAACGGATAACCCATCGTAACATTTACTTTGCCGACATTTTCAGGAATAGCATTCAGCACCGGCAAAAGCAACTCTTCGTCGCACAGAACAACTGCTGTATCATCAAAATTAAATTCATCTTTAAATTGCCCTGAAAGTTCAGATGCTGCCACTTGTGCCTGACCTGCCTGCGAAGAAATACTTGCAATTTTAATCGATTTGGAAGAAGACAAGAGTAAATTAGAATCCGGCGTATATCCGGTGTGAGGGTACCTGATAATGTTTTTTCTCAGGAAATGTCCGGCCTCCTGCGATGGATCTTCTAAGTAATAATTATCGAAATCCCAGTAAAAGGAGGCTTTCCCTTGGTTTTGAAGATGATCGAACAGTTCTTCTTCGCAGCGGTTAAGTGCATTGAAACCAACAAATACAAAATGTTTACCGGCGAATAAAGAGGGGTTGCCGGGAAGGATTTGCTCTATCACCTGGCGGTACAGCATCCCTTCAAAGGCAAGTCCTTCACCTGACAGACTCGCTTTGAATTTTTCATATACCCCGTTTATATCTTCCCAAAGTCGAATAAATTCCTGTTGATTTGGAGTTTTATTTTTATCGGATAGTGTTTTCCAAAAATTCTCCAGCCGTTCTTTTTCCTCATCCGGCAGATCACTAAATCTGACCTCAATCTCCTTCAGTTCAGTGATATTGGTAAATAAATCGTGTGCATTAACAAGGTATTTATCAACCTGATCGAAATCGCCGATCAGCATTTCACCCCAAAAAAAGAAGTCATCAAAAAGTTCGTTCGATCGTGTCGACTCCTTATATACCTTGTAAAGTCTGAAAATCAAACTTAAACGATCAGGAACATGCAATGGGGAAAGCGTCGAAAACAATTCGTTAATTGTAATAATTGCAGGTGAGATGAGCGGCTCAGTGACCAGACTGTTCAGGTAATTGGTGAAAAATACACCCCCTCTCCTATTTGGAAAAACCAGGGTCAGCTGACTGATTTTATCATTATAGGTATTAAATAAATGTGAGGCGACCTGTTTTAAAAATCCGTCCATAAATAGTATTAAATTGCAATAATGAATACAAGCTATTCAAATAATAATTTACTTCGGCAAATATTTCGTTATTTGTCAAAGACATTGACCAGTCTGCGACAAATAAAACATAAAATTGGCACTTTTTTTTGAATAACAGTTAAAGATAGCCGCTGAATACCTTTTTTTGAACTTATTCTGCTGGTTATTTGTAATGATTACGGTATTAAATTTTGAATATGGATAGATTCTCTCTGGTAGGAAATCAGGAAATTGGTGCGATCGAAGAGTTGTACAAAAGTTATCTTCAGAATCCTCAGGATATTGATGAAAGTTGGCGTAATTTTTTCGAAGGATTCGAGCTTGCCCGTAAATCTTACGATTCCAAATCATTGGAGTTGGTGAACAAAAGTCAGTTAGAGAAGGAGTTTTGCATTCTTAACCTGATTACGGGTTACCGGCAACGCGGACATCTTTTCACGCGCACAAATCCGGTGAGACGTCGCCGTCAGTATACCCCAACCCTTGACTATCATAACTTTGGTCTTGAGGATGGTGACTTGAATACTGTTTTTGAAGCTGGAAAAGAAATTGGTATCGGACCGGCATCGCTCAGTTCCATTATTGCACATCTTGAACGGACCTATTGTGAATCAATAGGTGTAGAGTTTCTGTATATGCGTAATCCGGAACTAATTGACTGGCTTAAGCTAAGAATGGAGCAAACCAGAAATACAGAAGAGCTTCAATCAGAAACTAAAAAGGAAATTTTCAATTATCTGAAAGAGGCCGCAGGTTTTGAAAGCTTTATTCACAAGAAATTTGTTGGGGCGAAAAGATTTTCACTTGAAGGAACTGAAGGTCTGATTCCAGCTTTAAATGCGATTATTGAACACGGTGTTTATTTAGGACTTGAAGAGTATGTGATCGGTATTTCCCACCGTGGCAGGTTAAATGTACTGGCCAATATATTAAAGAAACCTTATGAAAATATCTTCAAAGAGTTTTATGCAACCGATTATGAAGAAGGGATAGTGCTGGGTGATGTAAAGTACCACCTGGGATTCGATAAGGTCGTTGTTGCTAAGAATGGTTCAAAAGTTAAGCTTAGTTTGCTTCCTAATCCATCACATCTCGAGACGGTAGCTCCGCTTGTAGAAGGAATGGTAAGGGCAAAGATTGATTTTACGCATAACGGTGATTATAACAAAATTGCACCTATTGTCATTCACGGAGATGCTGCAATTGCCGGACAAGGTGTTGTTTACGAGGTTGTTCAGATGTCGTTGCTTCCCGGCTATAAAACAGGTGGAACAATACATATTGTCGTTAATAATCAAATTGGATTCACTACAGATTACCTCGATGCCCGATCAAGCACCTATTGTACTGATGTTGCAAAAATTACCCGGTCTCCGGTTTTCCATGTTAATGGCGACGATGCAGAGGCTATTATTTTTACAGTAAAATTGGCGCTTGAATTCAGACAGCACTTCCACAGCGATGTGTTTATTGACATCCTTTCTTATCGTAAATATGGGCATAACGAGGGTGATGAGCCCCGTTTTACACAACCCATTCTTTATAAGGCTATCGCACAACATCCAAATCCCCGTGATATTTATGCCAATAAACTGATTGAAACGGGCATAATGACTCAACAGGAAGTAAGTGATGAAATTGCCGCTTTTGATCAGCATCTTGAAGAAAAATTTGAAATCAGCAAAAGCATAGAAAAGGTCAAGATTAAAAGCTTTCTGGTCGACGAGTACAAACAATATCGCTTTCCGGAACCAACAGAGATCAATTCGACTCCTACTGCAGTATCTGTAATAAAGCTAAAAGAGCTTGGTAATCAGATAAATACTTTGCCACCTGAAAAGAAATTTTTTGGTAAAATAGTTAAAGTACTGGATGATCGCCGGCAGCTGATTGCCGATAATAAAGTCGACTGGGCGCTGGCCGAACAACTTGCTTTTGCAACACTTCTGACCGAAGGAATACCTGTCCGGTTAAGTGGTCAG
>CAYHDA010000288.1:0-5659 GCA_964355145.1 uncultured Mariniphaga sp.
GGCTGACTCATATCCGGGAAGCGTGTTCCCAGTTCTTTAATGTTAGGTCCCATGAGTGGATTGTCACCAAACATATTAATATGATCGGTGATCATCATTACGTCTCCGACTTTGAATTCAGGATTAAGCCCCCCGCTGGCATTCGAGACGAATAACGTTTTAATACCCATATCATTCATCACTCTCACCGGAAATGTAACTTCTTTCATGGTATAACCTTCGTAGAAGTGGAACCTGCCCTGCATCGCAATAATATTTTTCCCTCCCAGTTTCCCAAAAATAAGCTGCCCTTTATGACCATCTACCGTTGAAACAGGAAAATTAGGAATATCGCAATAATTCAATGTTTTAATAATTTCAATTTCATTTACAAGACCACCAAGACCAGTTCCCAAAATAATTCCGGCATCTGCTTTAAAATTTGTTTCTTTTTGAATAAAGGTCGAGGTTACTTTTATTTTCTCTAACATAACTTAATATTTTTCGGTCAAATTCTTTTTCCGCATGATTTAAAAAACTAATCCTAACAGGGATAAAATACATATTTTGGCGGATAGTCTCAGGAATGACTTTCAGATCACGAAATCGAACCATATCCTTCTCTGTAGTTATAATTATCTTTTTCCCCATCGGAAGTGATTCAAATTTGGTCACAATCCGATTGATATCGCTCTCAACATACTTGTGATGATCCGAATAGCTTATCTCATGAATAGCATGAGTACTAAGTTTCAGGTAATCTTTTAATGAAGCCGGATTTGCGATGCCCGTAACCATCAATACTGTCAGCCCTTCAATCAGTTCGACAGATGGCGCGATAGCATCCTCGGGAAATACCGCTACCAACGAGCCATAATTAATCTTCGAAAAGTATAGATTCTGATATGGTCTGATCTCAAGCTCTTTGGTAATAATCCGTTCATCAATTGGCTTTAATTCTGTAGGACACTTCGTTATAATAATGATTGTAGCCCTGCTTTTATTTGATGCAGACTCGCGCAACCGACCATAAGGCAGCAATGAATCTTTGGTTATCAATCGATTATAATCAATCAAAAGAATATTGATACCTGGTGTTACATACTGGTGCTGGAATGCATCATCCAGCAGAATAGCGGCAGGTTTCTCCGGTAAAGCCAGCAAATGTTCTATCCCTCTCACGCGGTTTGCATCAACAGCGACTATGATGTCTTCGAATTTCAATTTGATTTGCAGCGGCTCATCGCCAACCTGATCCACAGTTGAAGTTGTCTCAACGATATGGAAGCCCCTGGTTTTTCTCTTATAACCCCGGCTTAAAACTGCAATCTTAAAATTAGGTCTTAAAAGCGCTGCAATATACTCGGTATGAGGCGTTTTTCCTGTACCACCGGCTGTAATATTTCCAATAGAAACTACAGGAATATCAAATTCCTTGGAAGACAAGATTTTAAGGTCGAATAATTCATTCCGTAATCCTGCGGCAATCCCATAGAATAAAGATAATAATCGAAGAAACAGATACTTCACTTTACAAACTTCAGGTTAATTAATTTCGAGATTGAATGGCATTCTGGCATAAATACCATTTGCATGTGCTTCGCGTGAAAAACTTTCCCATAAATGGTATGATTCTCCCAATTTTGATTGAAAGATACTGTTCTGCAATTTTGTGGAAAAGCTTTTCATAAGCTCTTCAAAAGCATCTTTTTGTTTTGGCAATTCTTTAATTCGGTAATGTTTAATTCCGGCTTTCGTGGCAGCAAGCTTAACAGCATCATTCAATCCTCCAAATTCATCGACCAGACCGTTTGCTTTTCCGTTAACGCCACTCCAAACGCGGCCTTGTCCAATGGAATCGATGAATATTGTTGATTTCTTGCGGCCGTCTGCAACATGCGCTATGAAGGTTCCATAAGTTGACTCGACATAACTTTGCATAAGATTCTTCTCAAACGGGGTCATTTTACGGGTCATTGAAGGCATATCTGAATGCTCGTTAGTTGATACATTATCGAAAGTAATCCCAATTTTATCCGTAAGCAATCCACTTACATTTGGAATGGTCCCAAATACACCGATAGATCCGGTGATTGTGGTAGGATTAGCCAGAATAGCATCGGCACCGCAGGCGATGTAATACCCGCCTGATGCAGCATAGTCACCCATAGACACGATTACCGGTTTCACCTTCTGGGCAAGAATTACTTCACGCCAGATTACTTCCGAACCATAGGCCGATCCTCCCGGGGAATTCACCCTGATAACAATTGCCTTTACTGCTGTATCGGTGCGCGCTTCCCTGATACCTTTAGAAACTTCCTTCGAATCAATTTGATACGGACCATCAGATGTTCCATCGATTTCACCTTCGGCATAAACAATTGCAATCTTGTCTTTTGCCAATCCTCCGGCACCTATCATTTTAGGAACTTTATCATATTCTGTCACTGACACCACAGGAATTTCATCATTCGGGCCAAGACTGGTCAGCTTACGGAAATCTGCCAAAACCTGATCGCGGTATTTTAGGTTATCAAAAAACTTATACGACAATGCCTTTTCGGCTTTTTGAAAAGTCATCACCTCATTGGCGTACTTGTTAAGACTGTCGACAGGAATCGATCGGCGGTCAGAAATCCCTTTCAATACGTGGTTCCAGATTGTGTTCAGGTATACGCTGGTTTGTTCACGATTGGCATCACTCATTTTATCAAATAAATAAGGTTCAACCGCTGATTTAAATTTATTGTTCTTTCCCCGGACAACCTGCATTTCAATTCCAAACTTATCAAGTGCTTTCTTGAAAAAAATATGCTCGGCACTGAGTCCGCGGAAATCAAACATTCCCATCGGATTCATAATCAGGCTATCGGATACTGTTGCAAGATAATATGCCTTTTGCGAAATCATATCCGCATAGGTATAGATAAATTTACCGGAAGTTTTAAAATCAATTAATGCATTCCGAATTTCTTCTATGGTAGCATAACCGGAATTAATATCGGAGAGTTCAAGATAAACTCCCTTTATCCGGTCGTCGGTTTTGGCCTTTTCAAGACAACTGAGAATTTGATTTAATCCGGTTGTATTTGCGGCTTTTATTCCAAGAATCTCAAAGTCTTCAAACGGATTACTCGATTTGCGCTCAACAATCCGGCTGTCTAACTTAAGTAACAGCAAAGACTGGCTTTTGATGGTAACCGTCTGATCCTTAAAAGAAGTAACAGCAGAGATAATTCCCACAAGGATAAAAATCATTAAAAATGAAGCGACAATAATGGCTAAAAGTGATGCAAAAAAAGCTTTCCAGAAGATTTTCATATATTATTTTTATTTTGAAATGACGGTGTGATTTTTTGTTTTTGAAATATTCGTACTATTGTTAATAATTATAATAATGCAAATTTAGAAATAATGGCCGAAGTTTTTATCCTTTTAGGTGGTAATGTGGGAGATAAGTCTAAAATATTTCAGCAAACAAAAAAACTGATTGGTGAAAGAATTGGATTGATTACTAAAGAGTCATCAGTTTATGCTACCGAACCATGGGGATTTGAATCAGAATTATTCTGGAACCAGGCAATAATTACAGCAACGGACCTTGATCCGCATGAAATTTTAATTCAAACCCAGACAATAGAAGAGGAAATGGGCCGTCTTTCAAAATCAACAAATTACGAAGCCAGAACCATCGACATCGACCTGCTTTTTTATGATAATTTAGTATTGGAAATGCCTGATCTTACCATTCCACATCCCAAAATGGAAGAAAGGAGATTTGTCTTAATTCCACTGGCTGAGATTGCTCCAAACATCTGTCATCCGAAAACCGGGCTTACCGTTCTGGAAATGCTTCAAAAATGCGGAGATCCACTCAGTGTAGAACGAATTAGCTAGAAATGATTCGTTAAAACACTTTCTTTCGAATCGATTTTTTCGCCAAAAGCAAGATCTCCTGCATCGCCTAATCCTGGAACTATATACGATTTAGGGGTCATCTCCGGATCAATCGCTCCAATCCAAAGAGTGATTTTGTCATTAGGAAGTTTTTCCAAAATATAATCAATCCCTTGTTTACTGGCGATGACTGAAACAAGATGAATATGGCTCGGTTCCCCTTTTTTTAATAAGGCATGGTAAGCAATCTCCATGGATGAACCGGTTGCCAGCATCGGATCAACCATTATAACAACCTTATTGTCGAGAAGTGGCGAGGCAATATATTCAAACTCAATATGAAAATCACCATTAGGATCATACTTTCGGTAAGCCGAAATAAAACAGTTTTCAGCTTTATCAAAATAATTTAAAAGACCCTGATGAAGCGGAAGTCCGGCACGCAGAATTGTTGCTAAAACAGGTTGATGTTCAAGCATCGGAATTTTTGCCACTCCTAGCGGAGTAGTAATTTCTCTTGTTTTATATGCAAGTTTTTTACTGATCTCGTAAGCAAAGAGTTCGCCCACACGTTCAAGATTTCTTCTGAACCGCAAAGAATCTTTTTGAATTACTTCATCTCTGATCTCAGCAATAAATTGATTGAATAACGAGTTGTTTTCGCCTAAAAGGTGTATCATACAAAATTTTTGCCCAAAAATAGATAATATATCACAACAAACCTTCGTCTGCAAAGCTAAAATAGCCTTCGTGGGTAATAATTAAATGATCAATAAGTGGAATATCCATAATATAGGCAGCATCTTTCAACTGTTTGGTGATTTTAAGGTCAGCGTCGCTGGCTTCAAGATTTCCTGAGGGGTGATTGTGGGCAATTATCAGAGATGTAGCATGTTTTTCAAGTGCCATTTTCATTACCAGACGAACATCTATAACAGTACCTGTCATTCCACCTTGGCTGAGCCGTTGTTTATCAATTATTTTATTCTGCCGGTTTAAAAACAGTACCCAGAATTCCTCGTGTGAAATGTCTCCGATTAGTGGTTGAAGGAAACGGGCGACTTCGTTGCTTCCATGAATCTTATCCATCTCGAGGACCGAAGAATGATCTCTGCGCCGTCCCAGCTCAATTGCGGCAATAATAGAAATGGCTTTTGCTTCACCGATCCCTTTGAAATCCATCAGGTTATCGACATTGAGTTTACCTAACTCAATCAGATTATTCTTCACCTTTTCGAGGATGCGGCGCGAAAGTTCAACGGCAGTCTCTCCGGAATTCCCGCTGCCAATTAAAATTGCAACCAGTTCAGCATCAGAAAGGGAGGAAGTTCCCCGGCACAATAGTTTTTCGCGCGGACGCTCCTCGAGTGCCCAATTTTTGATATTTAATTTGTGATATTCTTCCACTTTTAAAATGGTTCAGTAAACGTGAGGGTCTCTAACAAATTTACTGAATAAAAAGGAGAAAAACAAAAAAAGCCCACCCGTTAAAGGATGAGCTTATAGATTTGTATCAAAGCTAAAATTACAGGCTGTTAACGTGTAATGACAAGCTTGATTTTAAATTCGATGCTTTGTTTTTGTGAATAACGTTTTGCTTGGCCAATTTGTCAAGCATAGTCGCTACTTTAGGATAAAGCTCAGCCGCAGCTGCCTTTTCTGTAGTTTCACGCAGTAAACGAACCGCATTACGCGTTGTTTTTGAATAATACTTGTTGTGCAGACGACGAACTTCACTCTGCTTAGCTCTTTTAATAGCTGATTTATGGTTTGCCATTTT
>CAYHDA010000289.1:0-5617 GCA_964355145.1 uncultured Mariniphaga sp.
TATGTCAATCCGTTTATTGGAACTGATGAAGATGGCCATACTTTCCCGGGAGCTCTGGTTCCATTTGGATCAGTACAGCTAAGTCCCGATAACGGTGAAAATGGATACAACTGGTGCAGCGGTTATCATTATACCAGTAAAAAAATTGCAGGCTTTAGTCATACCCATTATAGCGGGACAGGAGCTGAAAACCTGTGTGACATATCGGTTTTCCCCTTGGTAGATATAGTGCCTTCCCCTAAAGCCGTCAGCAGCGAATTTTCACATAAAGATGAGATCGCCAAACCGGGTTATTATGCAGTACTGCTTAAATCATCTGACATTAGAGCGGAGCTTACAGCCACAGTACATTGCGGATTTCATCGCTATACCTTTCCGGAAAGCAAAAATCCTTCGATCAAACTTGATCTGGGTGTTGGAAATGGAAATGAAGCCAGGGTTGGCCACAATGGCGATCTCCCTTTGGAATGTAATCTCAAAATAATCAACGACAGCACTATTGTCGGATTTCGTCGTTCGATCGGTTTTGTTGGTGAACGCTGCGTTTATTTCGCGGCACGAACGAGCAAACCGGTTATTGACATGGCCATTTTTGCCGACAGTACAAAAGTCAATTCGAAAATCAGCGCGAGTGCTGTTCGGGTTAGTTCATTTCTCTCGTTTCCTGCATTGAAAAGCGGTGATCAGGTGCTGCTCAAAGTGGCAATAAGTTTTGCCGGCATCGAAGGGGCGGTTGAAGGTTTGCAGGAGATCAAAGGGTGGAATTTTGAATCAGTAAAAGAGGATGCTCAAAAAGCCTGGGAAAACGAGCTAAGCAAAATAAAAGTGACTTCTGCCGATAATGCCTTCAAAGAGACCTTTTATACCGCAGCATACCATTGCTATTTCGCACCCTTTCGCTACGACGATGCACAAGGTAATTATACCGGTGCTGATAAAAAGATATACAATGGCCTTAATACCTACACGCTAAATTCTCTTTGGGATACTTATCGTGCTGCTGCACCATTGTTTACATTAACTCAAACAACACGTATACCGGCAATTATCAATTCTTTTCTTGAATTTTACAAGCAGCATGGCCTTCTCCCTTCATGGGAATTGTATTTTAATGAAGCTAACGTTATGCCTGGTTATCATGCGGTTCCAATTATTGCTGATGCGATGCTAAAGGGAATTAAGGGTTTTGATTATCAGTTTGCTTTTGAGGCGATGAAGGCAACAGCAAACGAAGATATCCGGGAATCAGATTTTTACCGTCAATATGGCTATGTTCCCGATGACCTCGATCCAAGGCAGCGCGGGGTTACAAAAACGGTGGAGTATGCCTTCGATGACTGGTGTATTGCTCAGGTTGCCAAAAAATTAAACCGGCAGTCCGACTATGATGATTTTATAAAAAGAAGTGCTTACTGGAAAAATGTATTTGATACAACAACTGGTTTTGTACGGCCAAAAGATACCAAAGGCAATTGGATGCTGCCCTTTAATCCTAAAGAATCGATTGGATTTCAGGAAGGGAACGCGTGGATTTACACCTGGTATATTCCGCAGGATATCTACGGATTGATCTCCTCAATGGGTGGCGCTGACCGGTTTGCCCAAAAGTTGGATACATTATATAATGCAGCTGATACGCCGTATCGCAAATTGAAAAATCATGGCTACTATGGACTGTCTGAATTTTCGAATGAACCGAGTCATCATGTTCCCTATCTTTACAGCTACATTGGAAAACCTTGGCAGACAGCCCAAAAGGCGAATCATATATTGACCCAATTCTTTAGCAACCAGCCAAATGGTCTGTGCGGAAATGATGATTGCGGACAGATGAGCGCATGGTACGTGCTAAGTTCAATTGGTTTTTATCCTGTTAACCCTTCCAATGGCGAATATGTTTTTGGCAGTCCGCTTGCTGATCAATCCGTGATTACTTTACCCGACGGAAAAACTTTTACAGTTAAAGCAGAAAACCTAAGCAGGCAAAATATCTATATCCAAAAGGCAACGCTCAACGGAAAGCCATATACACGCTCATACATCCGTCATTCAGATGTGATGAAAGGGGGCAACTTTGTGTTTTCTATGGGTAGCAAACCCTCTGATACCTGGGGAACCAACGCTGAAGACTTTCCGGGGAAAGAGGCAATGGTTAATTAATAATGATCAATTATGAATGATCAATGTACAATTAAAAATGATTAATTATATGAAACATATATTGTTGATGCTATTGATGCTGAGTGGATTAGTGCTTAAGGCTCAGGTGACTCCCTTTTATTCGGCTGCCAATGACAAATATGGGTATAAGGACGGGAAAGGCAAGGTAGTCATTGAACCAAAATTTGAATTGGCCTACTCTCCGGAGGAAGGAATGGCAGCTGTACGGCTGAACGGGAAATATGGGTACATTGATCAGAATGGAAAAGAAGTAATTACCCCAAAGTATGACAATACCTGGAAATTTATTGGCGGATATGCGGCGGTAAAAATCGATGACCGGTATGGTTTCATTGATAAACAAGGCAAAGAGGTGATCGCACCCATTTATGAGAATGCCTATAACTATCATGGGGCTTGCTGCTATAAAGGTGTTGCACATGTCAAGCAGAATGGAAAATGGAAAATTATAACTATTATTCATTGATTATTAATTAATTAAACTGCTGAAAATGAAAAAACTAACTGTTCTTCTTTTGGCTTTAATCAGCTTGGTGCTTCAGGCGAAGGAACCGGTTGAGTCGGATTATTATACAGGAAAATATTGCTCAGGCAAAGGTGATAAAGATTTTTTACAGCTAATCGATGAGTCTTTCGCCTTCTTTCATCCTAATCCGACCGTGCCTAATCTGACTATGATTTATAATGCGAAGTGGGACACGTTCACCGAGGGTGCCGGCTGGGGAGGCTGGTGGATTCAGAACAGCTATGGTTTTTCGTATTCTGCGACTCCTTTTCTTGAGGAACCGTGGGTGTCCGTCCTTCAGCGGTCATGGGATCTTTTTTGGGATAATCAGGGTGATGGTAAACGCACCGGAAGATGGGGTGACGGAAAACCGAATCCTTTATCGGATCTGATGGCTCCGGATGGCAGTCTGGGTGATGCAGCAGCTCCCGGACAAATTATCTATAAGCAGGGAGACGGTAATTTTCAGATGCATGACTGGTTCTACGAGGCGACTGCTGCTGGTCTGGTGATGGAATCTGAAATTCTGCTGGTTGGCCGTGATAAAAATGCAATGGCGCACTACTTGCCTAAGATGGAAAGGGCTTGTGAATTTATCGAAAAAGCCCGTGATCCAAATAATAACCTGTTTTTGGTTGGACCGGCATGTAACCTGCTGGCGCCAAGCTATGGAGGAGTCAAACTGCCTGATGGCACCTTTGGAAAAGGTTATTTGACCGGTGTTTCGATTACTTATCTTGCAGCCCTCGATCGGATGGTGGAGCTTTACAAGTTCACCGGTGACAAGGAAAAACAGCGTATTTATGAACACCGTCAGGCCATTACACGGGCTTCATTACCTAAACTGCTTACACCGGCTGGTTATTTTGTTAAGTCTCTCGAACCAGGCGGAATTAAACACGGTGTGCTTGGTCAGCAACAATATGGTTATCTGGAGGGTGTGGCGAATGCTGATGCTGTTGCCATGCGTGTGGTTGACGATCAGACAGCGAAAAATATTTACCGTCAAATAGCTGATTATAAAGCGATCAGACCGTTCGATTTTCTGTTGACTAATGCTCCGGGTCTCGATGATACGTATGGAGGTTGGGGCAAGACTTCCGGAAAGGGGCTCGAGGGATTTTGGACTTTTGGTGATTGGGTTAATGGCGGCGTATGGGGAACAGTAGAAGGACGGGCGATTCTGATGTACTATCGTCTGGGTAAATTTGAAGATATTCGTCGTTCAGCAACCCGTGCGATGAAGTGGGCCAAAGACTTTCGGATGGATGCACCATGGTCGCAACAGGGTGAAAACAAGCATAACCCATGGTCCGATTCCGGAAAATTCCGGGTTGGCGGAGTGGCTGTAATGGTGGATAATTTTGCAATTCCTGCTGCAACAATCCGTGGACTTTTCGATTGTGATTACCGTTTTGATCGCCTTATTCTTCGTCCGCGAGTACCCGGATCGATAAAACAGTACACTCAGCTTCAACCTGTTCGGTTTGGTGATAAAAAAATTTATCTGTCGTGTATTAACGGTGGCTCGTCCATAAAGAGTGTTGAGGTGGACGGCAAAAAAATGAAAATTGCCTCATCCGGGGAACTGGAACTGATGTATGATGAGTTGCCGTTGAATGCCCAAATAAAAATCATAACTGAAGGGGGATGGCCAACGGAAACATCAACGGTATCTTACGCTGCTTATCCTGCAATTCCTTCCGACAAAGTTTCTAAAGCAAATATATTGGATGGTCTCCCCGAATCCTTAAAATATCCGTATGCGACACTTTCAGCTATGAGCAAATTATTGGAAAGCGAATCCGGATTAAATTATGAAAAGGCATTTTTATTAACAGCAATAAAGTCGGTTGAAGATTGTCAGGTACGTCTGAAAATGGATCCGGGTCCTGGTTTTTACCGTCCGATTACCTCGGAGCGCAGAACCGGAATAAATCAATTTTACGAACAGGCTGCGCTGACTATGTACGATGGATTTGTTATCCGAATGACTGTTTATGCCGAAAAAGGAGATTCGCAGCAAAAAAAAGTTGCTGCATTATTTGCTGGCGTAAAAAAATAAATGTCTTATTAAAATTTATTTTTTTTATTTTCTTTTTTGGTTATTGTTAAGTAGTCAAATTGTTGGTTTATATAATTTATAAAAAGAGCATTTTGCATTCTCCGGGTTTTCTTATCCCGGAGAATTTTATTTGTAATCAGTAATGGCATTTGTTTGTCAGGTCAGTTTTTTAGACCATCATTCCTGTTTGTTTTTATTTTAAAATCCGGGATTGACTCATCATGTCTGCAACTTTCTGTAATACAGGTTTTGCTGTGAGCTAAATCTCTAGAATAGACTTCCTGTTTCATCAGTTAATTTAAACTATCGCTCCCATCGATAGTTTATAACTTCTTGCACTCTAATTTTTCTAGTTCATTTTTCCAGAATTTTCTAGTTTTAAATCTTAAAAATGATATCTGAAGGATGGAATTTCCATCCTAAAGTGAAGATAATGCCAATTTAAATCAAATTCCGGGAAACAATTTATACTATAAAAACGTTTTTTGTTAATACATCTTTGTTATTAATATGTTTAATAGAATAATCAGGCAGCGATCTGGTAGTGAATTTATTGTAAAATAAATCTTTAACGTAAATAAATATTTTACATATGTGGTATAAATGCAAATATTCTTACTTATATTTGTGGTGTTATACTATTTAGGCAATTTATATTTTACGTTCCGGAAAACGATTGCTATGAAGATTTCCTTTCATCTTATCATTAGTTCTGGTTAGTTGAAAAACAGAAAGTGATTATTTAGAAATATTTTGACGTGCGAGCTTTAAATGCCATATTAATTATTTTTTTACTCTATAACGGAGAGGAGCTATCTGCTGCCTCCAATAGAGTTATGGAAAGTAAGAATCTTTTTTCTGCAACC
>CAYHDA010000290.1:0-5588 GCA_964355145.1 uncultured Mariniphaga sp.
GAGGATGACAGTGTTAAAACCACAACCAGGTCTCCGGTCTTAATCTGGGTTTCCCCGGTTGCAACAAATCCAACGTTATTACGGATAATTCCGCAAATGATGATATCAACAGGAAGACTAAGGTCTTTTAAAGGTTTTTGTGTAATCTTTGAGTCTGATTTAATCTGAAATTCAAAAACTTCCGCATCAGAAGCCGTCAGACATTTGACATTCTCGACAAATCTCCCAATGGTATATTTATAAATATAACTGGCAGCAAGTAATTTTTTATTGATAATGCTCCCTATTCCTATTTCTTCAGCCATGGTCAGAAAATCAATGTTCTCAATCTCGGCAATGGTTCGCCGGATGCCATAAGATTTTGCAAGATGACAGGAAAGGAGATTTGTTTCAGAGTTCCCGGTAACTGCAATAAATGCATCCATCTGTTCAAGTGACTCTTCTTTAAGCAGATCAAGATTCCTGCCGTCACCATGGATGACCAGTGCATCTCCGAATTTACCCGCTATTCGCAAACATCGTTCACGATCTATTTCGATGACCTTTATTTTGTATTGGTCCCCAAGTTTTTCCACAGTCTTTTGTGCGATGCGACTACCTCCAAGAATCATGATATTCCTGACTTCGAAGTTTTTCTTACCTGTAATCTCAAGGATTAATTGTTGATTAGATTTTGTTGTGATGAAAAAAACAATATCTCCATTCAGAACCATATCTTTCCCATGAGGAATCAATGATTTTTGGCCCCTTGTGATGGCTACTGCTCGGATCTCATTATTGGTTGCAGAAATTTCCTCAAGCGTCTTATTCAGGATAGGCGCATTTTCACGGACTTTTATCCCCATCAGGATCAGTTTTCCTCCGGAAAATTCTATCATCTCCCGGGTACCCACCTGTTTTATTGAATTAACAATCTGTTTTGCCGCGAGGTTTTCAGGATAGATGATTTCATCTATTCCAAACCGGGTAAGTCGCTCCCGGTTCTTCTCACTAATAAACTCCCCGCTGTTGACCCTGGCAACTGTCCGCCTAGCACCCAAATCCTTGGCAATAATACATGCAACAATATTCCGGTCTTCAAAAGGGGTCACAGCAATAAACAAATCAGCACCTGGAACTCCCGCCTCTTTCAAATCCTTAAAAGAATTTACGAATCCGGGCACAGTCATAATATCAATCTGGTTGGATATTTGCTGAAGTCTATTCTGATCTTCATCCAGTAAAATAATATCGTGGTTTACCCTGCTTAACATTTTGGCAAGGTGTGTTCCAACTTCTCCGGCACCTGCAATTACAATCTTCATGCTACTTGCTGTTTCAATTTATATCACTTATTTACACAAAAAAATTCAACTCTATCCCCAATTCTACCGCCTGACATTTCGCAATCTTTATCAACACCAATATGGGATGTTAACGGAGCATCACCTGAAATTGAATTAACAGTCAAGGCAGAAACAGGTGGAATATTTGCTCATTCAAAATTGGTGCCAATTCACGCCAAGCTATACGCCAAATTTTTGTGAATCAGGGACAATCAATGACAAACAAAACATCAAAGCCCAATAACAAGGAATACTATGCAAAGATAATCAATGAAATGAGATTTACGAACTACGGATCAGAAGGCTGGGGGTTCGAGTCTCTCCGGGGCTACTTGATAATCAGGCACTTACAAGCATATTGTGGGTGTCTTTTTTTTTACCTTTAAAGTCTCCAGATTAGAATTTTTCAGTGCATTTTTTTATTCTTCTGGAACAACAACTTTATCAAAATAAAATTCTCTGATAAAATCTATGATGACTTTTTTATTTTCAGTTTCATACAATTGATTATGTGGCCCTTGCAACGGAACAATTATCATTTCACTTCCTTCCAGCTTGGTTATTTGTCTTATGTGGCCATAAATCGTCTCCTCTGTACTAAAAATAAATTCCTTTAGCTTATTATCACGATTTGAAAATTGGGTTTCATATATTAAAATCTTCTCCAACAACGATTTAGAGAATGCAAAATAAAACCATTTAACCAAGAGCCTTACGAACCCGCGAAATAAGGAACAGTGAACATAAACAAACCGTATATATTTAGATGGTTTAAGGTAATCGATTGATACATTTTTTACAAATCGATGAAGCAAGCCTAATTCTACTGGTCTCCTCAAGTGAGAAACATCATCCAATATTCCAATAAAAGCAAAATCCTTCAATTTGTTCTGGACAATAAAACTACTTAAAATACTAGCACCGTGACAATTGCCTAAATAACCAATCGCATTGTCATTAAAATCAGGGATTTGATTCAATATAAAACCCCAATAGTTTTCTATTTTCAAGTTTTTCTTTTGGATATCTTTAAATTGTGGATATGCAATAATAGTTAAATTGAAGTATTCAGCAAGATCATTTAAAAATGACCTTGCTCTTTCATTGATTCCATAAGTAGGTGGAAAATAGTATAATTTAGGTCTCAAAGGTTGATTCAACGGCATCTTATCCAAAAAATCAGTTATGTCAGATGGCTTTAATTTAACATAAATCCATTCATTTGGAAATTTAACATGAAATTTCATTTCCAACTGAATAATAAAATGAACCACCGAAATTGAATCCCCTCCCGCTTCTGTCCAGGATATATCTTGATCAAAGGATCTGTAATCAAGATATCTTGACCAGATATCCCTTGTTTTTCGAATCAAAGCCATGTCTCCTTTCTTATCCATTTGAGTATTAGAAGGAAGTTCGATCTTCTCCAAATAATCATGAAGCATAACTTTCAACCCGTCCTGATTGATTTTATAATTCGGTAATTGCGGAATCTCTTCAACTTGTATGAGATATCTAGGAATCATATGTGCAGGCAATTTTGCCCTTAACCAATCTCTTAACAACAAATCGCTAATTGGATACTGACATACAAAAAATGCCACCAAAATCACACCAAATTCCATTGGATGAACTACAACGGCACAACCATTACATCCTGGATAACTCATCAAACTTGCTTCAATCTCAGAAAGCTCAACTCTATATCCATTGATTTTTACCTGATGATCCTTTCGTCCGAAAAACTCTAGCATGCCATTTGAATTTATTCTCCCAAGGTCTCCAGTTAAATAGGATCTTACGTCGCCTCCTTTATAAACAAGGTCAGTTTGATGTGAATCGTTCCAATATCCTAGAGAAATAAAATCACTTATCACCTTTATCTCTCCAATCTCACCATCAGAAGCCAATTCTCCCTGTTCATCAACAATTTGCACAATCCTATCTGGGACAGAAAATCCCAGAGGTATGAGTTCCTGGTTGATGACTGTTGTTTTGGAAATAAACCATTGCCTGTATATAGTTGCTATTTCTGTGGAACCAATACCAACATAAAGGAATGAATCGTCAGGAAAATATTGCTTAAACAATAAAACATCTGCTTTATAAATCCTGTCACCTGCCAGATAAACCAACCTTACTGAAGACATATCCTCTAAGTTCTCCTTCAATTTTAAAAACGTTCTGAAAATATTTGGAATAGAATGATATACTGTTATTTTCTCCTTTCTAATAAAATCAGGCAAATCAAGTATTCCCCTATCCTTTAGTCGTAACACATGAAGGGAAGCGCCATTTAACAAACTTCCATATATATCTCTGATCGCCCCATTCACACTGGGCGAATACAATAAGCTCAGGCGATCCTCTTTTGAAAGATGGATGGAATTTGTGTACTGCATCACATCGTGCAATAAGTTCCGTTGATTCTGATAAACCCCTTTGGGAATGCCCATTGAACCGGATGTGTAAATGATATAAGCAATGTCTGATGGTAATGCGGTACTTACAAAATCAATTGATGGATTAACGTCAAGCATGTCTATGTTAATAACAGACATATCCTTAAACTGATGCAAAAATTCGGAGGTCGAAATAATCGTTTTTAGGCCTGAAAGTCTAATAATTAACTCATTGCGAGACTCAGGCAAATCAAGATCCAGCGGAACATATGGGCAGCCATTGGCCAATGCGGCCAGCATAGAGATTGGGAAAAACACCGAATTAGACAATGCAATTCCGATTGGTTCCTTTGCCGGATGTGATACCTGGATTCTAGATGCCAATTGAAGACACTTCCGATAAACTTGAAAATATGTAAATGATTGATTTTTATCGCTAATTGCTAGGCGTTGAGGATAAAACAGAGCAATTTCTTCAAATTTTCTAAAAACAGAATTATCTAAATCACTTTCTTTAAATTGATTAAAGGAGCGATTGATTGGCCCATTGTAATCCAGCTCCATCTATGACATATTTTTAATCACATTCATCCATTGTGATAATCGTTCATTTGAAAAGTCCAGGGGAAGTACACATCCTGCTGTCATACCATCATATAAAGGATTCAGTTCTCTGTAGAAATGAATACACTCCTTTATTTGTTGAGTAGAAACACATTCCATCATCCTTGAAACAGGAATACCCAACATCAATTGGTGGTTGAAATTTTCATAAAATTCATTGGGTTTCATATTGTCGGAGGAATGGCAATAATGAATCAAACAATTTTCAGGTAACTCTCTAAGCGACAAGAAAATATTCTCACCATGAATATGGAAAATTGAAACAGGCAAATTACTACAGGATGTTAAACATTTTTTATCACTTTCCTCACCAAAAATGCGGTAAAGGTCTGGAGATAAAAGTGCCTTTTGCATGTGTTGTGTAACATAAAAAATACCTGAAGCACCTGCTTTCAGAAACTCTTTAATGACAAACAAGGAGTTCTTCGTAATTATCTCAATTCCAGCTAAAACCTTCTCTGGAGCAACCTTACAATGTTCTTTAAAAACATCTAAACTGGCAAGCTGAATTGCCTGAGAAATTGGATTAAACATTGTAAATACGATAGGTTCTGAAAAATTGTGTACTGCAATGTTTTTGCATGAACCAACAATTTCTTTCATCAATACCGGAATATTTTCTGAAAAATCTACTAGTCTCAACCAATCAGCAGGTTCGTGAATAAGTGTTTTTGTGATTCGTCTTCTTCCAAATGGATCGTTTTTCCAATTTTCATCACCAGCTCCATAACAAACCGCCTGCCAAGTCCCGGCAGGCGTAATTTTAATAAAATCACACTTATGCCTTTCCTGAAATTCAATCGTTTTGAATGCAAGTTTTTGTGCCTCCTGATCGGATTCAGGCCAATGTTTCCAGAATGAAGTCAATTTCGGTCGTTCCATTCATCAAAATTAATAAAAATGAAATGAATAATAAAATCTGCAACTCACAATGATCTCCCAGCCTGGTAATATTTATTAAAATTTATAAAGGACTAAAATTTTCTAATTTACGGCAGCATATTCAATTTGCTGCCGATTTATAGTTTATTTTGTATATTTGTACAAAACTGAAATATTATCGCAACTGATAAATTACATATCGAGAAGTTAAAAGCCCGCTTCCAATCTGAAAAATGTCTGGAAATGGATGATATTTCTTTGTTTTACAAAGAGCATGAGCCTGATTTAAAGCAAACGACGATTAATTGGCGAGTATATTATTTAGTTCAAAAGAGTGTACTCAAGAGAATTGGAA
>CAYHDA010000291.1:0-5522 GCA_964355145.1 uncultured Mariniphaga sp.
CCGATAGTTTTGCATTGGTTTGATTTTTCAAATTATATTTTAGTTAACATTCTACTAACCTGACATTCAGAATATGAGGTTTAAAAAGAATTGTCTAACTTTGCCACCCTTATAAACAATTTTGTATACTTAAGAAATTCAAGAGGATTATTAATGATTACAGTATCTAATTTAGCAATTCAGTTTGGTAAAAAGCCTTTGTTTCAGGATGTTAATCTCAAGTTTACACCAGGCAACTGCTACGGGGTTATCGGGGCTAACGGAGCAGGCAAATCTACACTTCTTCGTCTTATTTCCGGAGATCTCTCTACAACAAAAGGATCAATTACACTAGGTCCCGGCGAACGGTTATCTGTTCTGAAACAAAATCACTATGATTACGAAGAGCACTCGGTGCTGAATACCGTATTGATGGGACACGATGAATTGTGGAAAATCATGCTTGAGAAGGATACTTTGTACTCAAAAGCTGATTTTTCGGACAGTGACGGGATGAGAGCTGCCGAACTGGAAGAACGATTTGCGGAGATGGACGGGTGGAATGCCGAAAGTGATGCTGCAATGCTGCTAAGCGGTTTGGGAATCAAAGAGCCATTCCATCACCGTTTAATGCAGGAGTTAGGCGGGAAAGAGAAAGTACGCGTACTACTCGCGCAGGCGTTATTCGGAAAGCCGGATAATCTGCTGCTCGATGAGCCGACCAATGACCTCGATCTTGAAACAGTGATGTGGCTTGAAAATTATCTGGGGAACTACGAAAATACCGTTTTGGTTGTTTCGCACGACCGTCACTTTTTAGATGCTGTCAGCACCCACACTGTAGATATTGATTTTGGCAAAGTGCAGCTTTTTGCGGGAAATTATAGCTTCTGGTATCATTCCAGTCAGCTGGCTTTACGTCAGCAACAGGCTCAGAATAAGAAGGCAGAAGAGAAAAAGAAGGAGTTGCTGGAATTTATTGCCCGGTTTAGTGCCAATGTTGCAAAATCAAAGCAGACTACCAGCCGGAAAAAAATGATTGAAAAGTTGAATATTGAAGATATTCAGCCTTCGACTCGAAAATATCCGGGAATTATTTTTACCCCTGACCGCGATCCGGGAAACAGAATTCTTGAAGTGAAAGGGTTGAGCAAAAGTATCAATGGTGAAATTTTATTCAAAGATCTTGATTTTAACGTTGAAAAGGACGATAAAGTAGTCTTTCTTTCACGTGACCCGCGTGCAATGACAGCGCTTTTTGAAATTATCACAGGTCATGATAAACCGGATTCGGGGTCTTACTTTTGGGGTCAGACTATAACGAACGCTTATCTGCCAATGGATAACTCTGATTTTTTTAATTCAGATTACAACCTTGTCGAGTGGCTGGGGCAATTTTCGAGCGATACCAGCGAAGCATATATTCGTGGCTATCTTGGTAAAATGCTCTTTTCCGGAGATGAAATTTATAAGAAAATTTCTGTCCTTTCGGGCGGTGAAAAAATGCGTTGTATGATTTCGCGAATGATGCTTCGAAATGCCAATGTAATGGTACTCGATACTCCGACAAATCATTTAGACCTTGAATCTATTCAGGCTTTTAATAACACATTAACAAATTTTAAAGGGAATGTTTTGATGTCTTCACATGATCACGAGTTTATTCAGACGATCGCAAACAGGGTGATAGAATTGACTCCCAAGGGTATTATTGATAAAATAACAGAATACGACGACTATATTTCAAATGATGAACTTAAAGAGCGCCGTGATAAAATGTATAGTTAATTATTGCTAAATTCCCCAAAAGTTTTAATTTTTACCTTAACTTTAGTTTTAATTTAAATTCTAATTTTTAGTATCATGAAAAAGTTCATTTATGTTTTATTAATTCCGGTACTCCTTTTTGCTGCCGGTTGTAATCAAAGAAAAGCTGAAATTGCTCGCTTACAGGCACAAAATGATAGTCTTAGAGCTGTTGGAACAGATAAAGATGCGAATATTTCTGAGTTTGTAGCTACTTTCAACGAGGTTGAAGCTAATTTGGATTCAATCAAGCAAATTGAGCGCGTCATTAATAAAAGCACCAAAGCAGGTGAGGTAAAAGGATCACGGAAAGATCAAATTAAAAGCGATATCAGCTATATTTATGATTTGCTTCAAAAAAACAGAAAACTTGTTGCTGATCTTACGGCAAAGTTAAATAAATCAAATAAGAACGCTGCCCAACTTCAAAAAATGATCGATAATCTTAACAAATCGATTGAAGAGAAAGATGCACAAATTGCTCAGTTAACCGATGAATTGGGTAAGCTGAATATTCAGGTTAAAGATCTCAATGTTAAAGTTTCTGATCTGAACACAAATGTTGATAATTTAAGCGCTGATAACCAAAAGAAACAGGCAGATATTGATGCCAAGACAGAAGCTTTAAACACAGCCTATTATGTGATTGGAACCAACCGTGAACTAAAAGATAAAAAAATTATCACAGGTGAAGGTGGCTTTATCGGAATTGGCCGCACGAAAAATATCATGGCCGATTTGAATATGAGTGATTTCACCAAGGTAGATATCACAAAATTAACTGAGATTCCGATCATGAAAAAGAAAGTTAACGTTGTAACTTCTCATCCTAAAAGCTCATATCGAATCGATGGCAATAATTCAGCTGACAAACTGGTGATTCTGGATGCTAAAGCTTTCTGGAGTCTATCTAAAGTTCTCGTTATTTCAGCTAAGTAATTAAGCTCATTAAAGTAGTCAATAATTAATAAAGGCAGGTCTCGCAGACCTGCCTTTATTAATTTGCAGCCGTTTTGAACTCACCTTTGCAGTACTTGATGCCTTCGGCTTCATATCGTTTTACCTGTTCATTTAATCTTTTTCTAAACCAGTTATAGTTGTGGCTTGCTTTAGGAGACCAGGCAATCTCAGCCAAGGCTGTGGCACGAGGGAAAGTCATATACTCGACATATTCAGGTGTTTTCATGTAAGGAGTCCAGATGTTTGCCTGCACTCCAATAATATATTTGGCTTCCTGACGGGAAAGATCTTTAGGAACAGGCTCATAATTATATACCTGCTCAAGAGTTAAAAGTCCGCCTACGGCTAAAGGTTCGCCCTTTGGATCTGCCTGATACTGGTCGAAATTGCAATATTTTGCCGGTGTCATTATCGTCCGGATTTTTCTTTTCACAGCAGTTAAGGCTCCCTCTTCGCCTTGCCTTGCCAGTACAATCCCTTTTGTAATCAGCGAGTCTTTTAATATATCATCCCATCCCATCCGGTCTTTGCCAAGCGAATCAAGTGTGCTGCTGATTCTGTTCACAAAATAGTTATTCAGGTCATTTGTAGAATTTAAACTGTCGGTTTTCATCCTTAACTGACACATTGAACATTTTTCCCATTGTATATGAGGACATTCAGCTCCGCCGATTTGAAAATTTTTACCCGGAAAGAGCGTGGCCATTTCAGTCAGTACATCTCTCATAAATATAAATGTCCCTTCTTTACCCGGGCAATAAACATCGCTGAAAATGCCCCATCTCGTTGCTACCTCGTAGGGAACTCCTGTGCAGCCTAACTCAGGATAGGAGGCTAATGCCGCCAAAGCATGCCCTGGAATCTCTATCCCTGGAATTATGGTTATGAAACGTTTTGAAGCATAAGCAACAATCTCACGAACATCATTCTGGGAATAAAATCCACCTTCAGGAATGGTATCCATTCCCGCAGGATTGTTGACATGCCCTATTATTGTCTTCTTGCGTAAAGCTCCAATTTCAGTCAGTTTTGGATATTTTTTTATTTCAATCCGCCACCCCTGGTCGTCGGTTAAATGCCAGAGAAATGCATTGAATTTATGCATTGCCATATAATCGAGGTACTTAAGGATGAATTCTTTTGGCATAAAGTGCCGGCTCACATCCAGCTGAAGTCCCCGCCACGAAAAACGGGGTGTATCTTTTATCTCTACAGCCGGCAAGATAATCTCTGCCAGTTGTTTGGGTGTCGGTGGCATCAGCTGAATCAAAGTCTGTATTCCATAGAAAATACCACCAGGGGAGCCTGCTTCAACCACAACCCCGTTCGGCCCAACTGACAAATGATAATCTTCCTTTCCAATTTTGAGATTTTCATCTAGTTTAAGAGATATTGATCCTTTGGCAGGGGCATCTGATGCAATGATCGCATTCGTTATTCCGTAGTATTTTTCGGTATGACTATTCAAGAACCCCGCAATTGATCTCAATTGCTCGTTTTCGGCTCCAATTTCGATCCTGGTTGCAGCGGTTAAAGTATAAATACCTTCCTGATCAATAACTTCAGCAGGTAATGGAATGATTCGTACGACAGGTCTGGGTACCGGTTCTTTACAAGCAAAGAGCAGCGAAATGATTCCTATGGTTATCAGCGTTTTGCGAAAATTCATCTTGGTGTTTGATTTATGTATTCCGGACATCAAAAATACGAAAATTAAATTTTTTTTCTTTCGTTCGTGGCATACTTCCTGTCCGGAAGAAACAGGATCAGGATATTTAATGCGAATCCACTGATTATGATAAGATTACCCGTATTGTTTTCACCATATAAAGAGACGATTTTCCCTGCTAATGCAATTACACCTCCGGTAATCATAGCAAAGCTGCTTCTGATTCTACTTGCCCTGTAACCTAAAAGTCCTGCTGCCGTTGGTACAATAAATGCTCCTGAGAATATCGTCAGGGCAATAAGCAGCGATTGAATAATTGAATAAACCGTTGACGCAAGAAAAATACTTAACAGTCCTATAATCAGCATGATTATTTTAGTGTTTCGTAACGAATGCTTATGGCTGAACCCCTTTGAAACCGGATCGCTGATAATTGTCGCTGAAGTGAGTAAGGCTGTTGAGCCGGAAGACATTACGGCCGAAAGTAACGCTGCAATCAGCAATCCAACTCCCCATTCGGGCAAAGTATTAAGCATTACCGGGATTAGCGCCGAACCATTTTGCTGATGAATTTCAGGAAATTTGTAGGCTGCAAAAACGCCAAGAAAGGTTATACACAATGAGAATGGAATTAAGACAATTGCGGTTATCAGGACGCTTTTTTGGGCAATCTGTTCATTTTCAGCACAAAATATACGCGAATAAATATCCGGACCTACAATGAAAGTTGTCGAATAGGTCAATAATAAGATGACCAGATCGAAAGCGTGAAATCCTTCGTTAAAGGGAAATTTCAGCATGGTCATCTTCATTGGAGAGACAGGTTCTGAAAATAAGATAAAGAGAGCTGTTACCAGTATTCCTCCGATAATGATGAATGATTGGTAAAGATCTGTTTTTAATACGGAGATTTGTCCGCCGATAACGGTATAAAAAATAAAAACCGCCCCGGAGCCCCAGACGGCCAAAGAATAGTCTAATCCCGTAAAGCCAGTCATTATTTTCGCTGCTCCGATAATTTGGGCGGCGATAATTCCGATCCAGGCAAAGGAGATGATAAAGGATGAGATCATTTTAGCCTCCTTCCCATAGAAGTCGCCAATCATTT
>CAYHDA010000292.1:0-5508 GCA_964355145.1 uncultured Mariniphaga sp.
GGGGCAGAAATCACACCAAGGTAACGTCCCATCCAATAAGGCAATAACCAGGTATCTCCTGCACTGATGAGTGATGTTCCGTCGCCAGAAGAATCGAGTGTAAATATTTGTCCATTGTGACGATAAATTGGAATTTCACCCAATGGAAGCAATTCTTTTGTGGTTTGGCCTCTGAAATTTACAGGAATGCGTTCAATATCAAGCCGGTGTGAATTTAGCATTCCCCAGTTTCGAAGATCGAGCGGATAGGTTTTCAAAAATCCAATCGACTGATCGAGATCGAATTCTTTTGCGCCTGTCATAGCATAGGTAAAGTTCCAAAGCGCATTTTTTTCGGGACGTTCGATTTCCCAATGATCCTTGATCGCGGCAAGGTATTGTGGTTTTAAATCGCTGTTCAAAGAATAGGGATATAACCCCCAGTATGCAAGGAAATACATCTCATCGTCGGAGTGGTTCCATTCTGACGAGAGTACATTACTAAGCTCATCAGCCTGGCTGGGACCAATTTGAGTAAAAGACCGGGTAAGGTTATCCAGATAGCCAAATTTCTGCATCAGCTCATTCGCTTTGTTTTTATAGATTTCCTTACCGGTAAAATGCCAGGCTGTCTGCAAAAAGGCGATAATATTGGAAGAGTTGATCTTACGGTCACCAACGTTTATTGGAAATTTGTTGACATAGTCGGGATTCCATTTGCCCCACATCGTTGGTTCGCCGTCAACATCTATAATATAAAGGTCGTTTTTAACAATATAGCCCATCAGGTTATCCAGGACTTTGAGCGCACGGGCTTTCCATTGGGTATCATCAGAAAGTTCCAGTATCATGGTCAATGCAAAAATCTGTCCAACAGTCTGATCGCTGCTGGCCGTTGATCGCCAGGTCCAGTTAGGATGATCGCTGGCAGGAAGCCATAAATTGGCCGGACTGCCGGTTAAGAGTTCCTTTCTTTTCCAGTCTGCACCTTTCGAATTTTCAACTTTATAGTCGCGCTCAAAACTACGGGCAAAAAGACCTGGGATGTTGGTAACGGTATGCAGTCTTTCCATCGCTTCGAAAGCTTCATATGCATTTTGCTTTGCCTCTTCTGATCCCGTTACTTTATAACGGAAAAGCTGGCTGGCCAGATACATTCCAGTCCAAAGATTATCACTTGGCTGATTACCAGTCTGTGCCGAGGAATAGCCATCAGGTATGCGAACAGAACTACAGTTAAACCCGTAGCGAATGTTTTTCTCCCGCACTTGTTTTTCATAAAATAGCGCTTTCTCCTCAAGTGTCATCTTCTTAAAAACAAGTTGCCCCACGCCTTTATCCGTAACCAGGAGTATGGTGCTGTCAGGTCCGGCCTCGATTGCAGTGATCCTGTTCCCGGGAATCCATCGTTCACCAGCAAAATAGCTGTATTTCCCATCTTCATTACACCGGAACGCTCCATGGGTGGAACCGAACCACAATTGTCCGTTAATTTCGGTTACCTCGGTTATTTCAGCGCAGGGAATCTTTGAGATCAGTTTTTTATCTGAGAGAAAAAGATAGCCTGAACCAGTGCCTACTACAATTTCGTTTTCATTACCATTATAGGAAGCGCACGTAATTCCGCTGCCGTTATAAAGAACTTTGATCGGCTGTCCGGGTATAAATTCGGCAACACTATTCGGAGAAATGAGCAGAAAACTATTTTTCTTATCGCAATAGCGTATTTTTTGAAGCGCAGTAAATGTACCAGACCAAAGTGTATTTCCTGCCTGATCGAGATAAACCAGCTTATCACCATCAGAAATCAGAAAATGAAAATCGTCACCGCCGGCGAAAACAGTGGCGTTAGGCAAGCCATGATCAATTTGTATTTTCCCAGCCCAGGCATTACTGAAAACCTGATGATCGTCGAGATACACCCTTTGATCCTGGTAAGTAATGATTGCTGATATCTTTTTGGGAAGCAGAGGGGAATACGAAATATCACGGATTAGCTTGCCGGAATAGAAGAGGCTGCCATTGTCGGGGACTAAAACACCGCCATCTGATAAAATCCTTATCTGTCCGTTTCGATCGGAAGAGATAGCAGCAAGCTTAAAGTTTTGTTGATTTTCAGTCAGGCAGTACTTTATGCTATACTCCTGAATGCAGGGTAAATCATGATAGATTTGCTGCCCTTTGGCATTATTTGAGTTAACGGGTAAAGCGGCATTTTTCTCTTTACATCCGGCAATAGTAAAAAAGAAAAAGAATAACATCAAGCACCGGGATAAAATGTCTCTCATTTTCGGAATAATTATCTGATCCAAACAAAGAAACTATTTTTAAAAAACGCAAACTTCTGCTTATTTATTCAAATCACATGGTTTTTTAACCTGATAGGGCACATGCGATGTTCAGCTGTGGACACTTTACCGGATATTTGAAGAAGGATCAGGTAAGCAGATTAGTATCTTAATTGTCTAATGAATTTGATGTGAATTAAAACCAACTGCCGCAGGTATCAGTTTCATCACGCAAAGGAATCCGGGAGGACTCGCTGAGATTATTTCAGACACAGCGTTACACAGAGGATAAGCTCTGCATAACGCTGTGTAATCTTTTGATATTCAATTTACAATTACTTTATGACTAAGAAAACAAACCTCGCTTATTTTTTGTCAAGGTTTATATAGAACAGGTTTTTGGCCTCTATTTTCATACCTGGATTATGTCCCTGAATGGCAAAATGGCCTGTCTTGTAATCGCTGTCGTCATAGGTCATGACCAACTTGTCGTTGATCCAGAATTGAATATGAGGACCGACTGCTTTGATGTGATAAGTAAACCATTCTCCATCTTTGGTCAGCAATTCGGCAGCTTTCCCGGTAGGTTTTCCTGGTTTCCATAACCAGCCCGTATAGGAATCCTGACTGTTACAAATCTGAGCTTCGTAGCCACGGGGAAATGCGTCTGGATTATCAGCAGGTGGATTAGCTCTGAAATAGAAGCCGCTGTTGCCTTTCTCGCTAACTCTGAAATCTCCTTTTACCTCAAAATCGGAACAATTCGCATCGGTATAAATATGGCCCATTCCACCTTCACCAACGAGGACGCCATCCTGAACACTCCAGGTGGCTTTCCCGTGGATTGTCCAGCCGGTCAAATCTTTTCCGTTAAATAAGGAGACCCATTTCTGTTTGGCTTCTGCCAAACCGGTACTTAAAATCAATAACACAACAACCAAAATTGTGATCTTTTTCATCTTAAAGTAGTTTAATTGTTTATAGTGAATTAAAATAACCAGAAATAAATAGCCAAAGTAATAACGGAGAGAACTCCCAGATGTAGTCTCCAGTCGCCAATGCCTTCAAAAACAGCAACGCTTTTTGAATAATTAATCGTCGTATTTTCAAGTTTCTCAGGAGATGTTTTCTCGGTGAAAGCAGATACGGTAAACAATACAGCGGTAATCAGCATCTCGGCCCACAACCCACGGAATCCAAAGTTGGCGGTGAATTTATAATGCAGGAATGGAAACAAATCTTTTCCTGATGCCCCAAGTAATTCATCAACAACGAACAAGGTAGCCAGCAATAAGCCTACGATTACCGAAACTGCAGCTCCTTTGAGGGTCACCCGTTTGCTCATAATGCCAAAGAATATCGCCGGGAAAACGGGGATCATCAGGTAGGCACACATTGTTTGGAGGTACAAGTATAAGCCTGAAGGACTTTTATACACCAGATAGGCGGCAGCGACTCCAAGCAGTGCGACTATCATAATGATAATACGGCCAAGTTTCACCTGTTTCTTTTCAGGATAGTCGGGTTTAAACTCTACGATAAAATCGCGCACAACCAGTGTAGATACTGAATTCAGTGTTGCAATCAGGGCGGTGATCAGCGCTGAAACCAATGATGCAAGCAATAATCCACGCAATCCTGTGGGGAGTAATTTGTTGAGTAATAAAACATAGGTATTCTTACTTGCTTCCCCAACGAGTTCGTTAGGATATAGTGCGTATGCAATGACGCCTGGCAGAGCGAAAATAAAGATCGGCAACAGTTTTAGTAAAGTTGCAAACATGGCACCTCTTCGGGCATTTTTCAGATCGGTGGCAGCCAGTATCCGCTGAACATTTACCTGATCCATACCCCAATAGAAGATTCCGGCATAGAAAGCTGTAGCCAGAATTCCCCAGAACGGGTAATTTGGATCATTCATAGGCTTACCGATAGACATCATATCAGGAACTTTTTCCATAAGGCCACCCCAGCCACCCACGCGGTCGAGACCAATGAAAAGCATTAGGACGGCACTAAAGATCATGACTGTAACATGAATTGTATCGGTATAAGCGACTGCGGTAAAGCCACCGATCATGGTAAACAGGGCAACCACAACGGCAATAACAGCAATTGTAGTCATCACAGGCCATCCGAAGATGCTGTTAAAAACCAGGGCTCCGGCATACATAGTAAAAGCCAGCTTAGTCATAATGCTGATAACCAGCATTAACCCCGAGAAAAAAGTCCGCGCCCGACGATTATAGCGCAATTCCAGAAATTCAGGAATGGTAAAAATCTTGTTTTTAATATAATAGGGAAACAAAACAGCGCAGGCGATACCCAACGTGATGGCCGTTGTCAGTTCGACCGAACCGGCAGCCAGGCCATAACGATAAGAGTCGCCGGATAAGGCGACCAAATGCTCGGCACCGATATTGGTTGCAAATACCGATGCGCCCACGATGGGCCAACTGATTGACCGGCCACCCAGAAAGAAGTTAGAGCTGTTCTGACCGGATTTTTTGAGGTAAGCCATGTACAAGCCAAAAGAGAGGCTTCCGCTAACCACGATCGTAAGAACAATCCAGTCGAGATATGTTAAGTTTAATGTCATAAGTTTATCGGGTTTAATTTAATTCAGTTGTTAAATTAGTTTTGATGCTATTCTATCCAATCGTATAATACTTTGAATCATTGCTCTGACAGTATGATAGTTGATCTTCCATGAATGCCCCATATGGGTCCAGATCGGGTCACCACGACGCGAAAGTAAAGGATACCACTCTCCTACTCTTTTGTTAACCACTTTATCCAGCACAAAACGGTGAACATTTTCATAGGCGTTAGAAAATTTCTCGTCCTCAAAAAGAATGACACCATCGAGTAATCCGATCAGCGCTTCTGCCTGTTGCCAAAATTCTTTCTCCTTATCGTAAACGCCTCCCGAGTGCGGACCTTCAACAAATACTCCCCCAAATTCCCAGTCGATACCATTATCAACGGTATGGTCATAGATAATCCGGAACAAGTCCAGATACGGTTTTGTATCCAGGTTCAGGATTTTGAGTGCATGTAACAGGAGATGACCAAACTCGGCATTGTGACCATAGCAGGTGTTATCAGTTGCATTTCCTTTCTGACCTTCCTCTGAAAACCGATCCCATCCCCAGATAATATCGAATTTGATTTGAGGAGCGACGGTCCAATCTTTAAAAAACTGGGGAATGCCCGTTTTATATAATGGATGGATAATCCG
>CAYHDA010000293.1:0-5491 GCA_964355145.1 uncultured Mariniphaga sp.
TTAAAAGGAATACCCAATATCAAATTACAATATCGGTTACGCATTCTTTAATAAAGAAGAATACGAGCCTGCTATTCCATTATTCATTAAATATTCCGAAGGTACGACAGATAAAAATTCAACGCTTTATACCGATGCCTACAACCGGTTAGGCGATTGTTACTTTGTTTCAAGCCGGTTTACAGAGGCGATTGCATATTATCAAAAGGCATGGGACACAGGTTTGTCAGATGCTGATTATGCTTTGTTTCAAAAAGCCTTTTGTCACGGATTATTGCAAGACTATCATCTAAAAATCAGCGAACTGGAAAAGCTTCAGACTCAATTCCCGCAATCCAATTTTTTGGATGACGCCTTATTTGAAACAGGAAAATCATTTGAGAGATTACAGGATAACAATAAAGCAATAGCAATTTACAAGAATTTGATTTCAAGGTTTCCGGCCAGTCCTTTTATCCCGAAAGCCTTGATACAAATGGGCCTGATCGCTTATAACACAAATGATTTTACGACGTCTCTCGATTATTATAAACAAGTTGCCGAAAAATATCCAAACAGTCCGGAGGCCAAAGGTGCACTTGCAGGGATACGCAATAACTATGTTGAAACCAATAAAGTCAGCGAATACATTGCCTATGCAAAAAAACTGGGGCAATCGGCGACTCCTTCCGAATTAGAGCAGGACTCACTTACCTACTATGCAGCCGAAAAACTGGTTATGTCCAAGGATCCGAAAGCAAAAGCGGAGCTGAAAAAATACCTCGAAAATTTCCCGTCGGGTAATTTTGCACTGAATGTGCATTTTTATAAGGCAGAAGCTGAGTTTATTGATCATGAGACCGAAGACGCTTTGGTTAGCTATGATTTTATTCTTGCGCAGCCGGATAATATCTTCACCGAAAATGCCTTGTTACGAGCATCTGAAATGGCATACAATGCAGGTGATTTTAAAAAAGCACTTGGCTATTATGAACGACTCGAAACTGCTTCAAACAACAATAATAATAACCTGCTTTCACTGGCCGGAAGATTACGCTGTAATTACGAATTAAAGGATTTTGATGCCGTTTCGAAAATTGGATGGAAGATTCGAACTATGGATAAAATACCCCCGGAACTTGACCGCGAAGCATCTTATAAATCTGCAAAAGCATACATCGAACTGAACGATCCGTCCAAAGCGCTTCCGCTTTGGCGAAAACTCTCAGGTGACTCAAAATCTATTGAAGGCGCTGAGGCTAAGTACAGGGTTTGCGAATATTATTATGCAAATAACAAATTAAAGGATGCGGAAAATGAGGTAAATGATTTTATTGAAAAGGGTACTCCACACCAGTATTGGCTTGCTAAAAGCTTCTTATTGCTTGCTCATGTTTATGATAAACAAAGCGATCTTTTTCAAGCCACCAACACGCTTAAAAGTATTATAGAAAACTATGAGCAAAAAGGTGATGGTATCATTGATGAGGCGAATCAATATCTTCAGACCCTGGAGGTGAAGAATAATTCCGAGTCCATAAAACCAGAGGTCAAAACCCAGCCGTCGGGTGCCGGATCAAAAAAGAAATAAATCAGTAAGAGTTATGAGACAAACATACCATTCATTGTCAGTTTTTCTTTTAATCGTCGGAATGTCAGTTGTTACTGCATTTGCACAAAAAGATACAACAAAGCTGAATCAGGAAGTCGAGGTGATTAAAGCATATCGGCCAAGTATCATGAACGCCCAAAAAGTGAACATGATGCCTGCTGTCGATGATTCCACCCGTTTTACACCGGAATTCAACTATTCCATCGATAGTAAGCCAGTAAAAAAGGGCTTCACTGCATCTTCAATAAGTGCGGCAGATGTTAACGGAACAGCAACTAAGGATTTAGGCTTTGGATACCTGAAATTGGGGGCCGGGGTTTATAGTACACTATACGGAGAAGCTTTCTTCAATCTTCCGAAATCACAAATTGGCACCTTCAGACTGCATCTGCGTCATCTTTCATCGGATGGGAAGATAAAATTAAGAGCCGATGATCTGGTAGATGCTCCTTACAGTCAGAATAATGGCGGTATTTTTGGTTCAGTGAATATTGGCAGTACAATTCTTTCAGCCGATCTTTCTTTCAGGCGTGATGCTGTGAACTACTATGGTTATCCAGTTGCTGTTCCATCGAACATCTCATTATTCTCCGGTTCAAAATTTGGTTTAAATCAGGCTTATCAGAAAGGGGATTTTGAAATCGCACTTAAAAATTCCGGTAATTTCCAGGGAGATCTTAAATTTAACAGTGGAATTCGACTTGGTTTTTCTGATGCCAAAACAGGACAGAAGGAGAGCAGCGGAGGTGTTTTCAGTAAATTTGATTACAACTTTGGTCCCGTTAATGGGGTTCTTGATCTCTCATTTGATCATTATTCAACCGATAGTATTACCATTGGTTCGCAAAGTTTGCCGGGTACGAAAACGAATGATTGGATCAGAATGGCCCCTTCAGTACGGATTGAAGGAACAAACTGGACATTAAGAGGCGGAATAAATTTCGTTGCGGTCTTAGATAAAAGCGATAAAAATACAATGAAACTTTATCCCGATTTTGAATTTAACTTTAGACCCATTGAAGGGATTCTTACTCTCTTTGCCGGTTTTAAAGGCGACTTGAAAAACAATCGGTACAGCGATATCGCTTTTGAAAACTATTGGGCTGATCCAAGGCATAATGTGCATAATACTGATTATTCTTATGTTGTGTCAGGCGGATTGAAAGGTAAAATCACACGCGAAATCTCCTACAATATGGGATTGAAGTACAGTCAGGTTAAGGATCTTTATTTTTATGTACTTAACGGTTTTCCTGATTTATCATCAAGCACAGCCCCAGCCCCTGTAATTTACAATAATGCCTTTGCTTTAACCTATGATAATACCGGAATTTTTAATCTGTCTACAGAGCTTTCGTATGTCTCAGGAAAAGATTTGTCGGTTGTATTGAAAGGGAATTATTACAATTACAATCTTGAAACGCTCACTTTTGCTCCTCATAAACCTAATTTCGATCTTTCTGCTTCAGCTGCATTTCGGATCATGGACAGGTTAACAGGATTTACTGACCTGAATGTTACCGGGAAGCAGAAAGCTTTGGTGGAAAATTTGGTAAAGGAAACTAATCCATTAGCCAATTGGGGACCGCTTTCACAGGAGTTTTTAATCGATCCTTCAGTCCGGATAAACCTGGGAGCAACCTATGAGATGACAGGAAATTTTAAGCTGTTCGGACGTGCAGATAATTTGTTAAACAGACAAAATGAGCAGTGGCTGGGTTATGCATCTCAAGGACTAAGGCTGATCGCAGGCATAACCCTTTCATTCTGATAAATAAGTTCAACTGCAGTAAAAGCCTTTCCGAAATTACAGACGCTTTTACGTTGATATTCAATTATATATAAAGAATATTATTTTTAAAAATTCACATTATTTGACCCCGATTTATTTCGCCGGTTGGTGATTTTATATTATATTTGCAAACCCCTAAAAATGGGGCAGCTAATAAATAAAATTATTGTAAGAATGAGCGATTTAGAGATTTTACCATCTAATGGATCTTCAAGTTATGGTGCGGACAGCATTCAGGTTCTGGAAGGACTCGAAGCGGTTCGGAAGCGGCCTGCGATGTATATTGGTGACATAAACATTAAAGGATTGCATCACCTTGTCTATGAAGTGATAGACAATTCGATAGATGAAGCTTTGGCAGGACATTGCCAGAATATTGAAGTAGTGATTAATACAGATGGATCGGTAACCGTTACAGATGACGGTCGCGGAATTCCTACTGAATTGCATACTGGCGAGAATAAATCGGCACTCGAAGTGGTTTTAACTGTTTTACATGCCGGAGGAAAATTTAATAAAGACAGCTATAAAGTTTCCGGCGGTTTACATGGAGTCGGTGTT
Organism: uncultured Mariniphaga sp.; assembly: GCA_964355145.1. Classification (GTDB taxonomy): domain Bacteria; phylum Bacteroidota; class Bacteroidia; order Bacteroidales; family Prolixibacteraceae; genus JAAFHB01. The sequence goes on from CAYHDA010000293.1 coordinate 3,945, forward strand.
TCATGTGTTAATGCCCTGGCATCTTATTTACGTGCTGAGATTCATCGCGATGGAAAAATATGGGAGCAGGAATATGAAAGGGGATTTCCGAAAGGAGATGTCAAAATAATTGGCGAATCTGACAAAACAGGTACGATTATCACTTTTATTCCTGACGACACAATTTTTACAACAACAGAATTTAAATATGATATTCTTGCCGCACGGCTTCGTGAGCTGGCCTTTCTGAATCGAGGTATACGTCTTTCAATTACAGACAACCGTATCGTGGAAGAGAATGGTCAGTGCAAAAACGAATTGTTCCTTTCTGAAAGAGGATTGGCTGAATTTGTTGATTATCTAGATGGTACACGCGAGCGGTTAATCGATGAAACAATTCATATTGCAACGGAGAAGAATGATGTACCGGTTGAGATAGCGATGTGTTATAACAACTCGTTTACTGAAAATATTCACTCTTACGTCAACAATATCAATACTATTGAGGGTGGCACGCATATGACCGGTTTCCGCCGGGGTTTAACGCGTACATTGAAAAATTATGCTGATACAAGCGGAATGCTGTCGAAGCTGAAATTTGAAATCAGTGGCGATGACTTTCGCGAAGGACTCACAGCCGTTCTTTCAGTTAAAGTTCAGGAACCACAGTTTGAAGGTCAGACAAAAACAAAACTGGGTAACTCCGAAATCAGTGCATCTGTCGATCAGGCTGTAAGTGAAATGTTATCCAATTACCTTGAAGAACATCCCCGCGAGGCAAAAATCATTGTAAATAAGGTGATTCTGGCTGCTACGGCACGTCATGCAGCACGTAAAGCACGTGAGCTTGTTCAGCGTAAAAGTGTCCTGACAGGTGGCGGTCTTCCCGGTAAGCTGGCAGACTGTTCTGAAAAAGATCCTTCGTTATGTGAAGTGTTCTTTGTCGAGGGTGATTCGGCCGGTGGAACCGCGAAGCAAGGCCGCGACCGTAAATTTCAGGCTATTCTTCCGCTAAGGGGTAAAATTCTGAATGTCGAAAAAGCCATGACACACAGGGTCTTTGACAGTGAGGAAATTCGCAATATCTATACTGCACTTGGTGTTTCTATCGGTACAGAAGAAGACCAGAAAGCCTTGAATTTTTCGAAACTGCGGTATCACAAGATCGTGATAATGACAGATGCGGACGTCGACGGTTCTCATATCGCGACATTAATTATGACATTCTTCTTCAGGTACATGTACGACCTGATTGTAAATGGTTATCTCTATATCGCCACACCTCCTCTTTATCTGGTGAAAAAAGGAAAGCAGGAGCAATATTGCTGGACAGAGCAACAAAGGATCAAATTGATCGAAGAATGGGCCGGTGGAAATGAAAAAGGGCTACACGTTCAACGATATAAAGGTCTTGGAGAGATGAACGCCGAACAGTTATGGGATACGACCATGAATCCGGAAACACGTACTTTACGACAGGTAACAATCGAAAATCCTGCCGAGACTGACCACGTTTTCTCGATGCTGATGGGTGATGATGTGCCTCCCCGCCGTAAGTTTATTGAGGA
>CAYHDA010000294.1:0-5481 GCA_964355145.1 uncultured Mariniphaga sp.
AAAAGCAACTTCAATTTGAGGTACGCCACGTGGTGCCGGTGGAAGTCCGTCAAGGTGGAACCTGCCAATGGTCTTATTTCCTGTAGCCATTGGACGTTCTCCCTGAAGAACATGGATTTCGACTGAAGGCTGGCTGTCCGATGCTGTCGTAAATGTTTCGGCCTTTTTGGTTGGAATAGTGGTATTGGCTTCGATGAGCTTAGTCATTACGCCACCCATTGTTTCAATTCCCAAAGAAAGCGGTGTTACATCAAGCAATAATACATCTTTCACCTCACCCGAAAGTACGCCACCCTGAATAGCCGCGCCTACTGCCACTACTTCATCAGGATTAACCCCTTTTGAAGGTACTTTTCCAAAAAGATTCTGCACTTTTTCCTGAATGGCAGGAATCCTGGTAGAACCTCCGACAAGAATTACTTCATCAATATCTTTAATGGTCATACCTGCGTTCTGCAATGCTTTGCGACAAGGTTCCATCGTTGCATTGATCAGTTTATCCGCTAATTGTTCGAATTTGGCACGGGTAAGCGTTTTTACAAGGTGCTTTGGTATTCCGTTAACAGGCATGATATATGGCAGATTGATCTCTGTCTGTGTGGAACTCGAAAGTTCGATTTTTGCCTTTTCGGCAGCCTCTTTCAAACGTTGTAATGCCATAGCATCCTTATGAAGGTCAACTCCTTCGTCGCGTTTAAATTCGTCTGTCAGCCAGTCTACAATTACCTGATCGAAATCATCACCGCCAAGATGTGTGTCACCGTCGGTTGATTTAACCTCAAAAACACCGTCACCCAATTCCAGAATTGAGATATCAAATGTTCCTCCGCCAAGGTCAAAAACAGCGATTTTCATATCCTTGTGCATCTTGTCGAGTCCATATGCCAAGGAAGCAGCTGTAGGCTCATTGATGATACGCCGCACCTTCAGCCCTGCAATTTCGCCAGCTTCTTTGGTCGCCTGACGTTGTGAATCGCTGAAATAAGCCGGAACGGTAATGACTGCTTCGGTTACTTCTTGTCCCAGGTAATCCTCAGCTGTCTTCTTCATTTTCTGAAGTATCATTGCCGAAATTTCCTGAGGTGAGTAAAAGCGGTCGTCAATCTTCACCCTTGGCATATCATGATCACCCTGAATAACAGAGAAAGGAACCCTTTTGATCTCTTTCGTCATGTTTCCAAAAGGTTCGCCCATAAAACGCTTGATGGAGGATATTGTTTTGTGAGGGTTGGTAATTGCCTGACGTTTAGCAGGGTCTCCAACTTTGCGTTCTCCATTTTCAACAAATGCCACCACAGACGGGGTAGTACGTTTCCCTTCGCTGTTGGGGATTACAACCGGTTCGTTACCTTCCATAACGGCAACACACGAGTTGGTTGTTCCTAAGTCAATTCCAATAATCTTTCCCATTTTTTGTATAATTATATTTTTACTGTTGATTCAATTTTATCTCAATTACCTTATTCCTACCAATCGTTGTGCCAATAATATTAAAACTGATTATTTTGCAAAATTGGCATAAGAAAACGTCGTAAGTCAAATTTTTCTGTCACTTATTGTGACAAAACGACAGCATTATAATTTCGGAAAGGACAAGAAAGCCGGAGATACGGGTAGGAGTCCCGTCCTTTCAGTTTTATTCGGAGTGGCAGGCCAATGGCCGATATTCACCGATATTAAAGCAGCAAAAACACTCCGTTATATCAGGTGCCAGGCTATTCAAATAACTGACCGTCCGTTTTCAACAATTAGTCACTAAAACGAGTTAGCGTTAAATAAAGCGGATATTATAAATGTAGAAAGTTGTGACTTAATTCAAAATATTTAACTTTGGCCAAACTATAATTAATCCAAAAATATAATCAATGAAACTTAAAAAGAGTGAATCAAAACAACCGGAGCGTCTCCAGTCGTTGGACGTGCTGCGCGGATTTGACATGTTATGGATCATAGGAGGTGGAAGCCTGATTGCCGCCTTAGCTAAAGCGACCGACTGGAGTTGGATGCATGTAATAGCAGGTCAGCTTGAGCATGTAAGCTGGGAAGGGTTTCATTTTGAAGATCTCATTTTCCCAATGTTTATGTTTATTTCAGGTGTAGCTATTCCTTATGCAGTAACTGCCAAAGTAGAGCAGGGAGTAAACCGGAAAGCCCTTTTCAATAAAATTCTTAAACGGGGTCTGCTTTTGGTTGTATTGGGAATTATCTACAATGGAAATCTCAGACGTGATTTTGATGGTTTTTCAGATATGCGTATTGCCAGCGTCCTCGGACAAATCGGTCTTGGATATTTATTCGCTGCAACAATCGTCTTGTACACAAAATCGTTTAAAACCAGGGTTGTATGGTTAGTTGGGATTATGGCAGGAATTGCAATCCTTCAGCTTGCTGTTCCCGTTCCCGGACATGGCGCAGGACTTTTATTGGATCAGGAATGGTGCATGAATGCATGGCTCGATCGTATGCTGATGCCTGGAAGATTGCACGGTGGCATCTATGATCCTGAGGGTCTGTTGTGTATTGTTTCCGCAATCACAGTAACGCTGATGGGGGCTTTGGCGGGGTCAGTCCTGCGGGATGGCGAACCTGCTTCCAAACGTAAAGCGGCTACACTTGCAATTGGCGGAGCTTCTTTAGTTGTTGCAGCCCTGATTCTTTCACCATTTTATCCTATTATCAAGGCATGCTGGACGGTTTCGTTTAATATGCTTGCCGCCGGAATTAGTGCGATGTTATTGTCACTTTTCTATTTTTCTATTGACGTCAAGGACTGGACACACGGAGTGTTCTCTTATAAGATATTGTTTTTTAAAGTGATTGGAATGAATTCGATTACGATCTATTTGGGCCGTTCAATTATTGATTTTGATCATGCCTCCCATTTTTTCCTTGGTTTTACCGTTCTGCCAATGGGGCCATGGGTAGAGATTCTTGGAGCAATTGTCATTGAGTGGTTGCTGCTCTATTATTTGTATCAAAAGAAAATATTCCTCAGAGTTTAATTGTCTTTTGAGAAAATCGGCAGTTTCCGGAACGAAAAATTGTCCCTTCGATCCGGAAATTGTCCGATTTTTCTACTTTTGCCATGAATAATTTATTGTTGATACTTATATTATGTCTGTACAGAAAGAGGTGAAGAGGGTGACAACCCACGTACTTGCAGAGATGAAGTTGCATGGTGAAAAAATTTCAATGCTCACATCCTACGATTATAGTATGGCTAAGCTGGTCGATCAGGCGGGAATCGATGTGATTCTGGTCGGCGATTCGGCTTCGAATGTAATGGCAGGGAATGAAACCACCCTTCCCATTACACTCGATCAGATGATTTATCATGGAAAATCGGTTGTCCGGGGAGTGACCAGAGCTTTAGTTGTTGTTGATATGCCATTTGGCACCTATCAGGGTAATTCACTCGAAGCTTTGAACTCTGCGATTAAAATCATGAAAATTACCCATGCCGACGCGGTGAAACTCGAAGGCGGAAAAGAAGTGATCGAATCGGTGGAGCGAATAGTTATGGCCGGGATTCCTGTGATGGGTCACCTTGGGCTAATGCCACAGTCGATTCATAAATATGGCACCTATACGGTTAGAGCAAAAGAGGAGATAGAAGCAAAAAAACTGCTCGAAGATGCACATTACCTCGAACAGGCAGGTTGTTTTGCTATCGTTCTGGAAAAGATCCCCGCAAGTCTGGGCGCCCGGGTCGCGAAGGAATTAAAAATCCCTGTGATTGGCATCGGAGCAGGTGGAGGTGTTGACGGTCAGGTTCTTGTGATTCACGATATGCTGGGATTGACCCAGGAATTTTCCCCCCGTTTTTTACGTCGTTATCTCAATCTTGCAGCAGAGATCAAAGGAGCTGTGGAGAATTATGTTACGGACGTAAAATCACGGGACTTTCCCAATGAAAAGGAACAATACGACTAATGAACCCGTTAGACGTTCTTTTTGAAGATAATCATATTATTGCCATCAATAAGAGATGCGGCGATATCGTTCAGGGAGATAAAACCGGTGACCGCACTTTGGGTGATGATGTAAAGGATTATCTTAAACGGAAATATAATAAACCAGGTAATGTTTTCCTGGGAGTGACACACAGGCTGGACCGGCCCACCAGCGGAACAGTGCTTTTTGCCCGAACTTCAAAAGCACTTACACGATTGAATGAAATGTTTAAAGAAGAAGGGGCTATCCGCAAAACTTACTGGGCGGTAACAGACAAAAAACCGGAACTATTATCCTGCCAGCTTAATCACTGGCTAGTCCGGGATACGAAGCAGAATAAATCATTCGCCTGGTCAACTGAAAGGAACGAATCTAAAAAGGCAAGCCTTACTTATCATTATAAGGGTTCGTCTGATCGTTTTCATCTGATCGAAATTGAGCTTCATACGGGCCGCCATCACCAGATCAGGGCGCAATTGGCAGCCTTGGGATTACATATCAAGGGAGATCTGAAATATGGTTTTTCGAGGTCGAACAGCGACGGTGGAATTCATCTTCATGCACGCAAAATAGAATTTACACATCCTGTAACAGGTGAGGAAATCATCATCGTTGCACCGCCGCCGAATGATCCGGTCTGGAACTATTTCACCGGAAAATTTAATTCATAATCCGGAAAATTGAATGCTCCCGATTTAACCAATTACCGCTGATTATCTTTCAGAAATTCAGGCAGCTTTTCGAGTAAAGTTCCCGGTTGGATATGCAGCACCCTTAAGCCTAATGTTTTTGCTGCTTCAATATTTTCTTCCATGTCGTCAATAAACAGAGTCTCTTCTGCCACGAGATCAGCATCTTTTAAAGCCTGCAGGTAAATATTCGGATCCGGTTTACGCATACCCATTTTATGCGAATAGAAATTGCGTTCGAATAAATCGTAAAATGAGTAGCCAAATTCGACTTTGAATTCGTGGTGAAATTTGATCCTGTGAATTTCATTCGTATTGCTCAACAAGAATATTTTATAATTTGTTTTGAGCTCTGTCAGGTATTTTATCCGGCTGGCCGGAATATCGAGAATCATGGCAGACCACGCAGCATCAATTTGGTGGTCATCTATCTTTTGAGAAATCATCTGTCTCGCATTTTCCCGAAAGGATTCAGGTGTATCGCTCCCTTTTTCAAGGTTATAAAAAAGCGTTTTGTTGAGGAGCTGGTTATTTTCTGTAAAGAATTCTGTCCATCCCAATTCCCGGAAGGCATCAACTGTGAGTTGGGGATTAATATTAAGAATAACACCTCCCAGATCAAAAATGATATTGCGTATTATTTGTTCAGCCATTGTTTTGTATTTCAGTGTGCAAATATATTGCTTTCCGGGAATCAACATTGCAGATTTTTTGCGGGCGGTTAAAATTTCATATATTCGCCCGGCCATATTTGAACAATAAGGCGAACTTTAAGTAATTGGAAAGATTTATTGTCGCATTTTTGACTTTCATTTTTATTTGAAAATGATCTCTGATA
>CAYHDA010000295.1:0-5469 GCA_964355145.1 uncultured Mariniphaga sp.
TGCAGAAGATTTGCTTTATGGTATTGAGATTCTTCTTAGAGCGACAAAAGTATGTCTGATACCTGATTTCTATTATGTTTATTCTGTTAATAGGGAATCGATAACCTGGAAAACAAATTTAGAAACGCTCTTAAATAATCAGAAAGTTATCTACACTGAGTTACAAAAAATCTTAGCAGCAAATCGATATACTCCTGATTTTAAAAAAAAAATATTTGCGCAACGAGAAAAAGTCATCTGTTTACAGCTTCTGAAAAACCATTTCTTAGAAATCAATTCAAAGGTATCTACGGATGATTTGATTAACCATCTTCATCTATTCTACTCTCCTTCAGATAAAAGAATGGTCAGGCTAATTAAATCAGCCGGGAATAAATACTACTGCCTTTTCCATTACTGTTTGAGCATTGGAATAATAAATTCACTCTTATTGCTTTTAAGAAAAGCTGTATCTACCGTAAAAAACACAAAATAGTTATTTAAAGCCCCAAATTCATGATTCGCATTAAGAATAGAATTCTTCTTACTTATAACAAATACCGGGGCTCAAAAATCAACCGGAAAATTGTTGTTATTGAATCTGATGATTGGGGAAGCATTCGAATGCCATCAAGTAAAGTATATCAAAAACTATTGAACAGTGGAATTCGTGTTGATAAATGTCATTACTTACGCAATGATACGCTTGCGAGTGTTGAAGACTTTGAATTACTATTCAATATCCTGATCAAATTTAAAGATGTAAATGGTAATCATCCTGTTATTACTGCAAATGCGTTGGTTGCTAATCCTGATTTCGATAAAATCAGGGAATCCAACTACCAGCAGTATTTTTACGAACCATTTACTGAAACGATTCAAAGGTATCCTAATCATAGCTTCGAATTATGGAAACAAGGAATGGCTGAGAATATTTTTCATCCCCAATTCCATGGCAGAGAACATCTGAATGTTCCCAGATGGATGCGAGCCTTACAACAAAATTCGAAAGAGATGCATCTGGCATTTGATTGTAATATGTTCGGTATAAGCAGTACGATCAGTAATGAGAAAAATCCAAGTTTCATGGCTGCTTTAGCTGCGGATTGCAATGAGGATCTGTTAAATCAAAAAAAAATTCTGGAGGAAGGATTGAAAATCTTTCATAGTAGCTTTGGATATAAATCCAAGTCATTTATTGCGCCTAATTATACATGGCATTCGAGTATCGAAAATACACTTCATCAAAATAATGTACTATATCTGCAAGGTGCCACTGTTCAAAAAGAACCTGATCTAAATGGGAAAACCCGATTGAAATTCCACTTTCTTGGAGAAGAAAATGCAAATAATCAAATTTTCCTGACCCGAAATTGTACATTTGAACCTTCCTCCGACAGAAATATCAAATGGATTGCTTCTTGTCTTAATGAAATAAAAGGAGCTTTTTCGGCAAAAAAACCAGCAATTATTACGTGCCATCGTGTAAATTTCATTGGAGGCATTGATATCGAAAATCGGAAAAAGAATTTAAACGATTTTTCAATTTTATTGACCGAGATTTCTAACCGATGGCCGGATGTCGAATTTATGACAACGGACCAATTGGGAGATCTTATAAAAAAAGGGAATGAAACACCCAAGAGTCTGCGCTTCGCAAACACGAATGAAGACGACTCAGGTGTTCTATCAGGCAATTAAAAAACAAATTATCTTCTGATGAAACACCCTTGAATCTGCGCTTCGCAAACATGAATGAAGATAACACAGGTGTTCCATCAGGCAATTAAAAAACAAATTATCTTCTGATGAATAAAAAAGGAGTTAAAATACTAATTACCGGTGATTTTTGTCCACTGAACCGAATTGAAGGTTTAATTAACTCGGAAGATTACGGGAGCATTTTCAACAATTTTCTTCCGCTGATTAAAGAATCAGATATTGCAATTACAAATCTGGAGTGTCCAGTAACTGAGTCATCTGAAAAGATCAAGAAAACAGGACCTAATCTAAAAGCTCATCCAAAATCTGCCGAAGCACTAGTTTTTAGTGGTTTCAACCTGGTTACTCTGGCAAACAATCACATTATGGATTATGGTGTAGCAGGATTAGATTCAACCATAGAAACATGCAGCAAATCTGGGATTGATTATATCGGAGTTGGTTCAAATCTGGAAGAAGCACGGAAACCCTTTTACAAAGAAATCGATGGAATTCGATTAGCCTTTATCAATTTCTGTGAAAACGAATGGGCAACGACTGAAGGACAAACACCTGGAGCCAATCCTTTAAATCCGGTGGCGAATTATTACGATATCAAAGAAGCAAAGGCTAATGCAGACCACGTAATTGTAATTGTACATGGCGGTCATGAACACTATTCACTTCCAAGTCCCCGGATGCAGGAAACATATCGATTCTTCGTCGATGCAGGAGCATCGGCAGTTGTGAGTCACCACACCCATTGTTTCTCCGGATTTGAAGTTTACAATAATGCACCCATTTTTTATAGCCTGGGTAATTTTGTTTTCGATTGGAACAACAAAAGAAATTCATCGTGGAACATTGGGTACGCAGTGCAGTTGGAAGTAGCTTCGGACTCAATCAAGTTCTTAATACATCCATACAGACAGGGCGATATTCAACCAGGAGTTTTGCTTCTGACTACTCAGGAAAACGAAGAATTTATGAAAGAAATATCCCAACTTAATATTTTCATTGGAAATAAAATTTTACTTCAACAACAATTCAATGAGTTTGCCGCCAGACGTAAGGCCTATTACAAATATTTAGTTGAACCATTCAGCAACAGGATCTTCAGCATTTTATACGCGAGAAAGCTTGTTCCATCATTCCTGACAACAAGAAAACGAAATTTATTACTGAATATTACACGTTGTGAAGCTCATCGCGATCTGTTAATAAAAACACTTACCGAATAAAATATGAAAATTGGAATTCACAATAGACCCGGCAGCTTCAGTGATCATTGGATTGATTATTGTCAAAAAAATAATATTCAATATAAGTTAGTCAATTGTTATGATTCGGATATTGTCTTTCAGTTAGAGGACTGCGATGCATTGATGTGGCACCATCATCATGCAAACTATAAAGATGTTTTGTTTGCAAAGCAGTTACTTTACTCATTAGAACAATGCGGGAAAAAAACATTTCCAGATTATAAAACTTCCTGGCATTTTGATGATAAAGTGGGGCAAAAATACCTCTTCGAATCAATCGGTGCCCCTTTTGTTCCCAGTTATGTTTTTTACACAAAACAGGAGGCGATGGAATGGATTAAGCAAACAACCTTTCCCAAAGTATTTAAGCTTAGAGGTGGCGCCGGAGCGGCTAATGTAAAACTGGTAATGTCTGCGGGTAATGCACGAAATTTAGTTAATAAGGCATTTGGGAAAGGGTTCTCAAAATTTGACAGAATTGGATACTTTAAAGATAGAATAAATAAGTATCGTATTGGAAAAATTGGCATATTAGAGGTTATCAAAGGATTCGGGCGGTTATTTTTCCAGACAGAATTTGCCCGGTTTCATTCCCCTGAGAAAGGGTATATCTATTTTCAGGATTACATTCCTGATAATTTATTTGATATTCGCGTGATCGTGATTGCAGAAAAGGCATTTGCCATCAAACGGATGGTTCGAACCGGAGATTTCAGGGCCTCGGGTAGCGGAAATATTTTATACGGGAAAGAAAATATTCCCACTAAAACAATTGAGCTTGCATTTAAACTTACTGACAAACTTCAGTCCCAATGTGCTGCATTCGATTTTGTTTATGATGAAGCAGGAGATCCTAAAGTTATTGAATTAAGTTTTGGCTTTATTTCTGCCGCCTATGATTCTTGTGTCGGCTACTGGGATAAATCACTTAAATTTCATGAAGGAAAATTTATTCCACAAAACTGGATGGTGGAGACAATTGCAGACTGATATTACACACTGAATTTAGCAAACTGTTATGAAAATAGCGATTCATCACACCCCAGGTAGCTTTAGTGACCGTTGGATCTCATATTGCAAGGAAAAAGACCTTGCCATAAAAATTGTAAATTGTTATGACTGGAATATCACTTCCCAGTTGGAGGATTGTAATGCACTGATGTGGCACCATCATCATGTTAACTATAAAGATGTACTTTTTGCAAAGCAATTATTATATGCCGTGGGATGTAGTGGGAAAAAAACATTCCCGGATTATAAAACTTGTTGGCATTTCGATGATAAATTAGGACAGAAATACCTCTTCGAATCAATCGGAGCTCCTGTTATTCCAACTTATGTTTTTTACACAAAACCTGAGGCAATACAATGGATTGATAGTACCACTTTTCCCAAAGTATTTAAGTTGCGCGGAGGTGCCGGATCGGCTAATGTAAAATTGGTAAAGACAGCCAATCAGGCGCGTCGATTAGTCAACACAGCATTTGGCAAGGGATTTTCGCAATTCGACCGGCTTGGATACCTTAAAGAGCAAATCGAAAAGTTTCTCCACCGAAAAGCCAGCTTTTTAGAAGTTATTAAAGGGGTTGGACATCTCTTTATATCAACAGAATTTGCAATGATGCACGGAAGAGAAATGGGATATTCCTATTTTCAGGATTTCATTCCCAATAACCTGTTTGACATTCGTGTAGTTGTGATTGCCGGAAAGGCCTTTGCCGCGAAGCGAATGATTCGGATGAATGATTTCAGGGCATCAGGAAGCGGAAACAGTTTATACGAAAAGGAGCATATTCCTATTGAAACTATTAAAATGGCATTTCAGATTGCTGACAAACTTGAAATGCAATGTGCTGCTTTCGATTTTGTTTATGATTCTGAAAATAATCCAATGGTAATTGAAGTAAGTTATGGTTTTGCTGTAGCCGGACCTGATCCTTGTGTCGGCTACTGGGATAAATCACTTAAATTTCACGAAGGAAAATTTATTCCACAAAACTGGATGGTGGAAACCTTACTATAATTGATTGATAATCATTTTTTTCGACCAATTCAACTTGCATTTCAAACTATCGATTTTTTACATTTTTGAAATTATCAACTTATGAAGTTTCTTAGTAAAGCACAAAGAATTGCACTCTATCTTTTCTTCTTTTCCATAAATTTCGAGATGTGGGATCCATTTAACACCAATGATATGTTTTCAATTGCAAAATTAACAGCAATACTGTATTTCATTACTATTGCCCCTCATATCTTTCAATTTATCCGGACAGATAGCTTAAAGACTATTTTATATCCGGTATGGAATTTTTTCGGACTACTAACCATTATGAGCATAATCAATAGCAATGAATTATTTTCCGGATTTCTTAATCCGTCGATATTTCTGAATATAATACTTTTTTGGTTCTTAATCAACCATGAACGCGTGGATTATTTGATTATTGAAAAAGGTATGTTTTGCTTTGCATTAGGATCGATTCGAATGGTAGGTTTATTTTTTGCCGGAGTTGGTGTCTAGTAC
>CAYHDA010000296.1:0-5462 GCA_964355145.1 uncultured Mariniphaga sp.
AATTTTTATGAAAAAAAAAAAAACCAGAAACAGAAATATTAAAAAAAACAATCACCACCTCCCCCCATAAAAGTTAACACCCAATTTACCCCTTTACCAATACAAAGCCAAAAACATTATTCCCCCCCCCCCCCACGAACACAAAACACCAAAGCCATGCGTCTCTCTGAGGCAGAAACCCTTAAGATCGTACATGAACTAGAGGTACACCAGATGGAATTGGAGGTGCTCAATGATGAACTGGTACGTGCCAAAAATGAATCGGAAATTGTTGCCAAGAAATTCAGCGATTTATATGATTCTTCTCCCGTAGGATATTTCACTATTTCAAGAGCCGGGGAGATTATTGAAATAAACCTTACTGCAGCAAAAATGCTGGAAAAAGATCGTACACATCTTTACAACAGCCGGTTTGATTTTTTTATTTCAGACAATACCAAAATTACATATCATCAATTCTTCAATCAATTATTTGCCAATAAAACGACAGAAAATTGTGTGGTCAACCTCTCTCTGAATTTGGATATTCAGCTCATTGTGCAACTCACCGGAATTATATCAGAAAATGGAGAAATGGCATATGTCACTGCAATTGATATTACAAAAGAAAACCAAATTGAAAAAATCAATCACTCCCGGCTGCAACTTTTTGATTTTGCAGAAAATCACCCATTGGATGAGCTGCTCGAGGAGACACTAAATCAGGCCGAAACGATTACCGGCAGTTTGATTGGCTTTTTTCATTTTGTAGAGGAGGATCAGAAGACCCTCACGTTGCAAAACTGGTCCACCCGCACCAAGAAAGACTATTGCAAGGCTGAAGGTAAGGGGATGAATTATGAAATCGCACTCGCGGGGGTATGGGTGGATTGTATTCACAAGCGACATGCAGTAATTCACAATGATTATGCGTCTCTTGAGCATAAAAAAGGATTGCCTCCTGGTCATGCAGCTGTTATCCGCGAAATGGTTGTACCGGTCATACGGGGCAGCAAGATCATGGCAATCGTGGGTGTGGGCAATAAACCAACGGATTATAACGATAAAGACCTGGAAGTAGTCACCCTTTTTGCCGACCTTGCTTGGGATATCGCCGAGCGCAAACGATCGGAAGAGGCGCTGCGGGTATCAAGGGACTATCTGGATAAAATCATAAATACAGTAGCGTCACCTATCTTCGTCAAAAACGATAGCTTTCAGGTTATGATGGTCAATGATGCGTTATGTGCACTCCTTGGGGTGTCTGCGGAAGAAATTATTGGCAAAACCGGATATGAACATTTCCCCAGAGAACAATTTGATGGTTATATTGCCAAAGACAAAGAAGTATTCGAAACCGGAAAAGAAATTATCAACGAAGAACTTGTGACCGACGCACATGGTGAACTACGAACTCTTATCACGACAAAGACACCATATACTGACCCGGCAGGCAGAAAATTTTTAGTTGGAGTTGTAAGCGATATTACTGAGCGCAAGCAGGCGGAGTTAGAAATCAAACTTAAAAACGATGAGCTACAAAAAATCAACGCCGAGAAGGACAAATTTTTCTCAATAATAGCTCATGACCTGCGAGGTCCATTCAGTGGATTTATGGGACTGACCGATTTATTGGCCGAAGGTTGTGCAAACATGACATCTGATGAAGTCCAGAAGATTGGAGAGTTATTGCGAGGCTCAGCATTCAATCTTTTCGGTCTGCTTGAAAATCTGCTGACATGGTCACGCATGCAAAGAGGAATAATGCCCTTTGAACCTGTTTCCCAAGTGCTAAAATCCAAAATTGAAGAGGGTATGGCTTTAGTGATCGAAAGCGCATTGAAAAAAGAGATTACTATTGGATACGAAATAGAGGACGAGCTGGTTGCCTTCGCCGATTCAAATATGCTTTTGACCTTAATCCGAAATTTAGCTTCCAATGCGGTGAAGTTTACCCCCCGGGGCGGGAATATCACTATTTCTGCAAAACAGTGTACCAGTCATTTAGTGGAGATTTCGGTCAAAGATACCGGTATCGGAATGGATCAGTTTAAGATCGATAACCTGTTCAAGCTGGATATAAACACCAGCCGGAAAGGAACTGAAGGAGAAATCAGCACAGGATTAGGGCTCATCCTTTGCAAGGATTTTGTAGAAAAGCACGGAGGAAAATTGTGGGTCGAAAGTGCAGAGAATGAAGGCAGCACATTTTATTTTACATTGCCGGCAAAGGAATAAACCTGCTCTTTTCTTTTTTCAAAATATTCCGGTAATTTACTGCTTTCGCCATATTTTTTTAATTGTTTTCTCCTGAGAATAGCCAATCGGACACAATTTGCCTTTAGTATTGGCACGATAGCTTCCCTGGCTTTCATTAGGGCATGAAATCATACGACTTACCGGCATTTGAAGATGACCGTTCGGATCGGTTTCCCTGATCCAATCGTGAGCATATTTGAGCCACTGATTCCTGTATTTAGGGGTCTGAAGCGAGAACCATGAAATCTCATCCCATCCCCAGACAAAGATCGAAGTTGTATCAGCTTTGTTGGCGACCTTTCCCCTTCCGTAATAATTTCAAACAAACATCCCTGAATAATGTAAGATATTTCATCCACATCTAAATTAAGAACCAAACTTTATAATTTTATTGCCTTTCCTTTTTTAGCCGAAGTCCTTGCTGCCTCTAGAATTCTGACAACCATTATGTTATTCTCCAGAGAATAGAGGTCATATGGACTCATTTTTATTTTATTGTGAATGACATCGGCAAAATAATTGAATGGGTCTTCGTAAACGGCGATATCTTTTGAAGTGACTATAATGGCTTTTTCAGCTGCCATCCCTTTGCTCCGCACACGCATATTTTTATTATTCACCGCGATGACGTATCCTGTCTCGCCATATATTTCCATATCTTTTCTGCTGAAAGGCCAGTTCCACGATGCCTGAATAATGCATTGAGAAGTAGGATAAGTAACAACTATGGTAGCTTCATCTTCAACTTTGGGGTAGACATTTGGCTTAAAATGCTGAGCAACAGCGGTTACGGAAACAGGCGTCTCTCCATGGGTGAGATAGGTCATCAGATTTGCACCATAACAGCCAAAATCGATAAGCGCACCTCCGCCATTTAAAACAGGATCTGTCAGCCACTCCAGAAATTCTTTATTTGTACCAATTTCCTTTGGACCAAGATGCCCGTCATGAATTACAACTTTTTTTATATTCCCGACAAAATTGCTGTCATTGACCAATTGATAGGATTTGGCAGTCGACGGATACCATGATGTTTCATAATCAGTCAGCAAATGAATTTTGTATTTACTGGCAAGTTCAGCCATTCTTGTAGCATGCCTGACATTAGTGGCCAGTGGTTTTTCCACCATTACATGAATCCCTCTTGGGGCACATGCCTCAACTACTGCCATATGGTCGAAAATAGGTCCGAAAGCCACGGCTGCCTCGGGCTTTACAATATCGAGCATATTATTCAGGTTATGATAGATGAGTTTAGGATCAAAGCCAAATTTTTTGGATAATCTCTGAGCCAGTTCATTATTCGGTTCAAAAACCCCTGCCAGTTCAAAGTCGGTTTTACCCTTCCTCCCCAGAATAAAGGAGATGTGACCGTGTGACATTCCTGCAACCACGAGACGGATCGGTTTTTGCTCTGTCGGTTGTGCCTGGAGTGTTAGTGCGATCGCGAAAAGGAGCAATACGAGCAGGACATTTCTCTGTATGTATTTCATTATATGACGTTTATGACTAAGATTATATCTTACTATTTTTTTGTTGCTTTTATAATTCCTCTGAAATAGCCAATTGATTCGGCAATTCCCATAAAAGGATCGGTCATATTAATTTCATGTTCGAGACTACAAACACCTGAATAACCAACTTTTCGCAACATTTTAACAAACGCGGGGAAATCGATGATACCACGGCCAACTTCGAGTGAATAACCAAGTTTTGTTGTTCCTGTAACATCTTTAATATGAATATCGAATACGCGTGACTGATATTTTTTAAGATCGGCAACAGGATCTTTGCCATTACGGGTATCATGACCAATATCGAGGCACATCCCGATTCGCGGGTCAAGATCTTTGACATGATTCCATACGTCTTCGGCATCGGGATAGGTTTTAATATCGGGACCATGAAGATGAATCGCATAATTGAACCCAAACTCCTTCACTTTTTTATCGACATAAGGGAGGAGTTCGTAATTGGGAACTCCAATAATCAGTTTCACTCCAACCCTTTTGGCGTAGTTAAAGGCCCGGTCGATCTCCGCTTCCGATTTCATATAAAGTGGTCCAACAGCATATCCGGTTACTCCTTTGGCCTTTAGTTTGGCATGAAAAGCAGCAATCTGCTCGTCGGTACTGTTCAGCGGCAGGTGAAAATCCTTGATGCAAAGATAATGTACATCAGTACGTTGCAGGGTTTCAAGTGTTTTATCGATATCAAACTTGGCGAATGTGAAGCCTGCCATTCCTACCCTAAACTTCTCACCGGTTTCGGGAGGAGGCTGAGGTCCGGGACGTTGTTGCTGACACTTCGCTACCTGTGAAGAAATCGCAATTAATCCGGCAATAAAAATAATTAAAATATTTTTCATCTCTTAAATTGTTTGTTATAAGATACTTAAGGACTGTTTATTATACTTTATAATATTGTTCCCAACCTTTGCGGGGCGGGAGTCCTGTGAGAAGTTGATTTGCCAATTGATTATTCGTAATATTTTTCGTACCACGGTCGAAGAGAAGTTTCGTATTCAGTTTTTGAGCCATAACGCCCAGGGAGAAAATCTGGCTCAGAGGTCCTGCAATTTCGAAAGGAGAACGGGTTTTCTCGACTCCTTTGCAAGCCAACAGAAAATTAGCATAATGGTTCGAAGGACTTTTAGGAACTTCGGGCAGTTTAGATGCCATTTCTTTTGCTTTGTCTTCCGGAATAATCGACAATGTACTTCCATGTGACCCACCTTTGAAGGTAAGTTCTTTACTGTAAATAATCTTGCCCGGATTCAATTTGACGGGTTGGATCTTTCCTGTGCTTGTAGGCGGAATGTTTGGATCCAGTTCTGAAATTCCGTAACCTGCAGGAACGGATGGTATATTATTTACTCCATCGTACCAGGTAATATCAAGTGGCGGCATATTTCCCCGTTTAGGGAATTTGAATAAGATGGTAGAAGCCATTGGATAGAAAAAAGAATTATGCCCTTCTGCTTTAAGCATGCTTACCTCATATGGAAGTCCAAGATCCAGAAACTGGTGAGCTGTGTCGATGATATGAGCTCCCCAATCGCCGAGTGCACCTAATCCGAAATCGTACCAGCAGCGCCATTGACCATTCACAAAGTCCTTGTTATAATCGTGTTGTTGTGTTACGCCCAACCAAATATCCCAATCCAGCGTTCCCGGAACCGGCTCAGCAGGAGGGAAATTTTTGATTTTAGGATCCCAGCCATG
>CAYHDA010000297.1:0-5418 GCA_964355145.1 uncultured Mariniphaga sp.
CGCTTCGCAAACATGAACGAAGATAACACAGGCAGGCTATCAGGCAATTAAAAAAAAAAATTATCTTCTGATGAAAAAGCAATTTACAAATATGGAAAAGAGAGGGAAAAAGATAATTGTCATTGCTGTAACTGCATTGAACGCCATAGACAGTCCGGGTCCCGGTGTTGCCGTAATTCGGGCAATCCGCGAATGTACCGATTTTGAGGTACGTATCATCGGCCTTTCGTATGAAGCGCTCGAGCCGGGTTTGTATATGCATAATATTGTTGATAAAACGTACCAGATTCCTTATCCTTCGGCAGGAACTGACAGTCTGATGGGCAGACTGATGCATATTCACAAAATTGAGCATCTCGATCTGATCATCCCTAATTTCGATGCTGAGCTTTTTAATTTCATCAAATTAAGAGACAAGCTTAGCGAAGCGGGTATTCGAACCTTTTTACCTGAACTGGACCAGTTTGAAGCGCGTGACAAAATAAAACTTTATGAATTCGGAAAAAAGAATGGTTTGATGGTACCTGAAGATCAGCTAATTTATCAGGCTGAAGATCTCAAAGAGGCTGCAAAAAAAATGGGATATCCCATGGTTATAAAAGGCAAGTTCTATGATGCCATAATTGTAAATACCCTTGAACAGGCTCAGAAGGCATTCTATAAAATACAGGCTCAGTGGGGCTTGCCAATTATTGCTCAGGAATTCATTAATGGCACAGAAATAAATGTTGCCGCCTTAGGTGATGGTAATGGAAACGCGATCAGCGTGATCCCGATGCGAAAACTATACATAACTGACAAAGGCAAAGCCTGGGCCGGTATCACCCTTGATGATGCTTCATATATCGAACTGGCAAGGAAATTCATTGAAGTTACAAAATGGCGCGGAGGATGCGAACTGGAGATTATGCAGACTGCGGACGGAAAACCATATATTATGGAAGTTAATCCCCGCTTTCCGGCATGGATCTACTTAAGTGCAGCTGCAGGTCAAAATCAGCCGGCTGCATTGGTTAAAATGGCATTAGGCCAAAAGGTAGCACCATTCACTGATTACGAAGTCGGGAAGATTTTTATTCGGTATGCCTGGGATCTGATTACCGATATTGGAGAATTTCAACAGATTTCAGGAACGGGAGAATTAGAGGCTAAAAAGAAGAACATTAACGGGATCAGCGATTACAGACCCTTCCAGTTCCGGAATATGAACCAGGATAATTAAAGAGAATCATGGAGAAAATAAGATATGAAAGACCTGTTATTCAGAAAATGAATACCGGATTTATGAATAAGTTTGGCACCCGAACGGAGTATGAGCCCGTAACTCACATCGTAAGTGTTTCAGTAAAAAGTCTTATTAATGACTTTGGTTCACCGTTATTTGTAATTTCGGAAAAACAGATCAGACGAAACTATCAAAGTGCGGCACGAATCTTTAAAACCCGTTATCCTAAAGTACAATTTGCATGGTCATATAAAACCAATTATATGAATGCGGTATGTCAGATTTTTCATCAGGAAGGATCATGGGCAGAGGTAGTATCAGGGTTTGAGTATGAGAAAGCACTGGGCAACGGGGTACCCGGAAATAAAATTATTTTTAACGGACCCGACAAATCTGATGAACAACTTATTGCTGCTGCACGCAACAATTCATTGATACATATCGATCATTACGATGAACTCTATTCATTGATCAGGCTAAGTGAGGAAAATAACCTGAAACCGCGCGTTGCTATTCGCGTAAATATGGACACAGGCATTTACCCCAAATGGGATCGGTTTGGTTTTAATTTTGAAAACGGCCAGGCATGGAATGCGATTACCCGAATCATTAATTCTGCAAATCTTGAGTTAGCTGGCCTTCATTGCCATATCGGAACGTTTATGCTTTCTCCCGCTGCTTATGCTGTCGCCGCTACAAAATTGTGTGAACTCACCTGGGGAATCAAAGAAAAATTCAATAAAATCATACAATATATCGATATCGGAGGTGGATTTCCATCTACCAACACACTAAAAGGGGCATACCTGCCTGGCTCTGATACTGTTCCATCAATTGATCAGTTTGCTGATGCAATTACCGACGTCATTCTTGGTTATGGTTTTAAACAAGAAGATCTGCCACTGTTAATACTCGAAACCGGACGTGCACTCATCGACGATGCAGGATATTTGCTGGGTTCAGTTTTGGCAACCAAACGACTGTCTGACGGACGACGTGCCACCATACTCGATTTTGGGGTAAACTCATTATTTACAGCGTTTTGGTACGAACATAAAATAAGTCCGGCTCAGGCATTTGGCAAACAAAATGAAGAGATGGTTCTTTATGGTCCGCTATGCATGAATATTGATGTTATTCGTGAAAGCATTACCATGCCGCTGCTCGAAAAAGGCAATCATCTGGTGGTCCATAAAGTAGGGGCCTATAACATGACCCAATGGATGCAATTTATTACACTCCGACCCAATATCGTATTAATTGATAATGAAAATAATACACATATCATCCGAAAAGCTGAAACACTTGAATACCTTGAATTGAATGAACAAGTTCCTGAACACCTGAAAAAAAACTCATTAAAATAAATCAGTGCTAAAATGTCCATTCGTCCAATTATTAATATATTTCGAACCGTTATTCTGCCAGCCACGCTGAACAGTTATTCGGCTATATTCTTTTTCAACAATAAGTTATTGGCATTGGTGATTATGGCGGTCACTTTCTTTAATTTTTTTGCCGGATTAAGCGGATTAATGGCAGTATTGGTGGCAGTACTGATTGCAAATGCCATGGGTTTCGAAAAGCTTCGGCTAAAAAGCGGTGTTTATAGCTTTAACGCTTTATTGACAGGGATTGGCATGGGAACATTTTTTGATCCCGGATACGTCTTTTTTAGTTTGTTGCTTATCGCTTCATTGATGACACTTATTTTATCCGTTACCCTTGGAGGCTGGCTTTACAAATATGGTTTGCCATTTCTTAGTATCCCATTTGTCGTCACTTTTTGGTTTATCGTACTCCCCTCTTCACAATTTGAAAATCTTGGATTGACGCAGCACAATATATACTGGATGAATGAAGTATATTCAATCGGAGGAAACAGTATGCTCAATTTTTTTCAAATAATAGACTCGCTGCCTGTACATAATGTTATTGATATCTACCTTCGGTCGATGAGTTCAATATTCTTTCAGGACAATTTAATTGCAGGATTCTTTATTGCTGCCGCGTTGCTGCTTTGTTCAAGAATCGCATTTTCACTGTCAATTATTGGCTTTGCATCTGCTTACCTGTTTGCACAGTTTTCAGGATCGGAAACAGCCAGCATAACTTACTATAATATTGGCGCCAATTATATTATGGTAGCCCTTGCAATTGGAGGGTTTTTCACTATTCCCTCTAAATATTCGTATCTCTGGACCATATTATTGATTCCACTCACTTCACTCGTTTTACTTTTTATGAGTCGGCTGGTTGGATTCGTCCATTTGCCTGTCTTCTCCCTTCCCTTTTCATTTGTCGTAATTCTTTTTGTTTATTTTCTCATGCTGCGAACAAATCCGACAAAATTAATTCTAACTCCGGTCCAATATTATTCGCCTGAAATTAATCTTTATACTTTTCGCAATAACAAGGCAAGGCTGTCCAACCTGATCTATTTCCCATTGCAACTTCCCTTCTGGGGAGAGTGGACGGTTAGCCAGGGTTACGATGGGAAACACACCCACAAGGGCGATTGGGGTAATGCCTTCGATTTTACTGTTCTTGATGACCAATCGAAAACCTACACCTCAAGTGGTCTTCTTTGTGAGAATTATTATTGTTATAATAAACCGGTTCTGTCTCCTGCCGACGGTTTTATAGAAGAAATTATTGATAACATTGACGATAATGAAATCGGAAAAGTAAACACAAGCAACAACTGGGGAAATACGATTATCATCAAACATCTGACCGGATTATATACACAACTTTCACACCTGAAAAAAGGCTCATTTAAGGTCGCTAAAGGCGATTTCGTTAAACAGGGTGATCCTCTTGCACTTTGCGGTAACTCAGGCCGGTCACCTGAACCGCACCTTCATTACCAGGTCCAGACAACTCCCATGGCAGGATC
This sequence comes from uncultured Mariniphaga sp., assembly GCA_964355145.1. Lineage (GTDB taxonomy): Bacteria > Bacteroidota > Bacteroidia > Bacteroidales > Prolixibacteraceae > JAAFHB01. Next base: position 4,125 of record CAYHDA010000297.1, read on the forward strand.
CCGAACGATCGATTACCCTTTTGCTTACTATTTTGAGAAAAAAGAGACAAAACAGCAGTTGGAACAATTCTCCAGGCCTGCTGAAGGCTCAGTTATCTCTGGAATCGTTCCGGACCACTTGCTGAAAAAAGCATTTGATCTCAGTCCAAATTCTATCCTTTCATATAGTTACTTAGATGAAAAAGGAATGGAAAAAAAAGAGCACTGGGAAGCCTTTACCGATGGATACAACTATAAATATTTGTACTGCGAGGAAACTGCATCAAGCGCCTATTATGTGAATGATGGCACGATGTTTTATTTTACTGCCTTCTATGGAAATAAAAAATCTTTACTTTATTATTTTTACCTGTCAGTTTACAAAGTCTTTCTGGCTGAATCCAATTCTTTGGAACTTAAAGATTCTATGCCTCTTAATGTGATTCAAAGTAATAAAACAAGCCGTTGGCTACATGATTTTATCGTTCCGTTTTTCGACCATATCTCAGTATGGCATACGACTAAACGTTCCGGTTCCGACAACATTTTCAATGCTGATACGTTAATGTTAAGTTCAGAAATAACGGTTTCAATATTTGGTAAAAATACCGTCGAAAGTAAAAGCATCATTAAACTGGAGAAAAATTGTATCAAGGAATTCACTTATCAATCAAACAAAATTAATGTACATGCTAAATGGTTAAATTCATAATTACAATCCTGATTTTTTTGTCTTTTGGAGCAAGTGCTCAGGATCTTTTCAAATTTTCAACAGTCGACAGCCTTAGCTATCAGTATTATCTAAAGGGAGACTGGGCCAAATTAATCGGTCTGGGTGAAAAAGCAATCGACCATAAAATTGATTATAAAAGACTTCGTCAACGGATAGGGTATTCCTATTTTAAAACAGGCGATTACTATGCTTCAGAAAAAAACTATGAAAAAGCTTTGGCATTTGATCAATTTGATTCAGATACCCGTACTATGCTTTATTATTGCGGAATAAATACGGGGGATGAAGCCTATGCACGCTTTTATGCCAATAAACTTCCTGCTGATTTAAAGAAAAGTCTTAATATTGAAAAGTACAAACCTGTCGATGCCATTGATTTTGAGTACAATTACAAAGCGAATAACAGCAACTCCCGGTCCGATCCAACCTACATCAGGGCCGGTATAAGTACCCAGCTTGGTTATCGCCTAAAATTATACCAGTCAGTATCAAATTATCAGCAAAAATTGGGTGGTACATTAACTAAACAACCCGAATACTTTGCTCTTTTAAGTTGGTCCGCCAGTCCAAAAATTGGCTTAG
>CAYHDA010000298.1:0-5401 GCA_964355145.1 uncultured Mariniphaga sp.
AGCTCGTCGGGCTCATAACCCGGAGGTCACTGGTTCAAATCCAGTCCCCGCTACTAAAACCCCTGTAAGTCAATAACTTGCAGGGGTTTTTAATTAACCTTTTTCTCATAAAGAAAAAATGCGTTGCATAATCTCCCAATCGAATAATCCCTATTTTAATCTGGCAGCGGAGGATTATTTTCTCAGGAATAACGATGAGGAAATTTTTTTTCTATATGTCAATGAACCTTGTATTGTTGTTGGAAAACATCAGAACTTACTCTCGGAGATCAACCTAAAGTTTGCTATTGATCATAATATCAAACTAGCCAGAAGAATTTCAGGTGGCGGAGCCGTCTATCAGGATTTAAACAATCTGAATTTCAGCTTCATTCACAACTCTGCAAATCCTGATCAACTCAACTTTAGAAAGTTTACTGCACCCGTCTTAGACGCGCTAAAAGAAATGGGGCTGGCTGCCGAATTCTCCGGAAGGAATGATTTGCTGATTGACTCCCGAAAAATATCCGGAAACGCGATGCATATTTTTAAGAGTCGTATTCTCTCTCATGGCACTCTCCTGTTTAATACCGATTTAAACTGCCTTTCTGAGGCATTAAAAAACAATCCTGAAAAGTACATTGATAAATCTATAAAATCGGTAAGATCAAATGTGACAAACATTTCAAAATACCTCGATAATTCATTATCAATGGAGTTGTTTAGTAAAAGTTTTTTTAATAGTATTACTGGAAAAATAATTAATAAAAAACTAATAAACATTGATTATCAAGAAATTAGAATGATAAATCAAATTCTTGAAGAAAAGTTTAGTACCTGGGACTGGATTTTTGGTTATTCACCCAAATATGCATTTAAAAGCAGTTTTTTCTGCTCTGATCAAAGTATAAACCTTGAGCTTTATGTGGAAAAAGGAATTATTACAAGCGTAAAAACTGACATTGATGAGATAAGCGATCCTTTCTGCCAACATTCTATTAAATTGCTGAAAGGCATAAAACATGACTTTTACACAATCCAAGAATTATTGAAAAAAGATGAATTACTGAAAGCTTCGCCATCTTTTAATGTCCTCAAATTCTGCGGGAATTTATTCTAAATCCGTCTTGGGGTTTGAATTAAAATATTTTTCGATTTTATTAGCCCGGGATGCACCCACCTGTTCAATTATCTCACTGAGTGGCGAACTTCGTAAGCGGGTTATTGACTTGAACCGGCGCATTAATAATTCAATGGTTATTTCTCCTATACCCGGTATTTGCGTGAGTTCACTAATAATAAATTCTTTAGACCGCTTATTACGATGAAATGTTATTCCAAAGCGATGTGCCTCATTTCTAATCTGTTGTAAAACCCTAAGCGTTTCTGAATTTTTGTCCAAATAAAGCGGTATTGGATCATCCGGATAAATGATCTCTTCCAGCCTTTTTGCGATCCCAATTACTGCAATCTTTCCCCTTAGATTGAGCTTTTCAAGCGTATTGAGCGCAGAAGTTAATTGTCCTTTACCCCCGTCAACAACAATCAATTGTGGCAGCTCAGCATTTTCATTGATGGCTCTGTTATAGCGACGAAATAAAATCTCTTCCATTGATGCAAAATCATTCGGACCCTCTACACTTTTAATATTGAAGTGGCGATACGCTCTTTTGGCGGGTTTGCCATCAATAAATACAACACATGCTGCTACAGGCTGGGCTCCCTGAATATTTGAATTATCAAAGCATTCTATTCTGCGGGGCAGTTCCTTTAGCCTTAAGTCCTTTTGAATTTGCTCCAATAATCTGTCAGTTCGAATTTTCGGGTTTTTTAAAGACAGTTGTCTATTCTTTTCTAGCTTATAAAACTTCACATTTCTTTCAGATAACTCGACCAGCTTCCGTTTATCACCGATCACAGGAACAATCATCTTCACATCTTTTAATTCAATATCCAGTGAAAATGGCAATAAAATCTCTTTTGAATTCAGAAAAAGCTTTTGTTTAATATCGATTATGCCCAGTGCCAGCAAGTCCTCTTTAGATTCATCCAGCCGCTTTTTGATCTCGAGTGTGTGAGCCTGAACAATGGCTCCATCCACAACTCTCAAGAAATTTACATATGCATAAAATTCATCTTCATCGAATGAAAAAACGTCAACATTAGTAATTGATGAACTGACTATTGTCGACTTACTTTTATAGTTTTCGAGAACTGATATCTTTATTTTAAAATTGTCAGCTTCTTCAAACTTGTATTCCTGTGCACATTGAATCATTAGTCCCTTCAGGTGAGCGACGACAGATGACAAATTTCCTTTAAGAATCTCTTTTATTTGCGATATACCGTCTGCATAATCCTCTTCTGTCTGAAGATTTTCACAAGCTCCTTTGCAGTTCCCGATTTGAAACTCAAGACAAACCCTGTAGTTATTCCTGGCAATATTTACTTTAGTCAGATTTAAACTGCAATTTCTAATTGGATAAAGTCTTTTAATTACATCGAGAATCGTCCGTACCATAGGCACAGACGTATAAGGCCCAAAATACAAAGAACCGTCTCTTACTATATTACGGGTAAAAAAAACACGCGGAAAGGGTTCATTTTTGATACAAATCCAAGGAAATGATTTGTCATCTTTCAGTAACACATTATACCGAGGCTGATATTTTTTAATAAGATTATTTTCAAGAAGCAATGCATCCTCTTCTGAACCAACAACAATGTGTTTGATATCCGCAATTTTTCCAACAAGAATGGCTGTTTTACGATTATCATGTACTTTTGAAAAGTAGGACGAAACGCGTTTGCGCAAATTCTTTGCCTTTCCAACATAAATAATTTTACCTTCCGTGTTGAAATATTGATATACTCCTGGCAAATCGGGCAAATGACGAATAATCTCCTTTAGATAATCACCATATAAATTGGAACTTTGCATGTTTTCTACTTAAAAATGAACCAGCGACCAAACCGGAACAGCTGGATCAATTTTGTTAATTCCGTTTAAAAAATCAAGTTCAACAAAAAAATTCACATAAATCTTTGATACGCCAAACTTCCTCACTAAATCAATGGCCGCTCCTACTGTTCCACCGGTGGCAAGCAAATCATCATGAATCAGAACAACATCAGATGCAGAAAGAGCATCCTGATGGATTTCAAGTGTATCAAATCCATACTCTAATTCATATTTCTGGGAATAAATTTTTGCAGGAAGCTTTCCTGGTTTTCGAATAGGTACAAATCCAACATTCAGTTTGTTCGCCAATACGCTCCCCAGGATAAAACCACGCGATTCAATACCTACGACTTTAGTGATTCCGGAATCCTTGTAGTTATTATAAATTTCAGATGCAATAAATTTAAATATTTCACCATCATTATACGAAGTTGTAACATCCTTAAATTGAATGCCAGGCTTTGGAAAATCAGGGATATTTCTGACTGAATTTTTCACAATTTCAAGATCTGTCAACTTTTTCATTTTAATAAAATAATTAGATTTAATTTGTTCCACGTGGAACACTAGCGTCCCAGTAAAACCAGAAGTACATTAATATCACTCGGTGAAACGCCCGGAATACGGCTTGCCTGTCCAATTGTAACGGGCTGAATTTTTTCAAGCTTTTGTCTCGCCTCCGTCGATAGAGATTCCAAAGACGAATAATCAAACTTTTTATCGATAGAGATACCTTCCAATCTAAGCATTTTTTCAGCTACCACCACTTCCCTGTCAATGTAGCCTGAATACTTAATCGCTATTTCAGCCGACTCAAAAACCTCATTTCTGACAGACAAATTAATGCTGTTATAAAGTTTTTCCAAAAGAGGAACTTCATGAATAAAATCAAAAATGGAAAGTTGAGGACGCATAATAAGAGCCTCCAATTTGGTTCCATGCTTCAAAATTGCCGTTCCTTTACTTTCAAATAAATCCACAAATTGGTTGGCCTTTATGGAACACCTTCTGCAAAATGCGATAACATCATCTCTGCCTTTCAATTTAGAAACCAAATTCTCATACCTCTGCTCAGAAATTAATCCCAGCTGAAATCCAATAGGAGTTAAACGTTCATCGGCATTATCCTGTCGCAACAATAGCCGGTATTCAGCTCTGCTCGTAAACATCCGGTACGGCTCATCAACACCTTTTGTAACCAAATCATCAATCAATACACCGATATAAGCTTCATTGCGGGAAAGAACAATCTGATTTTTTCCGTTTATATTCAGATGAGCATTTATCCCGGCCATCAAACCTTGTGCCCCTGCTTCTTCGTAGCCTGTTGTTCCATTTATTTGACCGGCAAAATAAAGGTTACGTATTAATTTAGTTTCTAAAGAATGATTAAGTTGTGTCGGCTCAAAATAATCATACTCGATAGCATACCCCGGTTTTAAAATTTTCGCATTTTCCAAACCAGGAATACAATGAATAGCATCATTCTGTATTTGCCAGTTTAATGACGAAGAAAAACCATTTAAATAATATTCAAGCGAGTCCTCCCCTTCCGGTTCAAGAAATAACTGATGTTGTTCCTTGTCTGAAAAAGTAATTAATTTAGTTTCGATGCTTGGGCAATACCTGGGACCAAGTCCCTTTATTGTACCATCAAAGAGCGGTGAATCCTCAAAACCAGATGCAATAATCTTGTGAACTTCAGGATTTGTATAAGTGATGTAACAAGGTAATCGTGACAAGCCATTTTTAATTCCGGGGAGAAAACTGAAGCGGCGATCACCTTCTTCTCCATCCTGACGTTGAAGCTGAGAAAAATCAATCGTTCTTTTGTCTAATCTGACAGGGGTTCCGGTTTTCATCCTGCCGGCTTTAAAACCCACCGAAATTAATTGCTCTGTAATTCCAACTGAAGATGGTTCCGAAATTCTTCCACCTTTCACTTTAGAGGTTCCGAAATGCATCAACCCGTTCAAAAAAGTTCCACTGGTAAGAATTACACTTTTAGATTTAAATCCTACTCCAATTTCAGTTTCCACTCCGCAAACCATATCACCTTCAAAAATAAGCCTGACTACCGTTCCCTGCCAAAAATCAAGATTATTTTCACTTTCTAGGGCTGCTTTCCAACTGGCTGAGAATTTAATTTTGTCACACTGAGCCCGTGGACTCCACATAGCCGGTCCCTTCGACAAGTTCAACATTCGGAACTGAATTGTGGATAAATCAGTCACTATTCCCATATTTCCACCAATAGCATCAATCTCTCTAACAATTTGCCCTTTGGCTATACCTCCAACTGCAGGATTACAACTCATCTGAGCCATCCTGTTTAAATCCATGGTGATCAATAATACCTTTGAACCTAATCGCGCCGCGGCGGCAGCCGCCTCACAACCGGCATGACCTCCACCAACAACAATGATATCATATTCGTTTAATATATTCATTACAATAAAC
>CAYHDA010000299.1:0-5364 GCA_964355145.1 uncultured Mariniphaga sp.
TAAACGGCATCAAGAACGTAATCTCTTCCAACTGGAGGTTGGAAAACGCTTCAATCTCACCCATGGCTTCCTCTGCCGGGGAGTCGTTATGGATCGAAGGCTGATTGCCCAACAGCGCGATGATTTTCTCGGCAGAGACATTCCCAGAACAAATCCCGCTGACGTACATGGCTATTTCAAGCAGCTTTGTATGATCTGCCTGAATTTGCCGGCAAAACAGAAGCAACTCAATAAAATCCCGGGGTTGATTGGTAAACCATCGTGTATATACCTCCCGCACAGGTTCCGGAGCCTGTTTCAGGGCCAGCGATCCATGAAGAGCTCCGGGCTTACGCTCAAGGGTTTTAAGGTAATGATCCAGGGTGATTATCCATTGGTTTCTGCCATAGTTGCGATCATGACTGCAGATCAGGCCATGGGCATAATACACCTTTAACTCGTTGGAGTAGACCTTGACATCCACTATTCTGCCACAAAACATATCCGGCACCGAATAATGGTTGGTCCCAAAACAAATCGTGGCATATTTATCCACTTTCAGCTCATGGGTTAAAAAACATTCCATGGCTCCCGGGTAAGCCCACAACGAAGAACGCTCCTGCTGCAGATCATCCAATGGCACTTTTTTCGTGGAGCCCGGCAATGCATTGAGATGATTGCAGGTGCCCGTTAAATGGTGCTGAGCCGCTTCCAGGGTGTCAAACTCATCGATATCGCAAAACGCTTTGCGACGAACAAATTCAACGCTCCGCTCCACGTGTCCTTTTTCATTGCCGCTTCTCACGTTACAAAACCTCCACCGGAACTGGAACCAGCCGGCCAGGTTTACCAGTGCAACGGTAGGCGTCTTTTCACTACGACCGACAAACTCTTTAACAGCCACCTTCATATTATCGTAAACCATCTCCTGGTATACCCCTCCAAGGTGGATAAAGAACTCATTATGTGCTTCCATAAAGGCCAAGGTGTCTTGCCGGTGGAACAGCCTGCAGAAACGGTAATTACTGTAAGCTGATGTGAACACAGCCATGTATAACCGACGCCTTATACCGCCGATTACCAGTTTGATCTCGGCCCAGTCAAACTCACATTCTTCCCCGGGAACATACAACTGTTTTATGTAGGCTTCCTGCTGACGCAACTCTTTGTTCCGGATATAATTGCATACTGTGGTATACCCTATCTGGCAGCCCTCCTTCAACAGGTGCTCGTGAATATCGATTTTGAGTTTTATCTGTTTACGAAGACCTTCCTGCCGTTTACGCTGGTTATCTTCCAACTGAACGTTGATCATGTCCTCAACCTCGGCGGTAAGCTTGCGTTTAATCCGGTTTTGTGCATCGTAGGCAGGTGGGCTTGAAACATAGTCCTGCAAGGCCTTTGGGTCTATGCCTGAATCGGTTGCCTCTTTTGACAGAGCATACGCTAACAGGTCTTTTCTAACCGTGTTGCGACCTACTCGTAAGTCGCGCGCTATCTTCCGGACACTATCGAACTCCCGGAAGTATCGTCTGATAATTTCTTGTTTGGTATCCATGCTTATCATCGTTTTTATGCTGCTTTTGCATCTGCAAAGCAACTGGTTTAACTCCGATAAGTGGTATCGTTTTCAAAAGGAAGGTGGTACCGTTTTCAATTAATAGATACATTACTCATAATTTATACGCTTCTACCATTTTTAGTTATTACCGGGACAATTTACGAAAAATACAGACATACTGGAGAGCCTGCATCAACACCTGATCTGGCGATTACCGAATTTCTGATAAAAATTAGGATAATCCTGTAATAGTTTGTATCTTATGATATTAAATTTGCCTAAAAACTAATCACCATGAGTTTCGAAGAGGTATTAAAGGTCGTTCCGAATCCTGCTTGTGCAAAAGGATGTAATAAAGAGAGAAGGGAAGAGGTAACTGAAAATGAATTATGTAATGGGACCCTCTCAGTTTCTGACCAGCTCCCAATCAGATGTGTAGGTGAATGGGCAGTTGAGAAGATATTCATGCTTGTACAGTACTTTGGAATATTTGCAAATGGAATGAAAAATAAATGGGGTGGGAAGTTGAATTATATCGAAATATGCAGTGGACCCGGAAGATGTATTAATCGGAAAAATGGGGAAGAATTCAACGGCACAGCATTGGCAATTCTGGAACATTCATCCTATCAGCATATTGCCAAATCGCTTTTTTTTGATGTAAACCCCTTTGTAGTTGATGCTTTAAATCAAAGGATTGGAGCAAGGGGAGTAAATAATGCAACTGCCTTATTGGGGAATTATAATGATGTGACCGATATTTGCACTAAAATTGAAAGGTTTCTCAGAAGGGATGGTTTAAACATTGTATTTATTGATCCTACAGACTGTAGCGTTCCATTTCAATTGGTAAAGGGTATAAAAGAGATGATCCCCAATACAGACATAATCATTAACATTGCATCCATGACGGATTTTAACCGAAATGTTGGCAACGCTCTTTCAAACCCGGAAAAGTATCAGAATCTTATCCGAAAATATGACAAGTTCCTGGACTATTCTGGGTTTTTTCTTGAGCCTGATCATAAAGCGCTTGCCAGATCACGAAATTTTCAAGAACTGCGCCGTCTGTTCAGAGCGACATATACTGAGAACCTCAAAAAACTGGGATATGGCTTTTTTGATTTTACGACAATACATGGTTATTATGATATCCTTTATGCCTCTGGTAATGAGAAGGGGATCGATTTCTGGAAAAAAGCCCAGGCAATAAAATTTGACGGACAAAGAAAACTCTTTTAGTAATGGCTGAAACTGCGATAGAATGGACTGAAATGACATGGAATCCTTCAACCGGATGTACTAAAATATCAACTGGTTGTAAGAATTGTTATGCCGAAAAAATGAGTTACCGGCTGCAATCAATGGGTTTGAACAAATATCGTGAAGGTTTTAACCTCCAATGGCATTACTCAGAATTAAACTTGCCATATACCTGGACTAAATCACGCATGATTTTTGTCAACTCTATGAGTGACCTTTTTCACGAGGAGATGCCTTTATCTTTTATTCAGGAGGTATTCAGGGTAATGAATGAATGTCCTCAACATACATTTCAGATCCTTACAAAGCGGGCAGATATCCTGGCTCAATTTGCTCCCTTGCTAGACTGGACACCAAACATTTGGATGGGAGTGACGGTTGAATGTGCGCAACTTTTAACCCGGATAGATGATCTGCGCACAACTGGGGCATTCGTTAAATTTCTCTCTCTTGAGCCCCTATTATCCGACTTGGGAAAACTTAACCTCAATTCAATCGATTGGGTCATTGTGGGCGGAGAGAGCGGCCCTAATTCACGAATGATAAAAAAAGAGTGGGTCCTGAATATTAAAAATCAGTGTGAGATAAAGGCCATCCCGTTTTTCTTCAAGCAATGGGGTGGAAAGAATAAAAAGGCAACCGGGAGCCTGATTGATGGAGTGTCCTATAAGGAACTTCCACTTATTGAAATGCCATCTGTTATATAGTGAATATTGTCCTGGTATAGAATGGCCAGGACTCATTTTGACCGAAGTGTGTCGGAATTCCCGACATACCTCTTTTGCAGATCCTTTAGCCATGAATAGTCAATTTAAAGATTTGGATTTACCTCATTTGGGCGGTACCTTTGTGCTAAATTCCCATGGCATGACAACAACAATCTCATTCCCCATGATGAGATGAAAAAAAAGTACGCCAAATGGGTCTGAAAATAAAAGCAGAATATGAAAGCGAAAAATAACAACTTAACGACTCTAATCTGCATAAGTATCTTGTTGGTGACAGAAAGTTAAATTCATCGATGATCCTGAAATTAAGTTCATTCACCCATACATCTCCTGAACTCTGGTTAAAGCTGCAGGTAAAGAACGAGTTGCTCGAAATAAACAGGGAGAAAGAAAACAGCAAGGAATACAGGAAGTATGATTATGAGAATTTGCTGGTTGCCGAGCCCTGAATAGATTTACGATTGTACAGGATTTACGATTGAAAGTAACAGAGTAACAGAGGAACAAAGTAACAGAGGAACAAATGCTTCACACTAACTTCGTCATCGTTGGAACGCTGATAGCGGCTGTGGGTTCTGTAGCCTACCTGTTCAACACAGTAAAAGGAAAGGTCAAACCCAACAGGGTCACTTTTTTCTTATGGTCTGTGGCACCCATGATCGCCTTTTTTGCACAAATCAAACAGGGCGTGGGTCTTGAGGCGTTGATGACCTTCAGCACCGGCTTCATGCCAATGATGGTATTCATCGCCTCCTTTGTAAATAAACAGGCGGAATGGAAGCTGACCTGGTTTGATCTGGCATGCGGAATACTGTCACTCATGGGACTGGCTTTATGGATGATCACCAAAGTGGGAAACGTGGCCATCTTTTTCAGCATCGTTGCCGATGCACTCGCCGCCATTCCAACCATCGTGAAAGCCTGGAAATATCCCGATACAGAAATCGCCTGGCCCTGGATGGCCACCGTATTCGGAGTGGTTTTAACACTGCTCACCCTTTCAGAATTCACCTTCGCCAACTGCGGCTTTATTCTCTATATACTTGTCGTAAATACGCTGATTTTTACACTGGTGAAGTTTAGGGTGGGGGAGAAAGGAACCAAGTGAACGAGTGAGCAAATTTTCATTATTTAGCTACCTCGCTATTTCGCTATTTTTTTGCAGCTGCGATACGGTGACCAGGCCTCGCGGCCTGAGCGAAAAAAAAGAAAATAGGTGATTCCTGGAACTTTTGGAGCAGGCCAAAGTAAAGTACACAAGACACGGGGAAAGAAATGAACAAAACAATGACGAAGCAGCCAAACCTCTATATTTGCCCCGGTATATAATTGCTATGACTGAATTGAACCCGGTTCACAATATAAAAACCGCCGAAAAGGCGGCAGCGCCTGTCGCAACGCCCGCTGTGAAGCTCGACAAGGAGCTGATTGAGGAGCTGATGAGCCAGAGCCAGGAGGAGGCGATGGTGATCGTGCATTGCTCTTTCAATGCCATTGAGGAGACGGGGATCCGGATCTGGAGCTCAGCCCGGTTTACGCTGCTGTTTTCTGCCCTGCCGAAATCCTGCACCTCCTTCACCCTTTTCGAGGATATTCCCCAGCCGGGTGGGTTCGAGATAAGGTTTTAATGTTATTCGAGTGTTTTCCTTTCCGGTAAATAATTTCCTGACGTAATTACCTTCTCTCCACTTTCTTTCTCCAATTCCTTCAATGCATTGCCTGCTATTTTTCCGCCAATAATTGCAGCTTTTTTATTTTCAATAAAACCTTTCGCATTTTTTGCTCTGGTTACTTTTGTCGTGGATGCTTCTCCCAACATGGAAAAAATCAACT
>CAYHDA010000300.1:0-5319 GCA_964355145.1 uncultured Mariniphaga sp.
CAGTTCCTGCAACCAAAGCGGACATAACCTCGCCGGCTTTTTTCCCATATTTCCAGAGGTTCTTGCGAAAATTAAGATCACACGACACTGTGATCCCTTTTTCATTGGCTTTTTGGATGGCCTCAAGACAAACATTGGCAGCACTTTCCGAAATAGCAGGAGTTATTCCCGTCCAATGGAACCATGTTGCATCTTCGAAAACTTTATCCCAGTTGATGATTCCGGGTTTAATTTCAGAAATGGCAGAATGTGCCCGATCATAGATCACTTTACTTCCCCGGCTGACCGCACCGGTTTCGAGGAAATAAATCCCCATGCGATCGCCTCCCCAGACAATATTATTCGTATTGACACCGTATTTGCGCAAGTCCATCATACAGGCCCGGCCGATATCATTTTCGGGAAGACGGGTGACAAAATCAACAGGAATACCATAATTGGCAAGTGAAACTGCGACATTTGCTTCACCTCCGCCAAAAGTTGCGGATAGTTCCGTACTTTGGGAAAAACGCAAATAACCGGGAGTAGCCAGTCTTAACATGATCTCTCCAAATGTAACTACTTTCATATTTTTAAATTTTTTTAGATGAATTTCTGATGATTAATTGAGTTGGAAGAACGACCTGCCCGAACGGAATCCGGACACCACTGTTTTGGATCCGGTGAATGATCTTTTGAGCGGCAAGAAATCCCATATCGTATCCCGGTGATTTAACGGTTGACAGCGAAGGAGTCACTACTTCACTGAAAGGTTCGTCACTAAATCCAACCAAAGCAACATCTTCAGGAACTCTTAGCTGATGATTCTTACAATATTCCAAAGCGCTTAATGCGGTGGTATCATTTCCGCAGAAAACTCCGTCGGGAGGATCCGGAAGCGACATTAATCGCGAAAAAGCCTGCTTACCTTCTTCTCTGGTCAGATTGGTGACTTCGAGGTATCCGTCACCAACAGAAATTCCCGCTTCATTCAGAGCCTTCAGGTATCCCGCTTTCCTTTCTTTATAGGTATTTAGAAGTTCAGGTCCTGCAATATGGGCAATTCGTTTGCATCCACGATCAATCAGATGAGCAGTAATCTTGTATCCGGCATCAAAATCATCGACAATAATTCTGTCACTTTGAATCGTTGAGCAGGAGCGGTCGAAAAAAAGGATCGGAATATTGTTGTCTGAAAATAATCTTAAGTGCTTATCTTCATTGGTTTGCATTGAAATGGATATGATCATTCCGTCAACACGATTGTTATACAAAGTCCGGACGCAATTCTCCTCTTTTACCAATAGATCATTTGATTGAGAGATGATCACATTAAATCCTTTGGTCCATGCGTAATCTTCTATCCCGCTAATGGCAGAGGAGAAAAAATACCGGTCTATACGGGGCACAACGACCCCAATTGTCATGGTCCGTTTACTGCGAAGATTAGCAGCAAGTACATTGGGGCGATATCCCATCTCAATCGCTTTTTGCTGAACTTTTTTACGCGTTTTTTCGCTTATTCTGATATTATCGTTTAAAGCCCGTGAAACCGTTGACGCGGATATTTTGAGTTCGCTGGCCAGATGATGAATTGTGATTTCGGGATGCTTTCTCATTTTATCAGAAAAAATCAGCAGTGTAATATTTATAATCCTTGACGCTATACAAAAGTGGTAAAATATAATGAATACAAGTGAGCAAAATTAATTTGCGCAATCGATTGCAAAGATAATTTAATTACACTAATTTTGACGCATAATCTGAAATGAAAAAAAATGAATACTATTTTTGAAGAGCGTTTTGCCACGCATCCTGTTGATGCAAAGAGTTATGATACTGCAAGATTACGAAAAGAATATCTTATTGAAAATTTAATGACAGAAAATCAGATCTGTCTGACCTATTCACAATATGACCGATATATTGTCGGTGGTGCAGTACCCGTAGATGAAAGCCTGCATCTCGAACCGATCGATCCTTTGAAAGCCGAATATTTCTGCGAGAGACGGGAATTGGGTATCATTAATGTTGGCGGCAGCGGGGTTATTACAATCGATGGAAAAGCTTATGAACTTGGGTTTAAAGAGGCGCTGTATATTGGCCGCGGAAGTAAATCGGTGATATTTTCATCGCATAATCCTGCCACTCCTGCACGTTTCTATATTAATTCAGCTCCTGCACATAAAGAGTATCCTACAAAGAAAGTGACGTTGAAAGATGCCGAGATTGTGGAAATGGGAACAATGGCAGAATCCAATGCACGAACGATCAATAAGTTATTGGTAAATTCGGTAGTTCAGACCTGTCAGCTTCAGATGGGAATGACCGAGTTGAAACCCGGAAGTGTATGGAATACAATGCCGGCTCACACCCACAGCCGTCGGATGGAGGCCTATTTCTATTTCCAGGTTCCTGAAGGTCAGGCTATCTGTCATTTCATGGGTGATCCCAAAGAAACCCGTCACATATGGATGCAAAACGAACAGGCTATTTTATCTCCGACCTGGTCTATTCATTCGGCTGCAGGAACAACCAACTACACTTTTATTTGGGGAATGGCAGGCGAAAACCTCAACTATGGCGATATGGACATTGTCAAGCCGGATCAGCTAAGATAATCCTCATAACAGAGATGGGAAATAATTGTCAGTTAAAAATGTTCAATTACTTATCCGGGTCTACTGAAACAATAAATATTCAAAAAAATAAATAAATAAATATGAAAATGTTTGATCTGACCGGAAAAGTTGCCTTGATAACGGGTGGAACGCACGGTATTGGAATGGCAATAGCAAAAGCGCTTGCCTCTGCGGGTGCAAAAATTTGTGTCAACGATCTGTTGGAAGATCGGCTGGAGGCTTGCAAAAAATCATATGCAGCTGACGGAATCGATGTTTTCACAGTTGTTTTTGATGTTACCAACGAGAAAGATGTTGATAAAGGGATTGGAATCATCGAAGCAGCGGTGGGTCCGATTGATATTCTGGTCAATAATGCGGGAATTATCAAGCGAATACCGATACTGGATATGCCTGTTGAAGATTTCAGGCAGGTTATTGATATTGATCTTATTGCCCCTTTCATTGTCTCCAAGCGCGTTGTCCCTTCAATGATCAGACGGGGAGGCGGTAAGATTATCAATATGTGCTCAATGATGAGTATTTATGGCCGGAATTCTGTTTCAGCCTATGCTGCTGCAAAGGGAGGCCTAAAGCTCCTTACTGCGAATATGTGCTGCGAATGGGCCAAGCATAATATTCAGGCCAACGGCATTGGTCCCGGATATATTGCCACTTCTCAGACCGAAGCCATCCGGGTAAATGGACATCCTTTCAATAATCTTGTGATGACACGCACTCCGGCAGGCAGATGGGGGGATCCTGAAGACCTTGCAGGTGCAGCCGTGTTTCTTTCATCGGCGGCAAGCAATTATGTAAACGGACATTTATTGTTTGTCGATGGCGGCATTCTTGCCAATTTTGGTTATGTGGCAGGTGAAAATGTGATTGAGGAATAAATGGGTCGTACTGGATTCGAATCCGTCAGGGGACGGACACGCCCCCCTACCCTGTCATCCGCCAGCCGGCGGACTAAACCAACTGATCAGTCAGCTGACGGACTTCAAAAAAAATTATATAAGAACCCAAATACCCTAAATCTGTCGACTCGATTAGACAGATAGTGTAAAGTATTGTTATTCAAATCGAATCATATCGGCCACATGCATAAAATACTCAGTTGACCAAATATCCATCTCTTTCGGATTTTTAATAAATGGACTGACATCAGCTTTTGCCATTTCCATGTTGGTCTTTGAAATCTTATCCCTGAGCAGCTGTATAAATTTGTCCTGTGTAAATTCCTCATCTGGGAGCGAACCAAGCTGGCTGGTTCTTTGGCGCAGATGTTCGAAATTTAATACCGTATTGTTTCTGACATACCACTCAAAATCGTACCAGTCTCGTCCCTTTACCCTGTTTTTCCAGCTCCTGAAAAGCAAAGCATGCATCTTCCCGGCATACAGGTCTGGCAATGTATAGCAACGGACCATAAAGGAAAATGGGAGCAATAAAAATTTGTGCTCTGTACTAAATCCCGAGGGTGGATTGATATCGACTTCAATTTTGATTTTAATATTCCGCTCTGTCCTGAATTGCATGTTGTAGACGGCAGTATCGTCTTTTAAAAACGCGGATTCAACATTCGTCTGGTTTTTCTTTTCCTTCTTATTGATCACAACCTCCCTGCCCAATGCGTTAAATTCAGTTTTAATGGGTTCAAAATAATCTTCAAGCTTAAAATCTGTGTCTTGTTGTAGCAGGGAAAAATCCATGTCTTCACTGAATCGCTGCTGCCCGTAAAAAATGCGAAGGCAGGTTCCTCCATAAAAAGCAGCTTTATTGAAAAAACCTCCTCTATATAATCCGGCAAGAGTGATTTGTTGCATCACTTCATGTTGAGCGTTGATATAATCGTCATTGGTTTGTACCTCATAGCGGGATAACATCTGGTCAAATATGTTCATCGTTCCAATAGTTTATGCAATTGTGTGAGTTCTGTCTTTTTTCTACCTGCATCAATACACTGCCTGATTATTTGGGCATTAAAATTTTCAACGGCTGAAAAATCTATTCTCAAATCCTCTTCAAGATAAATTTGCATCGCCTTCACGGATTGCAACCGAAGTCCGGGAGTTGCAATAATCATATCACAGATAGCCTTTTCAGGTGAAGCAATCAGGTACGCGTACTTATCAGAGACAATCTCCTGTCGTATTCCGATCTGAAAGTAGTCCTTTGGTGCTAAAATATAATCAAAGTTACCAAGAGGAGTAGCGAATTTTCTGGCTCGCTTAAGGGTCATTGAACGGGTGGTATGTACCCTTTCCGGAATAAGTTTATAAAAAGAAAGTGCATTCTCAAACGAAATATATGATGGACCATATAGGTGGTTTGCGATCAGCTCCCTGGAAATTGTCATCCGTGTTATATTGGGTGATACTACAAATACCCCCTTTTTGAGGCGAATTAATTCCCCGTTTTTCTCCATTTGGGAAACTTTATCTCTGGGATACCTGTATTCACTTAATACTGCTTCTAAAGTAGCAAAATCAATTGGTACAATTCCAAATTGCTCCAGGACATTCATAAATCAGATTTGTATATAATCGGCTACAAATATAGTTATATTTACACATATATTCGATTATATTTCCATTATATGTGCATTATTCACTATTATATTTTATTTTCCAGGACTTTTATTGAAAGTAAATATGGCTAAGAAACTGTATTACGGTATTTCCCCATGTTGGAAAGTAAATCGATAATTCAGAAA
>CAYHDA010000301.1:0-5300 GCA_964355145.1 uncultured Mariniphaga sp.
TTTATTGCCTTTCGATCGAAAAATTGCTGATTCATTTGAGGCTATCGGGATTCATAATTGTGCCTGGAGCGCCACTCCCTACCTCGACCATTATGCCAAAATACCGAATGTCGGGTATCTCGATATGGGCATCGGCTCCGATCTGGAGAAAAGCCGAACTCTTTTTCCTGACACACGACGGGCCATCATGTACACGCCGATGGATGTGGCCAATAAATCGCTGGAAGAAATCGGCACCGACCTGGAGCTAATAGCCGGGAAATATGGCCCATGTGATATTGTGGCGGCCGACATTGAATCGGGAACACCTGATACTAAGGTGCTGGATTTCATTAATCTGTGCGCCACTATTTCTGAGAGATTCAATTAAATAACTTCTGTAAATTATTTCCATTACTTCAATTAAAATGATAAAAAGAATGAAAAGAATATCCAAATTAATCGCAGTATTAATATTTATCACCGTGTTTACCGGAACAAGTACCTTAACCGGTCAGGTGATTTTGGGAATTCAAAGTGGCAAATATCTTCAGGAGATCAAAACCGATATCCGGCTGCCAAAAGAGGCAGAACCCAATGTTGTTAAGTTGTTTAGTGAACAAAACGGTGTTGTTGCAGTAACTTCAAACGGTATTTACAGAAATCATAACGGGAACTGGATTGGCAAAGCGTTTGGTTCTGGCTGGCGAACTGCTGTACAGGATGTAAAAGGAGCCGTTTGGGTAGCATCTGTTCGCTCAATTCAAAAGGAAGGTGATGAGCAAAAAATCGAATTACCCGGTTTTGCTCAGAAAGACACCATTCTTTGCCTGATGTGGGAAAATGAAAAAACCCTTCACGTTGGAACGACAAAAGGACTATTGACCTGGAGCGGATCATGGAATAATCTGCCATTCGCAAACGGGAAAAGGATAAATTCAATCCTGAAAACTGCAAATAAGGAGCTGTGGCTGGCAACAAATGACGGTTTATTGCGCAGAATGAACGGGAAATGGGTTAACCTCGATGATAACCTGATGGCTTACGGACTGATGCGGAGCTATTTTGCACTTGAAAACAGCAAAAGTAACGCCGACGTATTGTTCAGCGGATTATTTTCTGTTGGTTGCATTGCAGAAGACGGAAATCACTGGTTATTCAGAGGCGCCGATGGTTTACCTTTTGGTCCGGCAACCACCATCCGGACTTCGAAGGAATCAATGTGGTTTGGAACAGAAAAGGGTGTTATAAAAAAAGATAACGGGTGGCATTATTATAATGGAAAGCGCTGGCTTGCTGACAATAAAATCAACGATATACTTCCTCTTAATGAGCAAACAGTGTGGATTGCCACACCCAAGGGAATCAGTCAGATTCAGCAGGTAGAGATGACTTTAGCTCAAAAAGCCGAATCTTTTGAAGAACGGATCAAACTGCGGCACGACCGCTTTGGATTGGTAAGCGGCTCCAGGTTACTCGTTCCGGGCGATTTATCCACCAGTAAGACCGGAACCGATGACAATGACGGCCTTTGGACATCGATCTATCTCGCAGCTGAATGCTACCGCTATTCAGTCACCAAAGATCCTG
Source organism: uncultured Mariniphaga sp. (assembly GCA_964355145.1). GTDB lineage: Bacteria > Bacteroidota > Bacteroidia > Bacteroidales > Prolixibacteraceae > JAAFHB01. The sequence goes on from CAYHDA010000301.1 coordinate 1,570, forward strand.
AAGCGAAGAAAAATGCGATCAAAGCATTCGAAGCGATGGAAAGACTCGAGACCATAACCGGTATTTCGGGTTTCCCTGCCCGCTCGCTGGTTGCTGCGGACGAAAGCACAGGTCAGGGAGGCGAATGGCACCTGACACCCGATAAAAAATGGAAATGGAAAGGAGATACCAGTTCGGATGAAATTGTCGGGCATATGTTTGCCTATCCGCTCTTTTATGACCTGGTAGCTGAAGGAGCAATTAAAGTGCGCGTCAAAAACCTTGTTCAAAGGATTATGAATCATATTGTCGATCATAATTTTCAGCTCGTCGATCTGGATGGGAAAGCCACACGTTGGGCTGTCTGGACACCCGATTCGATCAATTATTCGAATAACTGGTGGTATGAGCGGGGTATTAATTCCATGCAGATACTCTCCTTTTTGAAGGCTGCCTCACATGTAACCAATGATCCTAAATTTGAGAAAGCCTACCTGACATTAACGCAAAAGCATCACTATGCGGAAAATATGATTCAGCAAAAAATGTATGGTCCGTTCGACGTAAATCATTCGGATGACGAGCTGGCTTTTCTCCCTAATTACATCCTTCTCCGTTATGCCAATGATCCTCAACTGCATAACACATATCTTAAGAGTACACAACGAAGCTGGAAGGTGGAGCAGCCTGACAGGATTCCACTTTGGAATATCATCGCCAGTGTGGCGCTGAAAAAGAATTGCGATTTAAAAATTGCACTTGAGGAACTTCAACAGATTCCTGTGGATATGATTACATGGAGCACGGAAAACAGTCACCGCTGGGACCTGCCCCGCGATCAGCTCAACGACCGTTTTGGTAAAGCTCAGGCTATTAGACCGATACCAACGCCTGAACGTGGTATTTCCAAATGGAACAGCAATACCTATATTTATGACACAGGGACCGAAGGATACGGCGAAGACGACGGAGCATTCTTCTTGTTGCCATACTGGATGGGCAGGTATCACGGGCTATTGGTTGAGAAACAGTAATATCAACCGAAATCGAAAATAATGAATGAAAATAAGGGTGAAATTCATTACTGTTTAACTTATTTTGTATTCTGAATAACGGTTCTAAAAACAAATTATCTTCTGATGAAATACGCAGTCCTGACAATGTTCCTATGCATTCACTTTATAGCTGAATGCCAGATAGATACAACCATGGCCTTTCATCTTGGAGAGGTTATAATCACCTCGCAACGAAATCCAAACGAACCATTTTCAATTCCTGGCACTGTGAACTCCTTAAGCCGGAAAGATATGGATGTAGCGATCTCCAGAACAACCCCCGAAGCACTTATGAATATCTCCGGAGTATTTGTTCAGAAAACAAATCATGGGGGAGGCTCTCCTATTATCAGAGGATTAACAGGCAATCAGACCCTGCTTTTAATTGATGGCATCCGCCTCAATAATTCCATTTACCGCTATGGGCCTAATCAGTATCTCAATACAATTGATCAATTTACGATCGGCAAAATTGAGGTTGCCAAAGGAACAGGATCAGTGCAGTATGGAACAGATGCCATTGGGGGTGTACTCCAGGTTTTTACAAAAGATCCGCTTATGAATAAAAATGGGATTGCCATTCATGGACAGGTCCTAGGCAGAACTATGTCGGGCGATATGGAAAAATCGACCCGCGGGGAAGTTGAAGTCAGTACACCAAAATTTGGTGCGATCGCAGGCGCTACCTTCCGTGATTTTGGTGATCTTATTGGCGGGAAAAATACCGGAACTCAAAGTCCGTCGGGATACCGTGAATATGCTTTTGACACAAAAATTGCTTTTGAATTAGAAAAAAATATCACCCTAACCTTTGCCAATCAGCTCTTAAAACAGTCGCATGTACCAATCTACCATAAAGTATTACTCGAAAACTATGCCTTAAACGAATTCGAGCCGCAGCAACACATGATTTCCTATGCCCGGTTAAATATTCAGGGGAGCAGGAAACTATTCAACCAAATCAAAGTTATTACATCCTGGCAAAATAATACCGAAGGCAGAATCAGTCAAAAAAACGGGAATAATCTGCTGGTTAAGGAAGTAGACCGGGTTAATACCCTTGGAGTTACAGCAGATATCTTCTCATCATTAAGCAGCTTATGGTCAGCAAATTCAGGGGTAGAATTCTATCATGACAATGTTGGCAGCAAGCGTTCTGAAATAAATACTTTGCTCTCCGGGTCATTCGTTGCAAAACGGGGACTCTATCCTGACAAATCAAAATATGGTAATTATTCAATTTACTCCCTGCATCATTTTGATCTGAAGCGATGGATTTTTGACGGAGGTTTACGGTTTAATTATTTCAGGTTAAACATCTCCGATGTCACATTGGGAAATGTTGAGATTTCACCTGCAGCATTTGTTTTTAACGGCGCAGTGATGTACAAATTAAACCGGAATAATCATCTGTATGCATCCGTCAGCAGTGGATTTCGCGCTCCAAACATCGATGATATGGGTTCTTTAGGTATTGTTGATTTCAGGTACGAAATACCGTCTTATGATCTGAAGCCCGAAAAATCTCAAAACTATGAAGTTGGCTATAAACTAAATCAAAAGAAATTTTCAGGTATTATAGCTGTTTATTCTATGGATCTGAATAACCTGATCACACGGGTGAAAGTTGAAGGCGAAATGAAAGATGGTTATCAGGTTTATAAAAAAGAAAATATTGAGAAAGCCTGTATAAACGGTTTTGAAGCGGCAATTGGATTGGAATTATCAAAAAAAATTGCCCTCAACGGTGGAATTTCATACACATTTGGTCAGAGTATTACAAAAAATGAACCACTGAGAAGAATTCCACCTTTAAACGGCCGGATTGCCGGTACCTATACTCTCAGGAAATTCTATGGTATAGCTGAATTTTTGTTTGCCACCACACAGGACCGGCTCGCACAAGCGGATATCAGTGATAACCGGATTGGTGCTGATGGAACACCAGGCTGGAATATCTTTAATATCTATGCCGGATATCAATTTTCACCATTTAAAATAAATACCGGACTTCAGAACCTGTTTAATGAAGATTACCGGACACACGGATCGGGGATTAACGGAGTGGGAAGAAGTGCTGTTATTACCCTAAACTATCTATTCTAAAAATCTTGCAGGCATAATACCGCTTCGCCATCCTATAAGTCGATTGGATTGTCCAAACTTTCCACACTGTTATAACTATTTTTTTTGTATATTTACTTATAACTCATAGATAACACTTGAAGTATCCCGCTTCGTACGATTGCGTGCGGCTTAAATAGTTAGCTGCTGAATCGCTGTCTTATAACCTCAATTAATTGGTTATTGGAATTCTAATTTCTTAGACCGGCTAATTATTCGTCCGCTTTTCAATATAATCAGGAAAGGAGGTGATATTCTTAATGATTGGTTCTCAGAAAAAGAACTTTTTCTTCTAAAGTTAACGGAGAGGTTCTTCTTCAAAAACTTAATCCAGTTAAATTTTAAATTAAGGAGGAAAAACTATGGCTAACAAACAATTTAAAGTTAAAGAACTAGGCAAGATTATCAAAAAAGAAAAATTGTCATGGTTCGTAAATTCAGATAAACAACCCGACGATCTGATTCACCTGCATTCTTTAGGTGCCATACAACCTAAAGACCTGAAAATGGCCAGTGAAGAAAAATCGCCTGATCTGAAAGAATATATTAACGATCAGACCCATAATCCCTATC
>CAYHDA010000302.1:0-5285 GCA_964355145.1 uncultured Mariniphaga sp.
CGAGGTTGATCTCGTCGTCAAAAACACCGCCATCAAGGGTGCCATAGCTTCCGAATGCATCTCCTGAAAAGAGAATTTTATTGTTCTCATCGTAGGTGACCATCGTCTCAGGCCAGTGCACCATCGGAATGGTTTGGAATTGAAGGTTGATTTTCCCGAGCGATAAGGTGTCGTTATCATTTACAAGAAGAACCTTGCCTGTGTCAATACTAAAACTTTCGACAAGGCTGAAAGTTTTCTTGTTTCCAACTAATGTAATCTCCGGATACCTGCTCCGTATGGCTTTTAATGCTCCTGAATGATCAGGCTCCATATGGTTGATGATCAAATAGTCGATCTTTCTGTCGCCAATGATGGAATGGATTTTGTCAAGATAATCCTCAATAAATTGTCTTTCTGCAGTATCAATTATTGCAACTTTCTCATCATCAATTAAATAAGAGTTATATGAAATTCCATTTGGAATAGGCCAGATATTTTCGAAGAGCGCTGTTCTGCGGTCGTTGAATCCAAGAAAATAAACGTTATCGGCGAGTTTGATATGATGCATAAAATAAAATTCTAATCTGTGACTATTTTAAGACGTTCAGCTTACAAAAATACGATTAATTCGGAATAAGCCTTAAGGTTGATGCTTTACAGTATGTTAATGATTCAATAATTTAAGCTTAATTTTGTACTTTCGCATACTTCTGAAAGTTGAGCATTCCGAAGTTATAAACTATTTAAAATCGTTAATGAGATTGAAAATTAGCAATAAGTTAATGGCTTTTCTGAAAAAAGGAAAGTGGTTATTGGCTGGTGCCGGCATTGTGACAATTGCAACATTGATTTGTTGTTTTAATATTTATAATGCCTTGTATAAGAGTAATATTAAAAAATCAGGGATCATATATATTGCTACAGGTTCAGGTTTTCAGCAGTTACTTGATACGTTGAGCCACAATAGTTATATTGATGATATTGAAGATTTTATATGGGCTTCCTCAATGAAGAAATATGATCAAAGGGTTCTGCCCGGCGCCTATACTTTAAAGAGTGGGTGGTGTAATAATCAACTGATTAATTTGCTTAGAGCGGGAATTCAAACACCAGTTAAAGTAACCTTTAATAATATCCGGTTTCGTGAGGAGCTGGCCGGCCGGCTTGCACGATTCCTTGAACCTGATTCAGCTGCATTCTTAAAAATACTGAATAATGACAAGACTGCAAATGATTTAGGTTTAACATGCGAATCATTTCCCGTCATTATTATTCCTAATACTTATGAGATTTACTGGAATACCACTCCTCAGGAGTTTGTTGGCAGGATGAAGCGCGAATTCGATCAGTTCTGGAATGAAACGCGAAAAAAGAAGGCATCTGAACTGGGTTTGTCTCAGCTTGAAATTGTAACTATTGCTTCGATTATTCAGGAAGAGACCAATAAAAATGACGAAAAATCACGTATGGCCGGCGTTTATATCAATAGACTGAAGAGGGGATGGCTGCTTCAGGCAGATCCTACGGTTAAATATGCACTTGGAAATTTTCTGATTAAACGGGTGCTGACGGAATATTTATCTGTCAATTCGCCATACAATACCTATAAATATGCCGGATTACCGCCAGGGCCTATCAATTTTCCTGCCATTACAAGTATCGATGCCGTACTCAATGCTGAGCACCATAATTACATGTATTTCTGTGCAAAAGAGGATTTCTCGGGTTATCATAATTTTGCCTTGTCATTGTCCGAGCATAGCCGGAACGCAGCCAGATATCAAAGTGCATTGAATAAGAGTAAGATTTGGAAGTAGGAGAGACGTAATTCAAAAAAGGCAGAGATGTATTGAGTTAAGATTTTTGCTGATAAGTTCTCCGATAAGATCAATAAACTTAGATGTTGCCGATCACCTGAACTTCGCGTTCAAGTTCAATACCGAATTTTTGCAAAACATCGTTTGCTACCATCTCTGAAAGTTCAAATATTTCTTTTCCTGAGGCACCGCCCGTGTTGATGATCACCAATGCCTGCTGATGATGCACTGCTGATCGCCCGACAGATTTCCCCTTCCAGCCCGCTTTTTCAATTAGCCAGCCCGCTGCCAGTTTTACTAAGCCTGGTCCGGCAGGATAAACAGGAATGTCCGGGTAACTGTTTTTAAGTGCTGTACCTGTTGCCTCTGATACGACGGGATTTTTAAAAAAACTTCCTGCATTGCCCACCTTTGCCGGATCTGGAAGTTTTGATTCACGAATCGCGATGACGGCCCTGCGGATATTTTGAAGTGTTGGCTCTCCAAGGTTAAGTACCTCTGCCTGAAGGGCTCCATAGCCGAGGTTATATTCCGGATGCTTTAAGAGGCGGAAGACGACTGATGTCACCATGAATTGTTCTTTCAGCTGTTCTTTGAACAGGCTTGTACGGTATCCAAATTTGCACTCTTCATGGTCTAAACTTTTCAATTGAAGTGTTTCAAGGTCGATCCCGTTCACTTTGGAAATAATGGATGCTGCTTCTGTCCCATAAGCCCCGATATTTTGAACAGGTACAGCTCCTGTATTTCCTGGAATTAATGAGAGGTTTTCGACGCCTCCCCATCCTTTTCCGACACTCCAGGCTACAAATTGATCCCAGGGCACTCCGGCTCCAACTTCAACTTCAACTGCATCTTCATTCTCCGTGATAATTCGAACACCTTGTATTTCAGGGTGAATAACCAACCCGTCGAAATTATTTACGAAAAGCAGATTGCTCCCGGCTCCAACAAAAAGTTTTTTCTGAGGCTTGGCTTCACTGTTTTCATTGAAAAAAAGAATCAAATCCTTTTCGGATTCAACTGTTAAGTATAGTTTAGTGGTTGCTGGTACTCCAAAGGTATTACTGGAATTGAGGGAGAAATTGTGGCTAAGATGGTACATATTTAATTGTCAATTCTAAATGACAGATTATATGGTTTGTAATTTGAGGATATTTGTTCATCAGCTGACAGGCACATCATCAAGCAGCGCATCAAAATCGATTACTTTAGTGTCATCGTCGATTTCTCTGATAGTATCCCCTTCACAGACGATTTTCCGGGCTGGAAATTTCCGGATAATCGGATAATCGTGAGTTGCCATTACAATGGTTTTTCCTTCTCTGTTGATCTCCATAAAAACCTTCAATAAGGCTTCAGAGGTTTCCGGATCAAGATTTCCTGTCGGCTCATCGGCAAGTATGATCTCCGGATTATTCAGCAATGCTCTTGCGATAACAATCCGTTGCTGCTCGCCGCCTGATAACTGATGAGGCATTCGGGAACCGGCATGGCCCATTTCAACAATTGTCAGTACCTCTTCTATCCTGTCCCTGATTGCTTTTTCATTATGCCAGCCGGTTGCTTTTAATACAAATTCGAAGTTCTTGTAGACAGAGCGGTCGGTAAGGAGCTGGAAGTCCTGAAAAACGATACCCAGCTTACGTCGCAGAAACGGAACATCTTTGGAGCGGATCTTCTCCAGGTGATACCCGCAAACAGAACCAGTTCCGGAAATTAATGGCAATTCGTTATAAAAAGTTTTCAACAAACTTGACTTTCCGCTGCCAACTTTCCCAATGATATAAAGAAATTCACCTTTGTTTATGCACAAGTTGATGTTCTTTAAAACCAACGTCTCGCGTTGATAAATGTCTGCATTTATTAATTCAATGATTGGCTCCAAGATTCGAAAAGTTTTTAGAATAGACTACATTTGTAAAACCACGTATCCGCAAAATTAATGATTAAAAGAATATGAAAATTAAAAACCGGCTAATAAAGGTATTCGTGATTTTCTTTTTTTATGCTTTCTCTTTGCATGCGCAACCTGTTGCTGTGCCAGAGAACTGTAACGAGATTTTCAGAACTGCAACGGAGTTATTTAATGCCGAAAAGTACGGATCAGCAATAACTGAATTTCAAAAACTACGGAGGATAGCAGCGCCGGGATCGGTTTTTGAAGATGAGGCCGATTACCATATAGCGGTTTGCTTCCTCGAGATGGGAAATTCAAACGGAAGAAATTTACTTGAAGCATTTATTCAGCACAGCCCTGAATCGCCAAGGATAAACAGTGCCTATTTCAGACTTGGAAATACTGATTTTAATCAAAAATTGTATAAGAAGGCACTTGTCGATTTTAAAAAAATCGACAGATATGCCCTGACAGGCAAAGAGCTTGAGGAATATAGTTTTAAATCGGGATTCTGTAATCTTGAAGCTGGCAATAAGGATATCGCGATGGTTTTCTTTGCTGAATTGAAAGATAAACCGGGTACTTTTTCGGATGCATCAAAATACTATTGGGCTCATATTAATTACCTGAAAGGAAAATACGACCTTGCACTTCAGGAATTTGAAAAAATTGAGAAATCACCTCAATATGCGAAAATCATACCATTTTATAAGGCTCAGATTTATTTTGCACAGGATAAATATGAGCTGGTAATTTCAATTGCACCCCCATTAATGGATGGTGCAACCGATGAACGAAAAATTGAATTGTCCAGGGTTATTGGTGTATCATATTATCAATTAGGCAGATATAGTGATGCTCTTCCCTTTGTTGAGATCTATCTAAGGAGTAAGGAGATCACAGCCCTTCAATATTATGTGGCAGGATATTGTTTTGCGAAGGCCGGAGAAACAGACAGGGCAATTCAGAATATGGAAAAATCGGTGAACGGAAAAGATGCACTGGCCCAAAATGGCAATTATGAACTGGCGGCTCTTTATATTAAAAAAGGCGATAAACAAAGGGCAATGATGGCATTTCAGAATGCATCTAATCTAAACTTTGATCCCAAAATCAAAGAAGATGCACTTTTTCAATACGCAAAAATAACTTACGAGCTAAATTATTCTCCATTTAATGAGGCGATTAAAGCATTTGACAGGTATATCTCGGAATATCCGAATTCGGAAAAAAATAAAGTGGCATACGACTATTTAGTTAAGGTGTTTATGACAACCCATAATTATAAGGATGCAATAATTTCGATCGATAAGATAAAAGTTAAAAGTCCTGCAATTAAAAAGGCTTATCAAAAAGTTACTTTAAACCGGGGAATTGAATTATTCAGGGAATTGAATTTCTCTGATGCGATACTGCATTTTAATAAGTCATTATTATCCGGAGATCAAAGTAACGAATTGCGTGCCCTGGCCTATTACTGGCGTGGTGAAGCTTATTACCGTACAGGGAAGATTGATGAGGCAGTAGCTGACTACAAAAAATTTCAAAGTATTAAGGGTGCTGCCGGGTTAAAGGAGTACCCAATA
>CAYHDA010000303.1:0-5276 GCA_964355145.1 uncultured Mariniphaga sp.
TTGGAGATATTAAGGAGGTTAATGTCAGCGTTGGTCCTCCTGTGAGGGCCTTGGATCTTCCTTCGGTGCCAACTCCAGATAATGTTGATTGGGATATGTGGGTAGGCCCTTCACTTTATCGTGATTACAGTCCGGTTTTAGCGCCTCCTGTTGAAGATAAAAGATTTCCGAATTGGCGCAATTATCGTGAATTTGGAGGTGGAATGATTACCGACTGGGGTGCTCACATGTTTGATATTGCACAATGGGCGCTCAGGATGGATGAATCGGGACCAGTTGAGTTTAATCCACCTTCAGAGCACGCGAAAATCGGGTTGCAAATGAAGTATAAAAACGGGGTGGTTATGAATCATTCAAATTGGGGTGAGGGTAATGCCGTTCAGTTTATTGGAACAAAAGGAAAAATTGAAGTCAGCCGCGGTTTTTTGCGCTCCGACCCTGCCAGTATTGTTGAATCGGAGATCAAGCCAACTGAAAAAAGGTTATATAAAAGTGACGACCACTACCAGGACTGGATCGATGCAATTAAGAAACGGACACGTCCAATATCGGATGTTGAAACCGGACACAGAACTTCTTCGTTATGTAATATTGCCAATATTGCCTATGAATTACAACGTAATTTAAAGTGGGATCCGAAGAGAGAACAATTTATTGGTGATGCTGCCGCGAATATGATGTTATCCAGAGCATACAGGGGTAAATGGAACTTTCTTGATTTTTAGTTGTTAAGATTATTAATCCGTCAGTGACGGAGAATATTATTAATTGATAATTACTTAAATCCCGGATTATGGAAAAGATAAATCGCAGAAGTTTTATTCATACCAGTGCAGTGGGTTTGGCCGGCATGGCTGCGCTGACGACCTCCGGCTTTGCTAGTCATGGTTTTGCGCCTGCTAACGCAACCATTGATAAAGTTAAACTGGGGAAAACCGGTCTGACCGTTTCACGAGTGGCAATGGGTACCGGTTCGATAGGGGGCAATCACCAGTCGAATCAGACCCGGTTAGGTCTTGAAACGTTTGTTAAAATGGCACGTCATGCCTATGACAGAGGAATCAGTTTTTATGATACCGCCGATTCTTATGGGTCTTATTCTTTTGTGCGTGAGGTATTTAAAGAGGTTCCGCGTGAAAAGGTCACTTTGTTGGGGAAAATGTGGACCACCAATGATCCTGCGAAGGCAGAACCGGTTGATAAAGCGCTGGATCGTTTCCGTATGGAAGCAGGAAGTGATTATTTCGACATTATGCTGCTTCACTGCATGACAAACGGTAACTGGCAGGAAGAGAAAAAACGTTATATCGATTATTTCTCTGAGGCTAAGCAAAAAGGGATTATCAAAGCTGTTGGGGTTTCGTGTCATAATTTTGATGCGTTAAAAGTGGCTGCCGACGATCCATGGGTCGATGTAATACTTTCCAGAATTAATCCTTTTCAGGCGCATATGGATGGTACGCCGGCTGAAGTAAATGCGATTCTCGAACGTGCACGTAACAACGGCAAAGGGATTATCGGAATGAAAATTTTTGGAAACGGTGATAAAATACTCGAAAGTGAGCGTGAAGAATCGATTACTTTCGCATTAAAGAAAACCAGTATCCACTGTATGACTTTAGGTCTGGAAAGCATTGCCCAGATGGATGATGCCATTGACCGGGTCATGCGAATCCATAAAAGTTAAATAACCGGAATTTTAATAAAAACATCTATGTCAACACTTAACAGACGGGCGTTTCTTGTCAGAAGTGCCACCGGTATAGCTTGTGCCTCTGCAATTGCTGCAGTCATTTCCCAACCTGCAGTCAGCGCAAATAAAATTGAAACTATTGATACGGTAGCGCTGGGTAAAACAGGACTTCGTGTGTCGCGTGTTGCCTTTGGAACCGGCACGAAAGGATGGAAAAGGGAGTCGGATCAAACCCATTTGGGAATGAAAAAATTTGTGGAATTGTCACAATATTGTTTTGATAAAGGGATACGGTTTTTTGATACTGCCGATATGTATGGATCTCATACTTTTGTTGGTGAAGCATTAAAAGTTATTCCTCGTGAAAAAGTGACTTTGCTTACCAAGGTAATGACCTACGAAAGAGAAGGGTGGTATAAGTCCGAACCTTTTGAACAATGTTTCGACCGGTTCAGAAAGGAGCTGAATACCGATTATGTTGATATATTTCTGATGCATTGTATGCTGAACGGACAATGGCCATCTGAAAATAAATACTATATGGATGCAATGTCGACAGCAAAGCAAAAAGGGCTGATCAAAGCCGTCGGGGTTTCTTGTCATAGTTTTGAGGCGATGGAAGAGGCCGCAATTAACCCATGGGTCGATGTGCTGCTGGCAAGGATTAATCCGGATAGCATCCGGATGGACGGCACCCCTGAAAAGGTGATGCAGATTCTCGAAACTGCCCGTAAAAATGGTAAAGGTGTAATCGGTATGAAAATATTTGGTTGCGGTGACCTTGTTAAAGAGAATGAACGTGAGAAATCGCTGAATTATGTGATCAAAAGTGGAAATGTCCATTGTATGACATTGGGCTTGGAAAGTAAAGAACAGGTGGAAGACAACGTGAGTCGTGTGATGCGAATTGCAAGGAGTTAAAAGTGGAAATCAAAAGTGAATCACAAACTGTCTGATAAAAACAACAAATTGAAAAGCAAGATTTTGGGTTTAGGATTAATCATTTTCTTGCTTGCTGGTTTTCAAGTGGCAAAAGCAAAAGATGACTCACTGAAACTTTGGTACGACAGACCGGCAAAGGACTGGATGACTGAAGCACTGCCTATTGGAAACGGCCGGTTAGGTGGAATGATTTTTGGGGGTGTCCAAACCGAGCGGGTTCAATTCAATGAAATTAGCTTGTGGAGTGGCGATGAGAAAGAAACAGGAGCTTATCAGGCATTTGGCGACCTCTTTATTGATTTTAAGCAAGACGCAGAAATACAGCAATATAAAAGAGAATTAAATATTGGAAATGCCCTGCACACGATCAGTTATCTGGCAAACGGGATCCGTTATAAGAGGGAGTATTTCAGCAGCGCAAAAGATCAGGTGATTGTGATGCGGATTAGCACCGATCGCAAAGAAAGTTGCAGCGGAGTCATCCGGCTGTCCGATATGCATAACGGGAAAATTGTTTTTGCCGGTCAGAAAATCAGCGTGAATGGTTCTCTGGATAACGGGTTGATTTACGAAGCAGGTGTTGTTGTTTTGAATGATGGGGGAGTGGCCGGAGTTTCAGAAAATTCAATAAAATTTGAAAAAACGAACAGCATTACCCTTCTACTGGCTGCAGGAACTAATTATCTTCCTGATTACAGCAAAGGCTGGAGAGGCGAGAGTCCTCACCGTTTGATAGAAAAACAGTTAAATGAGGCATCGCTTCGGTCTTTCAGACAATTACTGGAACGACATATTGCCGATTATAAAGGCCTGTTTAATCGGGTGAATTTAAAAATAGGTGAAAGTGATCAAATTACCAGAACATTACCAACCGATAAAAGACTTGTTGCTTATAAAAAAGGAGGTGCAGATCCCGAACTTGAAGAACTTTTTTTTCAATATGGACGGTATTTACTCATCAGCTCATCACGGCCAGGTTCCCTGCCGGCGAATCTTCAGGGGATTTGGAATAATTCAAATAATCCACCCTGGCGATCCGACTACCATTCAAATATTAATGTCCAGATGAATTACTGGCCGGCTGAAGTGACTAATCTTAGTGAGTGTCATATCCCTTTTCTTGATTTTATCAATAATCAACGTGAGATCAGGAAAAAAGCTACCCGGGAGTATTATAAATCGCAAAAAGGATGGACGGTCCAGACTGAGAATAACATTTACGGAGCCGGAAGTTTTGTTTGGAATCCGCCTGCCAGTGCATGGTATTGTCAGCATTTATGGGAACATTTTGCTTTTACAAATGATCATAAATACCTCAGGGATTTTGCTTATCCGGTTTTAAAGGAGATATGTGAATTTTGGGAAGAGCGTTTAATATCTGATGCTAAAGGCGCCCTGGTCACACCTGACGGATGGTCGCCGGAGCATGGCCCGCACGAGCCTGGAGTAACCTACGACCAGGAGATTGTCTGGGATTTATTCACAAACTATATTGAAGCTGCCAAAATTCTTGAACTTGATCCTGAATACCGGGCGAAAGTGACAGTATTGCGTGAGAAACTTCTTAAGCCTCAGACAGGTAAATGGGGTCAGCTAATGGAATGGAGTGTGGACCGGGATGATTCAACGGATACCCATCGCCATATTTCACATCTCTACGCCCTCCATCCGGGAAGGCAGATATCTGTGACGGCTACTCCCGAGCTGGCTGCTGCGGCAAAGAAAATACTAATAGCACGGGGTGATCAAAGCACCGGTTGGGCTATGGCATGGCGAATTAATTTCTGGGCTCGTCTGTCCGATGGAAATCATGCCTATAAATTATTACGAAACCTAATGTCGATTGTAGGCACTACCGGAACCGATTACGAAAAAGGAGGCGGTGTTTACTCCAATCTTTTTGATGCACATCCGCCGTTTCAGATCGATGGCAATTTTGGGGCAACAGCAGGAATTGCAGAGATGCTCATTCAGTCGCAGGCAGGCGAAATATATTTGATTCCTGCGTTGCCTGATGCGTGGTCAGCCGGATCAGTAAAAGGATTATGTGCCAGAGGTGGTTTTATAGTTGATATTACCTGGAAAGACAAAAAAGTAACCGGTTACCGGATTGCGTCAAAAAATGGAGAAGATGCAATTGTTAGAGTAAATGGTGAAGTAAAGACTGTAAAAACAGAAAAGATTTAATTAATTTATAGACATAAAAAAAGAGGATGTCTCAATTTTAATTATGAGACACCCTCTTATCTTTAACTTTTTAAGCTTGAGAACGTATATTTTATGTTTGGATTATCTAAGTGAAACTGACACAAAAATACTTCAAACTGCAACTGCAAGTATCATCAAGCAGCAAAACTGCGTTCAACCGGCTTAATAACTAGACCTACGGCTTCCGCCTCTGTCGCCACCGCCAGCGCTGCTTCCGCCACGATTGAAACCGCCACGGTCACCACCACGGTCACCACCACGATCACCACCGCCACTTCCGCCGCCACGATTGTAGCCACCGCCACCACCGCCAGCACCGCCACGGTTGAAACCGCCGCCACCACCTGCACCGCCACGGTTGAACCCGCCGCCGCTGCCGCCTGGACGTCTTGTACCATCTTTTGGTTTTTCAATTGATTCGTTCACAACGATT
>CAYHDA010000304.1:0-5274 GCA_964355145.1 uncultured Mariniphaga sp.
AACGGTGAATTACAAGCTGACCGATGATAACGAGTTATCCCTGACTTACATGGCCGAAACTAATAAACCAACAGTTATTAACCTCACCAATCATTCTTATTTTAATCTTCACGGAGCCGGAAACGGGAATATCCTCGATCATCTGTTGTACCTAAATGCTGATAATTATACACCTGTTGATTCAACGCTTATTCCAACAGGAAAAATTGAACCGGTGGCCGGCACGCCTTTTGATTTTACAACTCCCGTTAAGATTGGCGAAAGAATTAACGATAAAAACCAGCAGCTGGCTTATGGCTTGGGTTACGATCATAATTTTGTGTTAAATAGAACAGACAATAAATCAGTTAAATTGGCTGCGTCGGTTTATGATCCTCAAAGCGGACGATTTATGGAAATATTCACAAATGAACCGGGAATACAATTTTATTGTGGTAATTTTCTGAAGGGAAAAGAAATAGGAAAGCAAAATAAACCATATAATTACAGGTCTGGGTTTTGCCTTGAAACACAGCATTTCCCGGATTCACCTAACCATTCCGAATTTCCGTCCGTGGTGTTAAGACCTGGTGAAAATTATTATTCTGTATGTATCTATAAGTTTTCGGTAAAGTAATACAACTAATATTGCAATTGTTCCGGCATTTGAAATAATAAGGCTATTATTTTGATAATAAATGAGTTATGTCTATGGCCGGAATAACAAATTATATACAAATGATAGTTGTCTCTCTTAGAGAAAGATATTCATTGGTGCATTCACCACCTGTGCGGTTTTTCCCGGTTCTATTTGCTGCCGAACAGCAATATCATTACGCCCGTTAAGATTCCAACGAGTAACCATGCTTTTTTTGTGATATTTTTCTCCTGGAATAAATGACCTCCCAGCAAAAATGAGATGATTACTCCTGAGCGCCGAAGGGCTGAGATCACCGAGATCAATGATCCATCCAGTGAGATGGCATAAAAATAAAGAAAGTCGGCAATTACAAGAAACAGACCCAGCATCACAATGGACCACCTCCACTGAAATGGTGTGTTTTCAAGCCGTCTGGGATACCAAAGAAATAGCACAACCGCCAAAAGAAGTCCAACCTGATACAAAGTTGACCAGGTCTGAACAGCCATCTTGTCGAAATTGCGGATTAAAAATTTGTCATATAAACCACTGATTGCACCCAGAAGTGTTCCGGCAATGAGAAATACAACCCATTTATTAGTTGAGAAATGAATTCCTTCCGATTTTCCTGCCAAAGAAAAAAGATAAAAGAATAGAAGGGTAATTGCTACTCCGGCCCATTGAGCGAGGGAGAGGTGTTCCGAAAATATCAATATTGCGCCCAGCAATGTCCAAATCGGACCGGTTGCTCTGATTGGAGAAACAATTGTTAATGGAAGATGCTTCACCGCAAAGAATGTAAAAATCCACGAAGCTGTAACTATCAATGACTTGAGGAAAAAATATCCATGCTGCACCAATGGCGCGTCGGGAACAAACAAGAAATTGTTAGCTAATAATTCCGGATAACAGGCCGATAGGATCACAAGAGGAAGAAAAATAATCCCTGCTGTAAATGTTGAGAAGAAGAGCACCGGCAGAACAGCATTCTTGTTTAAAGATATTTTTTTGAAAATATCATACGTTCCTAAAAAAATTGCCGATACTACGGCAAGGAGTGCCCACATAAATAATTGTCAATTAATAATTGTCTTTGATCTAAATCAATGCTGTCTTTTTCGGAAAATACCAGACAGGGACCTGGCTTTTTTGGAAAGCCGGTTTAGTCCTTCATCGATAAGACTTCTGTCAAAATCGTCAGTAAACATCATTTCAGGGTTATCTTCCCCGGCATTCGGATAGATCAGAATGAAGTCGAAGTTTTCGAAATTTTTAGCCATCAGCCTGGGGATTCCTTCCTGATTAAGTTTGTAGGAGACCCCTCCATTTCTTGGAAGTGAAATAATAACCAAATCCGTCAACTTAATATAGGCAGAGATACTCAGAAAATCATTCCAGTCTGTAAACTCAATATGCTTTGTTAAAATAGAAATTTTATTGACGACCTTAAATTCGGTCACATGCTTGAAGGTTTCAGGTGTAGACAAAAAATCGCATTGAACTTTCAGTGTTTCTGCGAGACGGAATACGCGGCTTAGCCAAAGCGTAAATCCATATTCACGGTCCGCATACCTGGGACAGATGACGACTATTTTTTGGCGTTGACTAAGAACAGGTGAAATACTGCATACCCACACGGCCTGATTTGTATTCTCAACAATGTATTTAATGATATTTCCAAAAAGAATATCTGTAAAATGGCTTTTGAGTGCAAATCCAATAATAATTTCAGTAGCAAATATCTCTGTTGCAACCCGCTTGATGCCGCTAGGTATGTTTTGACTGATGGTAGTGATTATTTCGACCTCCTGATCTACCGCAGAGGCATGAATTATTGCTTTTTGAAGTGTCTGTTTTGCTTCAATCAACTTCTGTCGTGCTTCCAGATCGTCTTCAACAACCGAGAGACTTACAATTGGAAATCTGTTTTTGGGATTCTTAATGGCCATTGCCAGATCAAGCAGTCTTTCCATATTTAATGGATTGTAAATCGGAACCAGAATCTTTTGATCTCTGATAGAAGGAAGGAGAGGAATATCGGATTTTTCTTTGATCAAAACCTGTTTTGCAGAATGTTCAGTAACAAATGAAGCCACAAGACAGGTTACAAGAATCAGAACGATGGTACCATTCAGAATATTTTCATCGACGATTCCAATCCGGAATCCAACCATAATTACTGCAATCGTTGCTGCTGCATGTGAACTGCTTAATCCAAATATAAGATTTCTGTATGATCTTGAATAACCGAATATTGCAGAAGTAATCCAGGCCGCAAGATATTTTCCGATTAATGCTACTATAGTTAAAGTAAAAGCGATGATCAGCGCCCAGGAGCCTTGGGTGATCACTTTGAGGTTAATCAGCATACCTACACTAATCAGAAAGAAAGGGATAAATAATGAATTGCCGACAAATTCAAGTCTGTTCATTAAAGATGAAGTGTGCGGAATAAGCCGGTTTAAGGCAATTCCGGCAGCGAATGCTCCTATAATTGGCTCAAGACCTGCAAGTTCCGACATGAATGCCGCAAGAAAAACCATTGCAAGCACAAATATGAAATGCGAATTTTTTTCACCTTCAAAGTTTTTGAAAAACCAATTTGCCAACTTTGGTATTAATACTAAAACAATTAAAAGAAATAAGATTACCGAAATTGAGAATTTAATCCAAAAGTTAACTGTGATTTCTCCGCTAACAGAACCTGAAATAACCGCAAGAATGATAAGTACCGCGGTGTCAGTCAGCATCGTTCCTCCTACAGTTATTCCAACCGCTTCATTTCTGGAAATACCCAGACGGCTTACAATCGGATAGGTGACTAAGGTATGAGTCGCAAACATACTTGCAACCAAAAAACTTGTTTCGAAACTGAAATCCAAAAAATAACGGCATACCGGGTAGCCGATTGAAATTGGAATAATAAATGTGAAAAAACCGAATATCAGACTTCTGTGTTTGTATTTGGCAAACCCCTTCATATCAAGTTCAAGTCCTGCCAGAAACATAATATAAAGAAGACCGATAGTTGAAAAGAGATCGATTGCAGCATTTTTGGCAATCAGATTTAATCCGTGAGGCCCGATAATTACCCCGGCAAGAATCAAGCCGATAATCCCCGGAATCTTAATGCTCCTGAACATAAGTGGTGCAAGAAGGATAATGAGCAAAATCAACGAAAAAACCAAAACAGAACTTTGGAATGGTGTATGGAAGATATGTTGCAAATTCTCAAGTACTTTATCCATCTTAATAACAATTATTCATAATTTTCAGGCTATGTTCGACTGAAGATGCGGGACTTTTATCATTTTCAAAATTATTCTTTTACGCGCACAATTTTTACAGTGATTATATTTTTATTCTTAATTTTTATAAATCGTGCAAATCTTTGAAATAACCATAAATAAAACACCTTTTTAGTAGTCAATTAAATATATAACATATTCAATATTAATTAGTAAAGGCATTTATTCGCATTCTTAAAAACTTATCAACCATCATCTGTTAATTACTGGTTTGAAGTTTCGATTGAGCCACTTTTGTTTTTCACTATATTTGTCCAAAATCGTTTAAAATGGTTCCAGGTTATTCAGAAGAATCGATTCGCACCCTTGATTGGAAAGAGCATATTCGAAAGCGACCAGGCATGTATATTGGCAAATTGGGCGACGGCTCAGCTGCTGATGATGGTATTTATGTTTTGTTGAAAGAGGTACTCGACAATTCCATCGATGAATTTATGATGGGTAACGGACGTAAAATTGATGTGCGCGTATCTGATGAACTTGTTACCGTTCGCGATTACGGTCGGGGCATACCATTAGGAAAACTTAAGGATGTTGCGTCGAAGATGAATACGGGAGCCAAATACGATTCAAAAGTATTTAAGAAATCGGTTGGTCTGAATGGTGTTGGTATTAAGGCAGTAAACGCTCTGTCAAGTAATTTTTCGATCAAATCGGTTCGCGATGGTCAGATGAAAAGAATTGATTTTTCAAAAGGTGAAATCGTCAAAGAGTTCGAAGAGTCTGTTACAGAAGAGATTAACGGTACTGGCGTTGCCTTTACTCCTGATTCAGAGATTTTCAAGAACTTTCACTATATTGAGGAGTTTGTCGTTCCATTACTGAAAAATTACACTTTTCTCAATTCCGGCTTAATTATCTATTTTAACGGAGAGAAGTACCTTTCGAAGAATGGTCTTTTTGATCTTTTGGAAGAGAACCTCGATCAGGATCCTGTCTATCCGATTATTCATTTGAAAGGGGAGGATATTGAATTTGCCCTTACCCATAGCAATCAGTACGGCGAAGATTACTACACTTTTGTGAATGGTCAGTTTACTCCTCAGGGTGGCACACATCTTGCCGCTTTTCGTGAAGCGCTTGTCAAAACAATCCGTGATTATTACCATAAGGAATTTGATGCTTCAGATATCAGGGCTTCAATTGTTTCTGCATTGAGCATCAGGGTAGAAGAACCGATATTTGAATCTCAGACAAAAACAAAACTGGGTTCAAAAGATATGGGGCCTGATGGTCCCTCGGTGCGGAACTTTATTATGAATTTTGTAATGAAGGAATTGGGGAACTTTCTTCATAAAAATCCACAGACTGCTGATATACTTCTCAAACGAATACAAGAGTCAGAAC
>CAYHDA010000305.1:0-5210 GCA_964355145.1 uncultured Mariniphaga sp.
TTTTATCAGTTGCATCAAACGGAGCGATTGATGCTGTCAGCTTTAGCGGAGTGCCAATTCTTACAATTGCTGTTAACTGATCCAGCGTTACCCCTGTTGCTTTTACGATCACTGCCTCTTTTTTACAGGAAGAAATTCCTGCCAGCAGCAATGTAGCGATGAACAATCCATTCAATAAAGTACGTTTCATAATGATTAATTTTTTGTCAATAAATAAGTGCATGTATAAACTGTTTTTTGTGTGTGCTGATTAATTTAAAATTTAGACTAAATGGTATTTGATTTCTTTTTAAAAACGAAACCCTAATTCAAGCGAATAGCTGCTTCCTGGTTTGTAACTTCGCAGTACCTGATCCCGGTCAAAATGTTTGATTTCGGAAGCACCGCCTGTGTAATGGCTCAGATCTACTGTTGCATTGACATTTTGTTTGTAGACAATGCTTTGGTTAAGAAGGTCTTTGATGCTGAATTTTAGCTCGGCATATTTTCCTATTTTTTTACTGATCACAAAGTCAACAAGGTGGCGGGGCATTTCGTAAACATCTGGAATATCCTCCCACGCATTTTGTTCCGGAACACCGACGATGTGAATACGTTTCCCGATCACATTGTATAATAGATTAACCATCAGCCTTCTTTTTTCCTGATCGCTGTAGAATATCCCTGCATTGATAATGTACGGAGACTGACCTGCCATTGGACGGGTCCTTTCAGTGATCTTATTCGTAAAGTTTATTTCACTTTTGATATAAGCGCCGTTTAATACGACATTCACCTTTTCCAAAAAGCCTGAAGATGCAAGTGCTTTACGGAGTTCGGCTTCGATGCCATAGTTAAAGGCTTTTTCTGCATTTTGATAAGTATATTCCAATCCACTACCGGTCTGAAGATATTTTATTTCAATCGGATTGTAGAATTTTTTATAAAACAGGCCAACCGAGATGATTTCATTTTCTGATGGATAATGTTCAAACCTGATCTCCCCGTTGTGGATTGTTGCATTTTTCAAGCCCGGATTTCCGGAATAGACGGCGTTATTATCGAAATCGTAGAAAGGGAACGGGGCAATCTCACGAAATTCGGGACGGTTCAACGATTTTCCATAAGCCATTCTTACCAAATTCTTATCGTTGAATTTGTAAATAGCATTGATCGAAGGAAGTATATTGAAGGTGTCATTCATAACTGTGATCGGTTGCTGATACCTGTCGTAGCTTTTGATCGATTGTTTGTTTTTCTCACCTCTGACGCCTGCATAGACCGAGAACTTTTCGGTGAAAGGAATTTGAAAGGCAGCATAACCGGCAATCTGATCGTTATATCCTGTATAGGAATCTGATTTCCCAGTCTCTTCAGCTAATTTTATCCCTGTTGTTGTATTTATGTTTGCATCAGTAAACATTTGGTCCAAAGGTAGATATCCAATTCTGTCGTTGTATTTTGAACCGTCAGAAACTACATACCCCAATTTGCGTGCGACAAAATTCCGCTCCTTTTTTTCCGCATAAATTCCTGCCTTCAGTATCGGATTAATATCAAATATTTTAAATGTATTTTCGATATTAGCCGCTGCCGTATAAACATTCTCCTGCAGATTCTGGTACACCCTTCCTGCACTGCTTGTAAGCGGGCTTGAAGGAAACACCATGTAATACTTGCCATAATCGGGATTTGATTTGGTTTCATTCATGATCAGCTTAAGCCTTTTCAAATCGGGTTCATCACGGGTTGCCCTTGAATAACCGGCAATCCAGTCTATTTTTGTTTTATTCTCCTTAAACGAGTGCGTACCGCTTAACTGACCCAGATAGGTACTGCGGCTCATAAAACCATATTCATAGGATTTAATTTGGGTATTGCTGTAATATTCAGTTCCCCTGCGAAATGTGGTTTTTGTACTTCCAATGTGATTGAACAGGTTACGAAACTCGATCTTATTTCCTTTGCCCAGAAAAGCGCTCCAGTTATGCATTACTCCAAGCTTAACTGTGTTTTTGTAGACATTATCTCTAAAAGCAAAATCATAGCCAGGTTTATCTTCCACAAAGCGATACACTCCAAAATTATTATTCTCAACCTCGTCGGAACTATTTGTATTTGAGTAGTTGACAGATGTTACTTCACCAATAATCACCTTCCTGAGTTTAAAGCGGTGGGCCATGGTGTAGGAAAAACGTAAATCAGGCATTGCAGTCGAAGCTTTTGCAAGCCAGTTTTTATTCAGCATACGGCCTAACAAGGCCTGGTCATTTGCGCCAACTTCGCGTAAGTCTTTGGGGAATATAGATGGGAGTTTTCTGGTTCCGTCATCGAATCCCAGCCAATCGTTTTTACCTCCATCGTATTTGTATAGTTCATTAAGCGTAGTTCCAGGCGTAAAGGAGGATCCGATTGAAAAGGAATAAAGATTTGATTCCGGAACATCCTTGGTCGTTATTTTTACAAAACCACCAGAAAAATCGCCCGGAAGTTCGGGAGCAGGAGTTTTGAAAACCATCATATTTTCGAGCATCGCACTTGGAACAATATCAAAAGAGAATGCACGGCTGTCGGATTCCGAACTTGGTGCTGCAGAATTATTAAGCCAAACACTGTTGTAGCGTTGTCCTAATCCTCTTACAATTACGAAACGATCGTCAACAATCGTAATACCTGGTACACGTTTAACAACTTCAGAAGCATCCCGGTCCTGCGAGCGCTGGATTTGCTGATTGGAGATGCCACTTGCAACGATCAAACCCGATTTAATCGCGCTGATAATCGAGACATCCGAACCTTTAATCCTGGCTGCCGTTACCGTGATATCACCAATACTGATACTTGCTTCTTCCAGTTCAACTTTTAACTGGGTTTTTTTGTCGGCAACTACAACAATCCCATCAAAAACAATTGAGTTATACGAAATGTAAGTGACTTTAACATTATAAGTTCCTGGCTTAATATCTGAAAGGATAAAATTTCCATCGAAATCGGTAACAGTTCCTTGTGTCGTTCCTTCAAGTATGATTTGAGCTCCGACCAATGTCTCGCCTGTTTTTTTATCTTTCACTACCCCTTCAATACTTCCCGTCGCGGCAATAATGTTGCTGGTGAACAGTAAAATCAGCATTAATCCCATAAGTGACTTAAAAAGAGGGGTTAATACGGAAGTTTTACGGTCGTAATTGTTGAGTTTGTGTACGATGATTCTTGTCAATTTTAAATACATGCGATCAATTGTTATTGTCTAATTGGAACTTTACGAAATACTATGAAAATATCATTATGTATTCATTCTGCAAAAATCATCCTTTATTGTTACAGTAATGTTTCATAAAAATTACAAATTAATTAAACTAATTTATTATTGTATGCAATGTAAAACTGTCTGCTATTCAACTATATTTGCCGCCGATTTGGTCAAATCAGGTAATTTGGCCTTTGAAATCTTGATACATTAATCCGTGATTGTTTTACCCGAATAGTTTAAATTGTTTCACCCGATGGCCTTATATAAACGCTTGAATTCAATTTGTGTGCAAGATTCTGAATTAATAAAAATCGCGAAAACAAATTTTAGTGATGATTTTTATTGGGGAGTTGCTACCGCAGCCTATCAGATTGAAGGAGCGTGGGATGCTGATGGGAAAGGTGAATCCATATGGGACAAGTTCACCCATAAGGCTTCTAATGTAAGGGATCGTACCAATGGCAAGGAAGCTACGGATTTTTATAACCGTTATGAAGCTGATTTAAAGCTTTTGAAAAATCTGAATTTTAAAAATTTCAGGTTTTCATTTTCGTGGCCCAGAATTTTGCCTGACGGAACAGGAAAAGTAAATGAAAAGGGAATTGATTTTTATGACCGTATGATCGATTCGTGTCTGGAACTTGGAATCGAGCCTTGGGCTATGCTTTATCATTGGGACTTACCTCAAAAACTTAGTGACAAAGGAGGATGGACAAACCGGGATATAGTTGGTTGGTTTTCGGAATATAGCGACCTGTGCACGCGAAGATTTGGCGACCTAATACAACACTGGATGGTGCTCAATGAACCAGCCAGTTTTACTACATTAGGCTATCTTTCAGGAATGCATGCACCTCAATATCATAATATTAATAAATTTTTGGCATCAGTTCACCATGCCTGTCTTTGTCAGGCAGAAGGAGGGCGCATTATTCGTAATAATGTAAAAAACAGCCATGTTGGAACTACTTTTTCTTGTGCATTTACAGAACCGTACAAGGAATTACCAAGCCATCATCGTGCTGCTCAACGGTTGGATGTAATGTTAAACCGGTTATTTATCGAACCTTCTTTGGGAATGGGTTATCCCTATCGTGAACTTCCTTTTCTGCGGAAGATTGATAAATTTATTTTACCAAAGGACGCTGAAAATCTAAAATTTGAGTTTGATTTTATTGGGGTACAGAATTATTTCAGGGTAATCAGTAAGCCCTCCTTAATCCCATTTATCTGGGCGAACCGTGTTAAGCCGGGTAATCAATCCGAGGTAACAGAGATGGGTTGGGAGGTTGCTCCGGAAGGAATTTATAATATTATCATGCAGTTTGCCAAATATCCCATTAAAGAAATTATTGTAACCGAAAATGGTGCGGCATTTCCTGATGAACTGGTAAGTGGCCGGATTCACGATCAGCAACGCATTAATTATTTTAAGCGATACTTGTATAATGTTCTGAAGGCCAAAAATGATGGTGCCAATGTTACAGGATATTTCGCATGGACTTTTGTTGATAATTTTGAGTGGGACGAAGGATTCAGACCCAGATTTGGAATTGTTTACAACGATTTCAATACCCAGCAACGAACGGTAAAGGATTCCGGATTGTGGTTTAGTGATTTTTTGTCACAAAAAACCAATGGAGATCCAATTAAGTAATTGTTTGTTAATGTCTTTTACTTAAACCCGAAGGGTTGCAATCACAACATTGATAGATAATTTACCATTGTCCATTGATTATTTTTCATTGAACACTGATAATTTAACATTGTCCATTGTTGTTTTACAATCGTTACCATTGTTTTATGTTATTGCAAATCCACTTGCTCCACCTTCGCAACTGCCTGCCCCGTTTTTTCGGGGAGGGGTGGCAGAGTTTTAAAAAGCCAAATCGATCACATGGGCTAATGGCGCAATTCTTTGCACCGTTTCGATTCCAATATTGCGATGTTCTGCTGTTTCATATATGTTACTGTTTCCCAA
>CAYHDA010000306.1:0-5159 GCA_964355145.1 uncultured Mariniphaga sp.
TTTTACCAGGTTCCGGCCTCAACATACAAGAAGTTGGGTTGATTGAATGTCTTGTCCGGTACGAAGTCTTAAACCTGGAACACATTTGCTGATAGTTCTGTCAGCGTCAGGACTCTTTCTTTTTATAATATTCAATTTTGCCGGTAAGCGCAATCTGCTTAACTTTTTCTATTAATGTGGCTTTTTCTTCTTTAGTAAATTCAGAAAAGGAACGTGCAAAGTCAATTTTCTGACGTAGGAAAGTTGCGTTTTCATTTCCCGAAATTAAAACAGTAACAGGGAGAGACCAAACAAAATACATGGCTTCCTTAATGCTCAGGTAATTTGGGATCAGCGGGTCATTGGATGTCCATCCGGCTTGTACTTTCTTAGCGAAGAATCTGCCATCGGACAACGACTTGATGGAAAGAATTCCCATATTTCTTTGCAATGCTTCGGGTATGATATTTTGTATAAAACTGTAATAGGACTGGTCCAGAACGTTTACAGGCATCAAAACAGTGTCGAAAATATCAGTTTCTTTGGTTTTTTCAAGCATTCGAGCATGGGCGAACGGATTTTGGTGACCAGTAAAACCCAGGTATCTGATTTTGCCTTCCTCTTTTGCTTTCAGTAAGACATCCAGCACGCCAAGCTGAATTCTGCTGTCGACATCTTCAGGTGTTGAAATGGCATGAACCTGATACAAATCGATGTGATCGGTTTTTAGCCTCCGTAAACTACCTTCCAAATGTTCACTGACGGTTTTCGCATCCTTTCCTGTCGATTTGCTTGTTAAAAAAATCAGGTCACGGTATTTTGGAGTCAGGTATTTGCCGTAACGAATTTCACTGGTCCCGTTGCCATAACTCTCAGCAGTATCAAAAAATCTGATTCCACCCTCCATTGATGCTTCAACTACCTCCTGCGCATCACGCTCAGTTGTCCAGCCTACATGGAAACCGCCGGTTCCCAGCATGGTTACGAATTCGTTGGTGCGGCCCAGTTTACGTTTCGGAAGTACATCCCCCAGACGGTCAAAAACTTTTGTTTCGGCAAGTGTTGTACCTGCCAATGTTATGCCTGCGCTTACTCCGGCGAGTATTTTAAGAAACTTTCTCCTGTCTTCCATCACTTTTATGATTTACTTGTAATACTAAATTTTAGGTTCCCAACCCTTTTCGTAGGTGCGACCCCATAATTTTTCCGCTTCCTTATCACCAATGATATGACCGTTTTTAGGATCTATTTTGAGATCACGACCGACGCGCCATGAGATGTTTCCAAGCTGCATTGCCACTACGCTCTTAAAACCTAACTCAACATCACAGTTTGGACGACGGTTTTTACGGATGGCATCCAGAAAATCGGCCATGTGCAGGCTGTCCATCCCTAAACTTGGGCTGGCTGTATTTCTGCCTTCAATTGGCCCTTCGACGATCAACGATTTCACCTCGTTGATCAGTTTGCCATCGTTGTCATAAACTTTATAGCTGTCACCACCGGTATCGAGACTTCCCTTTTCGCCATAGAAAATGATACCACGATCAGAACCTTCAATAGCACGGCCATTGGAGTTTCTGCATTCCCACATGAGGGAAACACGGCCGGGATAGTCCATGGTCACTATTTGTGTATCGGGCGTTTGCCAGTCATCCTTGTAATGATACCTGCCACCGACTGAAGTTACACGTGTCGGGAAATCGACCCCAAGACCCCACCGCGCCACATCAACTTCATGGGTTCCGTTATTTAATGCTTCACCTGTACCATAATCCCAGTACCAATGCCAGTTGTAGTGGATTAAACCGTCCTGATATTCCGCACGCGGAGCCGGGCCCTGCCACAAATCGTAATCGAGCCATGTTGGAACCGAACCGGGTTTAAGAAAATTTGGTTTACGGGCATTGGTGTACCAGGTTTTTGCAAGGTACACACGACCTATAATTCCGTTGTGTAATTGTTCGATACCCTGGGTCAGAACCGGGGCAGAGCGACGTTGTGCTCCCATCTGGACCACACGATCGTATTTCCGTGCAGCCGCTATCGCCAGTTCACCCTCTTTGGGGTTGTGACTCAATGGTTTTTCGACATAGACATGTTTTCCTGCCTGACATCCCATAATAGTCAACGGGGCGTGCCAATGGTCGGGAGTAGCAATATAAATGGCATCAATCGACTTGTCTTCCATTACTTTACGGCAATCTTTTTCTGATTTGGGTACAACGATCTGGCCTGCCTTTGCGATTGAGTTGATCGCTTTGGGCATTGCCCTTGAGTCGACATCGCAAACGCACGAAACCTCAGCATTTTTCTGTTTGGCGATAGTCCCGGCCATACTGTTTCCACGACCATTCAAACCAATTGCCGCCACATGAATCCGGTCATTGGCACCAATAATGTTATTATAACTTTTGGCACTAAATCCAAACGCAGTTCCGCCTATGGCAAGGCCGGCTGAAGCAGCTCCTGTTTTTTTGATAAAATCACGTCTGTTATCCATTATAATAAATTATAAAGTTTTGATTTTGATGTTTTTAAAAGAGACAGCCCCGCCATGTTCCTGTAAAAGGATATGACCTTTGGCTACCATTCCAAAGGCAGGGACTGCTTTATTGAATTTGCTCAAAGCGACGCCATCGGTATAGGTTTTGTCGCCACGGGTAAATTCCAGAATTTTGACACCATTAATCCAATGTTCTGCTTTTTTGTCTTTGGAAACAATCCGTACCGTATTCCATTCGCCCGGAGGATTCACCTTTTTTGTCCCTGCAACCACCGGCAACACATCATAGAATGATCCGCAAAGGTGATTCTCCTTTTTATTATCCTCTGCCAGTTGGTCATCAAGGATCTGATACTCCATTCCGAGGTTGCCGCCGGTTTCATATTTGGTATAAAAGTATTTGATTCCGCTGTTACATCCAGGTTCGATGTTATAATCGACAGAGAAATCGAAATCAGAATACTCGGCGGCAGTAATCAAATCGCCCCCTTTGCCACCCTTTAAGGTTGAAATACAACCATTTTTCACCTCCCAACCTGCAGGAGCCGGTTTGCCCCCGGAAGTTGTCCAGCCATTTGAACTCACCCCATCAAATAAAAGTACCCATCCTTGCTTTTTTTCCTTTGGAGTGAGGGTGTTGGAAGTTTGTGCAGTGATGAACTGAGTCGCAATCATCATTATCATCAGAAAACTAATGCCTGTCTTCATACAAATTGAATTTATTGATGAATGAATAAAATTACTTAAAAAAAGGTTCTGAAAATTGATTTTTTGAATATCGTTTTTAGGAACAATAGTTCATTCAGAATTTAGCAATTTTTCTGCTTCAAAAATAAAGCTTAACAAATGCAGTCGTAATTTTATGATGGAGATTTTTATGCTGTTGATCTCAACTGATTTCCTTCGTATACCCTCTAATTCAATCAAAACCAAGACCTAATGCCTTAACTGCATTTTATCCTGCTTGTGTCGCTAATTCAAAAATTTTATACCAATAGAAAAATGCTTCGGGATTGGACTTTTTAAGTTTGTTCAGTTTAATGTTCATTGGCTCTCCAATGAGCCAATCCTTTATTTGCGTCGGATTCTTGAATTTTTCAACTTCTTTAGCATCATATTTTATTAATGAAGAGAGATAGGCAGCTTTGGATGCATGGACAATTGCTTTTTCCAAATGATAGCTTTCGGAGAAAATGAAGCTTCCGATTCTTTGTATCCCTAATTGCAATTGTTTGAAATCGCCTTTCCCGTCAACGCCTCTGCTTGCGATGCAAAGCGATGTTTGAAAAATGTCTTCTAAAACGTCTTGTTCGTTCAATGCGCTAGTATCTCTATAAGTCAATTCTGTTTTTGCAAATCGGTAAAATGTAGTTTTAATGATGCTTGTATCATTAACTTCATTAAGCAAATTTCCAATATCGTAAAGTTGCTTAATGATTTCCATACTCATACTATCTTCTTTTTTGAAATATGGAATCCCCGTTGTATTTGGTACAAAAGCAGTAAGCTTATCACCTAACATATCTTCCAGGCAAGGAACATCTACCATAACCGGGCTTTCCTGCATCGGTATAAAAACAGATTGAATAGGAATTTTTATAATTTTGGCATAATTAATTTCCTCAAATAGGACGTCCAACAAAACATATTCTTCTGCCTTATTTGACTTGTGAAGCGGTGTGTAGAAAAACTTGTAGTGCTCCTTTTTTATTCTTGACTGTGCTGATCTATATTGCAATTCCTTTCTTAAAAAGCCTTGCTCCTTTGCAACGCTGTTTAGAATATCCTCCATATTATCAATGCCTTTGGATAATATAATATCTATGTCGATAGATAGCCGTTTTATAGAATTCAAATGAAGCATTAATGCAGTGCCACCTTTAAATATAAAAGGCAGTTTTTGTTTTACAAGTCCTTCCAGCAAAAGTAATGCACGGATAACTTTTTCAACAAGAATTTTGTCCGCATTACGATTTTCCTTCGAAACCTTGTTGATCCACTCTATTGATATGTTCTGTTGATTTATCATTTTCTATATATTGGCAGCAAATAGTTAATCCTGCCGTAAATTTGTTATTGAGTTTAGATATTGATTAAAATTTTCTTTTTTTCTCCTTCTATCTGCATAACGAAGCATCCGATTTTGATTAAGCGTATATTTTGTGAAAACCTCCATAAATATTTTTCTCATTTCACTCCCTTGATGCGCCGAAAAAATGACATTGTCACAAAATATATCCACCAACATCTTTTCTAAAGAAGCTGTATTTACTCCTTTAATATTCTGAATAGGAGCCTCAGAAACTAATGGTTTAACAATTACTGCTTCTTTTTCTCCTGGCAAATATTTTTCTATAATCTCTTGTGTAGGGTTTACAAAAGCCGGATATTTAGCTTCTTTTAGAAAATAAAATACGGGATCTAATGCTTCCTTTTCCACTTCAACAAGCAAATAAAATCTTCCAGGTTGATGGATCATAAATTCATTTAGAACCGATGTATCCCAAATGCATATCTTTAAATAAGGAAATTCTTTTTTCAACTTAGTATTTAAGGATCTTATCTTTGAGGAAATTTCAGGTATGTAATTTTTCCCTTCTCCGATTTTAAACTTACCCCTTCCAATTCTCTTGAGTACACTCTTTTGAACTAAATAATATACTCGCCAATTAAT
>CAYHDA010000307.1:0-5158 GCA_964355145.1 uncultured Mariniphaga sp.
ATCCGCCATAAATTCCCCATGCCTGAGAGGTATGGTCATCAGCCATGATGTAAAGGATATTGGGCTTCGGACTATTTTTTTTGGGAACATCTCCGGCACCGAGGGTTGTGAATACGGATAAAGAAAAAATAACAGAAAGTTTCACTTCTCTTTTCATTATTTAAATGCTAAAATTTACACTAGGATTAAAAAACAATCACCATTGCATTGAGCTTTTCTGAATTTGGGAGTGGTCAAAAGATGGCTAAAAAAAGCTGCCTCGTTGATTCATGAGGCAGCTTTTTTAACAACTACATTGCAAGTATGAGAATATTCTAAACTATCCGGCTACTGCGTTATTCTAGGATCAAAAGTTCCGCCGATCCAGCCAATATTTTGTTTAATGGCAGGTGATTTATCCATGTCACCCTGATAAATTGGTGCGAAATAATAAGTATCAGGAATTATAATCGCATTCGTTGCGAGATTCTCCCAATTCTTTCTCACAAATTTTGAAAGGTCTTTTATGATCTGATTTGCGATGACAGGTGATGCATTGCCCAAAGAATCGTCAAGGGCATTGCAGACATCGGTCCAGTTAACAGTGCCTCCAATGGTAAGAATATTTTTCGTACCACGGATCCTAAATTTCATCGCATTAAATTTTGTTTTATCAAGATCGGGAATACACTCAGTAAATTGTGCCATATTTCTTAATTCCTGGAAATTGCGCCTGTTGGCATAGTCCCAGAAACGCTGACCTTCCATGAAAAGTTCTGTTTGACGTTCTCTGTAAATGGCTTTTAAAGTAGTCTGATAATCTACACCGACTCCAGCCGCCAGGCCATATCTTCCGTCAGCACCAATTTCAATACGTGCACGTTTTCTGATCAGGATAAGCTGATCGAGCGCCTCTGATGGCTTTCCAATTTCATTGGCACATTCAGCCTGCCATAACAGCAGTTCTGCATAACGAATCAAAGTTAAATCCTCATCTGATTGATTCGCTATCACCGTTGTTAAACTCAAATTGCTAAACTTGCGGAGTGAAAATCCGGTTACGGAGGTTCCGTTACCATTTGGGCTTAAATTAAAAAACCATTGTCTGCGATTCGCCAGGTAATCAGGAGTTGTTAACGGAGCGCCGTTATAATTGATGTTGGCATAAAAGCGGGGTTCTCTGTTCACCCAAAACAAGGATTCGTCATAACCAGATGTCGGGTCTGTGATCTCTTTCCCGTTTGCCATCCGATAGGCTTGAACGGCCTGCCAGCATGGACGCCATTTACCTCCCTGACCGGTTCCCCACTCTGTACCGCTGCCGGTAGTTCTTCCAGGATACTGAAAAGCGATATAGAAGAGAGACTCTTTATTTCTGGCAGTTTTGCTGAAAACCAAATTAACGAAAGGTTTTGCCGTGCCATCATCGAAAAGTCCAAAACCCTCGGCAATCGCTTCTGTTTTAGTTGCCATTACCACATCATAAGCCTCCTGCCAATACGAAGGAACTTTTGTATTGCAAAATCTTGGTAACGCTTTCAAAACAAAAGTCTTTGATTTTAATCCCATTGCTGCCATCTTATCGATTCTGGTGGCACCATAACCCTTGGTTCCTCTTGCAGGAAGCAACATAATCGCGCTGTCGAGCTGTCCTTTAATAAAGTCGAAACACTCTAAAGATGAATTTCTGGGTAAATCCAACTCCGACAAAGGAGCAGTAGGATCCTTGACATCCCTGATAATGGCTACTCCGCCATAGGTCTCAACAAACAGATAATAAATATATGCGCGGAAAAAATAGGCCTGCCCTTTTAACCTCTCTTTTTGGTTGATTGAATATTTTGCTGTACTCTTATCGATATTTGCAAAGAACTCATTAATGGCACGGAGTTGCTTCCAGTTGTTATCCACAAAATTATTTTCAATCCATCCGGCTGTTGAATTTACCATTCGTCCGGCGAGAGGACCAAAAATCGAGCCACCGGTACCGCATCCCTCCTCTGTATAATAGGGAGAACGGAGTTTATCAGGCAATGTGGCGTAGAAATTAGCTACAAATAACTCTACCAGTGCCGGATCCTTAAATATTGATTCTGCAGGAATTGTATCCCAGTTTCTAGTCTCTTCAATACCCTTCGTACAGGCATTTAGTCCGACAATCGTGATTAGAACACTCGCCCATATTAATATATTATTTTTCATATGTCTGTTTTTTTTATTTTATATTTTCAATATTAAAAGGTTACGGTAACACCAGTTGCGACAGTTCTCAAAATTGGGTATGCGGAACCACTGGCACCACCCTTCGATGGATCGTAATCTTTATTTGGATTGTAGATATAGAACGGGTTTTCAATGCTTCCGTAAATCCTTGCACCCTTGATAAACCCGGCTTTTGCAAGGTATTTTTCAGCAATCCTGTAGCTTACTGAGATACTTTTCATTCTAAGGTAAGAGAAATCTCTTAACCAGAAGGTTGATACATTCCCATTTCCAGGGTTATTGATTTTAGGAGCCGCGCCAAACGCGCCATTCAGGATGGGCATAGTCGCTGAAAATGGCGTGTCAGGAGTCCACATTCCATCCCATAAATGGGTGTTATTTCCCATTGGGGATATAAATGTATTGAATTTATAGGCTCCATCCGCAATCATATTTAAGGTAAAGCCTTTCCATTCGAATCGACCGGTAAGGCCATATCGCACCTTCGGCTTACCGTTATAACTCAAAATTTCCTTGTCATCAACAGTAATTTTTCCATCTGGTAAATCAGGTGTTGCAGATCCTGCCACGCCACGTATATCTTTAAGCATCAAGTCGCCAACATGGGGTAAATAAGCGAGGATAGTGTATGCAGCTCCATGATCTGCAAAAATTTGATTCAGATCTGCCTGAGTTCTGATGATTCCTTCAGAGATATAACCCCACAAAACACCGCTCATCGGCCGCCCAATCTCGTTTTCGAAATCTCTTACGCTGACTGCCTGGTCTTTGATTAAGAATTTACTGTCCGAGAGCCAGGCATTTACTCCAAGGGTATAATTGAAATCACCAATTTTCTTCGCGTGCTCTAAATGAATATCCCAGCCCCACGATTTTCCTGATCCGTAGTTAACCGCGGGCAGTTTGGCTCCGGTGCCGATTGGAATGGATGCTGCACGGGTATCTAAAATGTCGGTGGTTGTTTTAGTCCAGTAATCAACTGATAAACTTACCAGGCTATTTAAAATTCCCATATCGACTCCTATGTTACGGGAAAAGTTCTTTTCCCAGGTAATCAAATCGTTAGGTACATAACCAGGGATTAGAGTATTTCCTCTGGTCATTCCGTCCAACAGAACACCACTGGTTGCCAACGTATAATTACTTTGCCATTGCCATGCTGCAGTATTGTCAGAACCTGTCAAACCATAGGATCCTCTGACCTTGAACTGATTGATATAACCAGCAAGAGGGGTAAAAAATGATTCTTTTGCAACATTCCAGCCAACCGAAGCTGAAGGGAAGTAACCAATACGTGATCTGGAAGGAAATTTATAGGAAGCATCAGCCCTCATCGTAAAACCGGCGATATATTTCTGCTGGTAGTTATAGTCCAGTCTGCTGATAAACGAAGAGATCGCTTTTTGAAACATCACTCCTCCTCCAACACCCCTCATTAACGGATCTGAAACGCCTATTGAAGCATCTATATTGGGATTGGTTGGATCTGCAAAGCCATTCACACTCCCTGAAAGGTACCGTTGTTCGCTGGTGGCCTCTTCAAGTCCGGCATATGCATGGACATTGTGGTTTCCAAATGTTCTGTCAAAATTCATTGACACGTTGGCCTGATGACTAACAGACCTGTCGTATTCCTCGTTCAGTTTATGCTGATAGCCGCCGTTTTGGAGTACCACCGTGTTGTCGAGTATTTTATAACCAAGAGGATTTGCAAGATCAAGATCGTTGGAATAGATATGATTATGCGTTCCTGTCATAATAAAATTGTAGGTATAGGAAGCTTCACGCCATCCACGCAAATTAGAACTTCCATTAGCAACTGACAATGAAGCCTTTAACGACAATCCTTTAATGTATGGTATGGTATATGTCAGTTCAAGTTTCGGTTGAAAATTAAAAGTTTTTGTTGAATTCATTCCACCATTCCCTTGAATAATAGCGCCATTCCCATCAAGTGGCATCCCATTAATATAGAGCGGCTTAAGTGGTGTAAAATTTAACAGACTTGTATAAATATCTGATACATTTGTCTCATTTCCATTGCTCCACGTAAAAGGCCTTTGAGAATCTTCCCAGGCAGCATTTACATTAAAAGCGTATTTAAAGTCGCGGGTAATCTTACCCTCGAACTTAGCTAAAAGTGTATATTTCGAGAAATCGGCTTGTAATGCCCCGGTATTGTTAAGGTAACTTCCTGATATATAATATTTCGAATCTCCAGTACCTCCGCTGATGGATAAATTTTGTTGGGTCGTTACCGGATTTTGCCATGCAGAGGGGAATGCGCCGTTATTGAAGGTTTTAAAATACTCCAGTTCATCATCAGCATACCAGCCGCTATATGTTGAATTATTTCCATAAAGTGTATTGACCAAATTCGAACGGGTAGCAAACTCATACGCGTTCATCCATGTTGGCAAGATCGTTGGTTTATTGGTTGTGTATGACGAGGTAAACTCAATTTTTGGTTTCCCTGTTTTCCCACTCTTCGTGGTGATCAGCAATACACCTTCGCCACCCCTTATCCCGTAGATGGCTGTTGATGCGGCATCTTTCAAAATTGAAATGGTTTCTATATCGTTCGGATTCATTGCATCGAAGGCAAGGGCGTTGGTAACGATCCCATCGATAACAAACAGTGGCTCGCCGACAAAATTTGTTTTAGTTCCGTTGGGGACTACGATACCGGCTGGATCAGCTGGCTGACCTTTCCAGGTTGCAGTTTCACGGATTCTAATGGTGGGACTGCTTCCCGGAGCCTGAGAAGAGGTAGTCACTGTAAGTCCGGGAGCCAGACCATACAATAAAGCTGCAGGAGAATCGACAACACGGTCGGCCAAAGGTTCTGCGGAAATAGTACTAACCGCACTGGTAAGGTTTTCGCGCTTTTGCGTTCCATATCCAACAAGCACAAAAGCATCGAGTCCAACCGATGCATCTGCCAACGAAACATCGA
>CAYHDA010000308.1:0-5105 GCA_964355145.1 uncultured Mariniphaga sp.
TGCCCATGGATATTGCAACTTATATCCACGGAAATGTCTATGAAGGGAAAGTAAATATTGAATCTGCCAATAGAAATGAGATTACGGGATATGGCATTTATGAAGGAGGTTTCGGGCAAGGTCCCTATACGGTTTATTTTGCCGCTAAGATTAACAAGAAACCTCAATCTTATGGAACCTGGCTAAATGGGAAAAAGACACAAAGATCTGACAATCAGGCACTAATTCAAAAAAACGACAGAGTGGGTGCCTACCTGCAATTCAACACTGCCACCAATGAAAATATAAGTCTTAAAGTCAGTGTGTCGTACAAAAGTATTGAGCAGGCTAAAATTTGGCTCGAAGCTGAGATACCAGATTGGAACTATGATAAAGTTAAGGAGACTGCGAAGAATACCTGGAACAATACGTTGAAGAAAATCGAAGTTGAAGGGGGAACAGAAAAAGACAAACGTCTTTTCTATACGGCGCTCTATCATTCTCATTTGATGCCACGTAATCGCACCAACGACTCAAAAGCCTTCGGAAAGGATGTCCCGGTATGGGATGATCATTTTGCAGTCTGGGATACCTGGAGAACATTGTATCCGTTGCAAATACTGCTAAATCCGGATATGGTGAGCGGGACAATCAACTCGTTCATTGCGCGACTCAAGAGATATGGTAAAGTAAAAGACGCTTTTGTGAATGGCAATGAAATGACCATGGAGCAGGGTGGCAATAATGTTGACAATATTATTGCAGACGCGTTTGTGAAAAAAATTAAAGGTGTCAACTGGGAAGAGGCTTACAAAGTATTGAAATTTAATGCCGATAACGAACGTTTGGGAAGTTTTGCCTGGAGAAAAGAAGATAGCGCCCTTAACTGCTACAAACAGACCGGATGGATTCCGGCAGGGAAAATGTCGACCTCCATGTCGCTTGAATATTCTTATAACGATTTTTGTACTTCACAGGTTGCAAAAGGACTCGGTAAAACTGAAGATTACAAAAAATATTTAGAACGAAGTAAACAATGGGTAAATCTGTGGGATCAATCAGCCGAAAATGAAGGATTTAAGGGATTTATGACAGCGAGAAACCTGGATGGCACTTTTGTAAAACTCGATGTTAAAAAATTTGCCGGCTCATGGAATAACTATTACTATGAAGGATCCGGCTGGGTCTATTCGTGGTTTACTCCTCACCAGTTTGAGCAATTGGTCAAACTCAACGGCGGGAAGAAAAAATTTGTTGCAAAGCTAAACTATGGATATGAAAATAAGCTGCTCAACTATGACAATGAACCCTCGTTCTTAACGGCACAAGCCTTTCATTATGGCGGAAGATCTGATCTGACGAGCTATTGGACACGTGAGGTGATGAAAGAAAAATTTCCGGAAGAGGGCACATTCGACAATGATGATAGCGGTGCGATGAGTTCGTGGTATATCTTTTCTGCCATGGGATTCTTTCCAAACGCAGGTCAGGATTTTTACTACCTCAATGGCCCAATGTTTAAAAAGATTACTGTTCACTTGTCAAACGATAAATTACTGACCATTAATGCGCCCAATGCCAGTTCCGAAAATATCTATGTCAAAAGCGCGAAGATTAACGGTAAAAAGTATACCCCTTTCACCTTTACGCACGATAGGATAAAAGATGGCGGGACAATCGATTTTGAGATGAGTAAAACAGCAGAAATAAAATAGATAATGACTATAACCATATTTAAAGCAAAAATCCTGAAAGGATTAAATCTGAATGGAGGTTGTATCAAAAGTCTTTTTACCGCGGAGATACGCAGAGAAGGCGCAAAGCTACGCAGAGATATTCTTCTGTATTTTAATGCTTTGCGGTTCTCAGCGGTTTCCCTCAGCGGATCTCAGCGGTTAATTTTTTCACTTTTGATACAGCCTTTAAAAAAACTAAAGACAATTGGAACTCTGAAGGGGTTCAATATCAATCTTCATAAACAGCTATCATTAAAATACCCATCATTTTTTTTTCTTTTCTTTATTTATATTCAACCAGCATACAGCCAGAATACCAATCAAAAAGAGCTAAGCTGGGATGAGCTGGCTGCTCAATACGAATGTCCTAAATGGTTTAGTGAAGGGAAGTTTGGAATCTGGTGCCACTGGGGTCCTCAAAGCGTTCCCCAAAGCGGCGGAGGATGGTATGCCCGTCATATGTACATGGAGGATGTCCGCAGAGAAACATTTGGTAAAAACGCTTATCCTTACCATTTAAAAACATTTGGGCACCCTTCGGAGTTTGGATTTAAAGATGTGATTAACCTTTGGAAAGCGGAAAAATTCAATGCCGATTCATTACTTTATTTCTTTAAAGCCAACGGTGCAAAGTTTTTCGTGACCACAGCAAACCATCACGATCATTTCGATCTGTTTGCCTCCACCTATCATCCATGGAATTCTGTCAATATGGGTCCGCACAAGGATATTGTCGGAGAATTTGAGAAAGCAACCCGAAAAGTAAAGTTGCCCTTTGGCGTTACATCTCACGATAACCGGTTCTTGAAGTGGTGGTTGCCTGCCTTTGGAGCTGACATTTACGGGCCTAAAAAAGGAATCCGTTATGATGGGTACCTCACCAAAGCAGATGGGAAAGGCAAATGGTGGGAAGGTTATGACCCGGCTGATTTATACGGACCCGTACCCGAAAAAAGAACTCCGGAGATGGAAACCCAAATAATGGAAAATTATTTAAAGCGTCATATTGAATTGATTGACAAGTATAAACCCGACTATTTGTACTATGATGCTTATGACTTTAACTATGGAGAATATGGGAAAAAAGTAACCACACACCTGTACAATAACAGTCTTAAAATGCATGGCAAAATTGAAGCCATTCAGACGCTTAAACGTAAAACGCAGGGAACTGTTTATGATATTGAACAAGGTACGTCGAACACCATCCAGGATCAGCCCTGGCAATCGGAGATCACTTTTGGAGACTGGTTCTACATCGAAGATTCCCATCGGCAGCATGATGCGCGTTCAGTCATTCAGATGATGGCCGATGTGGTGAGCAAAAATGGCACCTTGTTATTAAATATTGAATTACGCTCAGACGGAACGATTCCGAATACTCAAAAGGAAGTCGTCTCATATGTGGGTGATTGGTTGCGCATTAACGGTGAAGCTATTTACGGCACCAAGCCATGGCATATTTTCAGAGCCGGGTCAGGAGTTCAAAAGGAGGTTAAAAAAGGAGAGCCTATTGCCAATGCGGGTGCTGAAGCGGCAGCCAAAGCTGCAGAAGGAGAGCATTACAATGCACGCACTATCGACAGTAAGCCATTTGCAAATGACGAAGTTCGTTTTACCACAAAAGAAAAGCTATTGTACGTTATTATATTGGAACCAAAAGCGGGAACGATAAAAATTGAACCTCTTGGAAGTGGCGCTCCAGTGAATCCAATCCATATAAAATCGGTGCAGATCTTAGGGCTTTCAACTTCAATCAAATTTGAACAAAGTACGAGTGAGCTTACGGTTGAAATTCCGGAGGAGATAAATGATATCCCCAATGAATTTATTCAGAAGCTACCTATAATTCTTAAAATCAGTCAATAAAATTCAATGAAGGCACTCTCAACTCTTCTTCTTTTATCGCTTGCGCTTTTTGCGTCAGGTATCCGCATTCAGAACTTAAGATGCGAATACCTGATCAATCCGCAAGGAATCGATGCACTTCAACCGCGTTTGAGTTGGGTCATTGAGTCAGATCAACGAGGAATGAAGCAGACGGCCTACCAGATTCTGGTCTCAGCATCTCTGGATAACTTATCAAAAGATCAAGGGGAGCTTTGGGATAGTGGAAAAAAGAATACAGATCAAAATACACAGCTTGCCTATTCAGGCGGAGCTCTAAAATCGGGTATGGTTGCTTTTTGGAAAGTTCGCATCTGGGACTCAGCCGGGAAGATGAGCTTCTGGAGTAAGCCTGCTCAATGGAGCATGGGAATCCTCGAGGCCTCACAATGGCATGCAAAATGGATTGGCGTTCATCAAATAGACTCTTCGGATTGGGCTAACCCCCGATATTTAAGAAAAGACTTTAATGTCAACAAAACCGTTCGCCGTGCAACGATCTATGCAACTGCACTTGGCCTTTACGAGATGCACCTAAACGGGAAAAGGGTGGGCGATCAACTGTTAACACCCGAATGGACAAACTATACAAAACGTGTCCAGGTGCAAACCTACGACGTAACACCGCTAGTCCACAATGGCCTTAACGCCATGGGTGTTATTATCGGTAACGGATGGTATAGTGGTGGCTGGCAGAAATGGAAAGGCAAGCTCGAAGCGATTTATGGCGAGGAACCTCTATTCTTCGCGCAGATTGATCTCGAATATACCAATGGCGAACATCAGGTCATCGGTACCGACGACACCTGGAAAGGGACAACCAATGGACCGCTGCAGTTTGCAGGTATTTATGAAGGGGTAACCTATGATGCCAGAAAAGAGTTGGGTGGTTGGGATAAACCCGGTTTTAACGCTTCAGAGTGGAGCACCGCTTCATTACCTCAACCTGGCATCGACTTTAAAGTTGGGAAACTAGTGGGACAACGTGGTGATCCCATCCGGATAACAAGAGAAATTAAACCAGTATCGATCAGTGAGCCCAAGCCTGGGATTTATGTTTTTGCCTTTGATCAGAATATCGTCGGTTGGTGCCGCTTTAAATTTCGCGGCCACGCTGGAGACACCCTAACGTTTCAGCATGGAGAGATGCGGAACCTCGATGGAACAGTCTTTTTGGGCAACCTCACCGTTGTTAAAGAACATCGTATTCAATTAGACAAATATGTTTTCAAAGGAGATAAAGAGGAGATTTTTGAGCCCAATTTTACCTATCACGGCTTTCAATATGTTGAGGTACGAGGACTAAAGCAAAAGCCAACTCTAGATTGCCTTACAGGCCTGATATTTAATAGCGATTGTCCGGAAGTTGGAAAATTCACCTGCTCTGAACCCTTATTAAATAAGTTAGCAGAAAACATAAAATGGTCCCAAAGGGGCAATTATATGGGTGTTCCTACGGATTGTCCACAACGCAACGAACGATGCGGATACACTGGCGATGCT
>CAYHDA010000309.1:0-5102 GCA_964355145.1 uncultured Mariniphaga sp.
TATTTTCGCCAATTAATTGTTTGGGTATTAAGATTTACGGGCCAACAACTCAAAGCCCGGCATGCTTACGTACCTCTCCTGCCCGCTGTCAATACCGGTCAGCCCCATGTATGTAAGGACTACAAAATTACACCTTTTTGCGATCAATTGTAACGATGTGGAAAAATATATTTTGGGGAGATGGAAAACAGATCATAAAGTGATTTTTCAATCTTTAATCCAAGTGCCTGGCGAAGCTAATAAAATTATATTCAATGACTTACAAGTAAACAATGATGAAAAATTAAGAATAGCGTTAAATTTCCTAAAACGGTGCTTTCCCTTCGAAAATCTTTATATTTGCAGAAAGAATTAAAGACATGAATATTCAAGCAAGAAAACTGGTTTTAATTGAAGAATTCCTTCGTATTAATGATGAAAGCCTTATCACTAAACTTGAATCATTTCTTAAACAAGAGAAGAAAATTTCTCGCGAGAGAAATTTGAAGCCCATGACAATAACTGAATTCAATGAAATGATTGACTTTGCGAAACGAGATAGTGAAGCCGGACAGGTGATCTCTCACGAAGAGCTTAAAAGGAAGATCAAAACATGGAAGTAAGGATTGAGTGGTCTGACTTATCAGAAAGACAGCTAAAAGATGTATTTGATTACTACTCATTAAAGGCAAGTCCAGAAATTGCCAGAAAGCTGATCCGCAGAATAATTGACAAAGTGTCTATCTTGGAGAGTAATTTGTTAGCAGGCCAAAAGGAAGAACTTCTGAACGAATATCCAGAAGATTTCAGATACCTAATTGAAAGCAACTTCAAAATTATTTATTGGAAGAAAGAAGACATAATAACAATAGCAGCCGTATTTGATTGCAGACAGAACCCCGAGAAAATGATGAAAATATAATTTACCAATACCGGATTAGACGTTTTTCAACTGATGAATGGTCTTTATCGGGTCTTCAGCACTAAAAACAAAATTTCCGGCTACCAGCACATCGGCACCGGCATCAAAGAGCAATTTGCCGGTCTCGAAATTTACTCCGCCATCAATTTCAATCAATGTCTTGGTTCCTTTTTCATTGATCATGTGCCGCAAATCAATTACTTTTTGAAGGGTATTGCGAATAAATTTCTGTCCGCCGAATCCCGGATTAACCGACATCAGCAAAACCAGATCCAGCTCATCAATAATAGCTTCTAAAACATTAATGGGAGTATGAGGATTAAGGCAAACACCGGCTTTCATCCCTTCCTCATGTATTGCTCCGATAGTCCGGTGAAGATGTTTACAAACTTCATAATGGACTGTAAGGATATCGGCACCCGAATCCTTGAAGGGTTTAATAAATGGATCCGGATTGATGACCATTAAATGAACATCGAGCGGTTTCGTGGCGATTTTTTTAACATGCTGAATAACAGGCAATCCAAATGATATATTCGGAACAAATACCCCATCCATTACATCAAAATGAATCCAGTCGGCTTCGCTCTGATTGAGCATAAGAATTTCTTTACCCAGATTATTAAAATCGGCAGCTAATATTGAAGGTGAAATTAATCGGCTCACAGTTTTAGATTTTAGACTATAAAATGATGTTGATAGCTCAAAAGTAATTCAAAACCACGAATAATCAATGCTTTATTTCCGAAGGGAACTTACTTATTTCACCTTTCAGACGAGGATAAGTCTCCCAAATTTCGGGATTGAATCCTGTTTCTCTGGCGTCGCCAGTGATTTGCAACTCATGAACCAGTCTTGCTGAAAGCTCCCTCTTTATTTTTTTAAATTGAGGATCTGCTGCCAGATTGATCAGGCAATCCTTGTCATTTTTGATATCATAAAGCTCTTCTGCCGGCCGTTTGGCTGTAGCAGCCAGAAAAAAAGAGGAGATGAGAGGATTTTGAATATTTTCCTTATTATACAATTGGCGGGCCGGACCCGGATCAATATCGAGGTAAGCATGATGCATCTGACCCAGAGAGCCATCCTTCAAATAGACCTGAGGATCGCCGGCCGGCCAATATTCCGGATGGTAGTTCCTGATGTATAAATAGCGCTCTGTTCTGATAATCCGCTGCGGATAGCCTTTGTTTTCATATCTTGCGGAACTGTGCCGCTCCCGTCCTGCAAATATTTCCATCGTATTTTGCGGGTTCGAA
The DNA here is from genome assembly GCA_964355145.1 of uncultured Mariniphaga sp. Lineage (GTDB taxonomy): Bacteria > Bacteroidota > Bacteroidia > Bacteroidales > Prolixibacteraceae > JAAFHB01. The sequence continues at coordinate 2,161 of CAYHDA010000309.1, forward strand.
AATTTTGGAGCACGCAATTGTTTCATTCTGCTCTTTCCCGTCATCGGAAAAGCTCCGTCAAATTTCAGACCTGCCACTTCAAGAATCGTTGGAGCGAGATCGACTGTACTGATCAGATCATCCGCAACCTGACCGGGAGGAATCTGTTTTCCCCAGCTAATGGCCAGGGGAACATGAATTCCGGCTTCGTAGCAGTTCGCCTTAGCACGCGGAAAAGACATCCCATTATCTGCAGTAATGATGACAAGGGTATTTTCAAGTTCACCACGCCTTTCGAGTGTATCCAGTATTTTCCCTAACTGCCTGTCGTACCATTCAATTTCTACGGCATAATCCAGTAAATCACCCCTAACCACGGGATGAACTGGCAAAAATCCAGGGATTTTCGCGCTCTCTCCATTTTTCCCATCTTTCTGCCACGACCCCTCCTCATAAGGCCGATGAGGCTCGTTTGCTCCAAACCAGAAGAAGAATGGCTGGCCAGCTCGTCTTTGATCCAAAAAGAGGTTGAAATTGGCACTATAATCATTTCTTGAAATTCCGGTGTAGGTTGGCATCATTAATTTCCGATTAAACTCCTGTCCTACCGGGTTTTGCTTCCAGCCGGAAATCTTCCAGTCACCTGGCGCCCAAGGTTTACCGGTAAATCCTACGGCATAGCCGCCTTCCTCTAACACCTCCGTAAAAACCTTGTATTTTCTTGGAAAAGAACTGCCGTGCGTGCCCGCTTCCTCATTTTGCCAGGGATATCTTCCTGTTAAAATGCTGGCACGCGACGGACTGCAACCCGGAGAAGTAACAAATGCATTTGTGAACAGAATTCCCTGTTTGGCAACCTTATCAAAGTTAGGTGTCTTTATCCAATTGCATCCATAAGCCGAAGCGTGAGGAAACGATTGATCATCACTGATCACAAAAAGGATGTTTGGTTGCTTTGCAGTTTCGTTGGCGATTTTTGCATAAAGTCCTGAATTACAGGCCACCATTGTCAGCGCAAAAAGTTGTCGGAGCATATTCTTCGATTTAACGGATTTCAATCAGGGTATAAAAATAGCATTTTCCCGGGTTCCGAAATTAATCGATCCGGAATCCTGTCAATCCTTTACTGTATGGGTTTGTCCTTAGTGCTAAAATGGATAAAGGGCCGGGTAGGGGAAGTGCTTTTGGTGTGAATCATACCCAAATCTGCAGTATTTAACCATCTGAATATGTAAATGCTGAATTGCCTATTGTTATTTAGACAAAATAAAAATAGGCAGTCTGCGTAAAAAGTAATAATATTGCCACTTTGTTAAAAAAGACGATACATGGGATGCAATGCATGCAAAACAGAGATAGATTTAGAGAGGCCGTCAATGTTGGGGACTTACGACTGGCTTAACGATATACCAGCCACAGCGAACGAATCGAACATCGTAGAGATACGGTTTAAAGGAACCCGGAAGGAATTTTTTAAAAATGAAGACGGTATACCTTTGAAGCGTGACGAACTGGTGGTGGTTTCAAGTTCACCTGGTCACGATGTTGGAGCAGTTTCGTTAACCGGCAGATTGGCTGAACTGCAGTTTAAACGCAAGATTAAGAAAGCGGGCCAATACGAATGGAATAAAATTTACCGCAAAGCAACACCTGCCGATGTGATTAAATGGGAGGAAGCTAAGGCCCGTGAAAAAAAAGTCATGATTCGGTCGCGCCAGATCGCCAACGAACTGAATCTCAACATGAAAATCAGCGACGTTGAGTTCCGTGGGGATAACAATAAGGCCATTTTCTATTACATTGCCGATGTCAGGGTTGATTTCAGGGAACTCATCCGATTGTATGCCAGAGAGTTCTCAATTAAAATTGAAATGATGCAGATTGGCGTTCGGCAGGAAGCCGGTCGGATTGGGGGAATCGGCTCATGCGGACGATCATTATGTTGCTCGACATGGCGTACCGATTTTTCAAGTATAACTTCGGATGCTGCCGTCAAACAGGGTTTGTCGCCTAATGCCGAAAAGATGGCAGGACGATGCGGAAAATTGAAATGCTGTCTCACCTACGAGCTTGACCAATACCTCGAAGCGCTAAAGGATTTTCCGAATGAACTCCTGTCCATTGAGACAGACAGAGGGTTGGCCCGTCAGTTTAAGACCGATATTCTCCAGAAAAAAATATCTTACAAATACGATCATTTGGTAGGACAAACCTTCGTACTTGACCTGGAAGATGTCAAAAAATTTCTGAATATGAATAAGCGAGGTGAAAAACCTTCGATCGAAAGCTTTTCGGAGCAGGAACCGAAAGAGGAAAACATGATGAATGTAGGTAATCTGGACCAGAAATTCTTCACCAAACCTATTCTTGAAAAAAACAGGCACAAACGCGTTTCAAAACCGCTTGCCAAGCGTATCGGTAGAGACTCCGGGCAAAAAGAATAACATAAGTGTTTCATCTTAAGTCAAAAAAATAATGGCTCTTCACAATGCGCTGGACAGTAAAATACTGAAAGCAAACCTAATGACAGAATCGTTTGCGAGAAAAACTATTTCGCTGTACCGGTATTATATTCTCGATAATCCACAGGAATTCAGGGATCAATTATACCGTGAGTGGGCTGATTTAAATTGTTTTGGTCGGATTTACATTGCCAGGGAAGGAATAAATGCACAAATGAGTGTTCCGGAAGATCAATTTGATGCTTTTCTGCAATCGCTAAGCAAATTTCCGATATTTGATCAGATCCCAATAAAATATGCAATTGAAGATGATGGCAAATCATTTTACAAGCTTTCGATAAAGGTTAAACCCAAACTGGTTGCGGATGGCTTGAATGATGACGCTTTTGATGTCACTAATGTTGGGCAGCACCTGAGCGCCTTGGAATTTCATGACCTGGCTCAGACCGGAGAGCACGTGATTGTAGATATGCGCAATCATTATGAATCGGAGATCTGGCC
>CAYHDA010000310.1:0-5095 GCA_964355145.1 uncultured Mariniphaga sp.
CATCCCGACCATAAGTCGGGAGGGTCGATGGTTCGAACCCATCAGTTCCCACAGATAATCAAAGAGTTACGACTGTTTAAGTTGTGACTCTTTTTATTTGCATACAATTAGCACATTTTAATTATTATGTGAGGTAGTTTTTCGTTTTCAATGATTACATCATTTTTCGATCACTTCGACAGAGACAGCATCAAGCCAGGCTTTACCCTCACCAACTAATGCGAGCCCAAACCCGATCACATCAGAATCAGGGGGTACTTTACCAACTATGTCGTAGATATGCCAGTCGCTGTTTGTGATCGGCCTGTCATCCATGTTGTCATAAAAGGATAACGCCGAGGGACCAAAAAACTTCTTTGTAACGCGTAACCACAGGTATGCTTGATTGCCTGGTCCGGATACATCCGTTCGTATCGCAGCGCTCAGCCTGATTAACTTTCCGCGGTAAGGAAAGGCATCAATCTGCTGACTAAGGCTGCCGTACATCTCTCCATAGTGTCTGTTGCTTTGTCGATTGATGACTGCGCATTGTTTTCCAGCATAAGGATTGCTGTCGCTCGCAGTGACGAAAAAGCCGAAAATAGCAGATTGGTTCGGAATCAGCCATTCAACGGGTGGTTTCCCCTGCACACCATTTTCAAAGTCTAAATTAGCCGGAGCGGGGAGTATTGGCGCAGGTGAACGCTGCCCGCTCTCATTCAAATGTGAAGCAGTTGTGCTCTCGACAAAGAATAATGCATCGTAGATTTTAGGCAATACCAGCTTTGAAAATCCATTCCCAAACAATTCGGTATAAACAGAGCCAAGATTTCGTGTGAACTGTTCCTCCGCGAACCACTCTGCAATTATACCATCATTTGGCACAGCATCCAGATTTATAGCTGCATATTTCAGTCCTGCCTCTGCAAGGATCCCCTCCAGACTTATATTAGGTTTCGATTGGAATGGAGCGACTGTAAATGGATGCACTCCCTTTTCGGACGGGAAAAGTAAATATTGAATATAACCTACCGGGTACTCTGAAGCCTGAAACGACCCCTGATTGAAGGCAAAACCGAATACAAACATATCCTTACCGAACATTTTGCGAAGATTATTACCCATAATAGTATGTGTTGCGACATGAAGATTATGCGCCCAAATTACCATTTTGGTTTCTGCCCCTTCATGATCAACAATCCAGCGGATATTTTCAGCCATTGAACTGTCGCGTAGAGCAGGAATGAGGTTTATAAAGTCTGTTGTATTCAATTTGCTCTTGATATGCTGCGCAACTATGATTGCTTTCTGGTACATTATATCCCATTCAGATGCACTTCCCAATTTTATATAGTCCGATTTATGTTCTTCGAAAAACTTGAGTATAGTTTCAATCGCAGTTGCGGCTTCATCTTTCTTTACCTTTGGAAGAAGGACAAAATCCGGTGCAGTGAAAGGATTGGATAGAACAGCAAGAGGCTTTTCCAATGTTATTGAGAGTATTGGGTCCAACTTCTGCAGATTCTGTAATGTCACTTTTACGGCCAGCGAAGCAGATTGCATATCAAATCCATAGAACTTCACTTTTTTTGTATGGATAGAGTCAGCATTGTAACTCCTCATCCACTTTATCATATCCAGAACCTCTTCGGTATTATATACCCAATTATAGAGGCTGGCCAAAGCTTTTCCCGGATCCCCTTTGCCGGTTAACACATACTCATTGATATCAAACGATTCAGGCATAGATGCTTCGATCCCGAATACCGTGAATCCCATCTCACTTACAAGAAATTCAAGGATCCTGTGCTTAAGCTGGAAGAATTCCCGTGTCCCATGAGTCGCTTCGCCCAACGCAACAAGATGTGCAGATCCAATTAGTTTCTTGAGAGGCTGCAAATCATCAAAGCCATTGCCGGCTACTACGGTCCGAAGTGGAATAGCATTATTTTTGACCCAACTTTTAACAATGTTGAGCGTGTCTGTTTTTGCCGCAAGGCTTGAATTTTGTTTAGAGGAACCTTGCTCACCTAAGGGGATTTCATTGTTTAAACCCTGTAAGTGCGGTGCCCATAAAATCTTTATGACAGCCACAATGGAAATGCATAAAATTATAGAAATAAATAGATTACGTTTCATATTTTCTCCAATCAAATATTTATCAAGCAACATAACAGCTGATTTTATTTTAATCCAGGAAGCACACCTGTTTGGAAACTAAATAATTTCGTCTGACGGTTATGTTTATGAGAAGTAGCTGACTTCAGAATACTTTCCTGTTAGGATACACAAAACTTTAAGCAAGGCAGAACGCTCGAATAGGATATAAACCTCGCCATTACTTCTGCCTTATTATGCACCGGGGATTTTACAATCATTACTTTCAGCCGTAATCTACTCAAATTGAACATTATAAATTCCATTTATCAGTAACTTGCCTGAAGGAAGTTGCCCTGTCAATTCAATGTAATTATTGACTTTACGACCTGTATTTACTTTTATTTTTTTGAAGTGATAAATTGAATTTACTTCTTTTTCATAAATTAATAAATAGGAATCATTTTCGGAATTGATAATTGCTGTTTCAGGAACAGAAAAAACCGAATCCACTGTAGTGTAAACCTCGCCTTCGACAGATTGATTGCATACGATATTTAAATTATTTGAGTTTTCAATTACAGCAAAACATTCAATCGACTTATAATCAGGTATTATAATTTTTCCAACAGCATTGATAGTTGCTTTATGTTTCTCATTTTTATTGCCGTTTAAATAAAAAGCTGCCGTTTGGCCTGTCTTTATTTTGTTGATATTTTTCTCAAAAACGGAGAGCCGTAATTGAAAAGACTGTGCATCAATTATTTCAGCAATTTTTTGTTGAGGCTCAACATATTGACCAATTGTTGCATCAATACTTGCAACGAAGCCATTTATGGGAGATTTTATGGTATAAGACGAATAAAATTCACCCTTTTCAATTTTTAAAACATCAAGTCCCATGCTTTCAAGTTTAATATTCAATGCTTTATACTTCGCATTCTCGGCGTAGTAGTTACTTTCCGCATAGGTATAATCTTTAATGGTAGTGACATTTTCCTGATACAATTCCTTAGCCCTTAAATAATCACTTTTTAACCTTGAAACAATAGCCGACGATTCTGCAAAGTCTTTTTGCCGGTCGACAAATCCATTACCCGAAACTTCAAACATTACTGCACCCCTGCTAATGATTTGACCCGGTTTACAATGAATTTTATTTATTATACCAGGCAAAGGTAAACTAACTTGTGCCTGCCCATCAACAGAGGGAATAATAGTCCCTGTGAAATAAACCACATCCGTAAAAGCATTCAGCACAGGCTCACCAAACGCCATTTTTTCCGCTTCAAATTGTGCTTTTGTTATTACAATAAGACCGGCATTGTTGTCGGTTGTTTGTTCTGATCTATTATTACAAGATATTATGATCAAACAAAGAACGAATACTGTAATTAAGTTTGTTTTCATCAGAGGATAATTTGTTTCTTAATTGCCTGATAGAACACCTGAGTCATCTTCATTCGTGTTTGCGAAGCGCAGATTCATGGGTGTTTCATTTAGCTTACTGTTTATTTTGAAAAATAATTTATTTTCGAAGTTGTTTGATTGTATTTCAATACATTATCTAAGTGTTCGAGCCTAATTTGCATTGCCGTTTCATAACTGCTTACAAATTGATAAAAATTTATTTCACCTAATTGAACTGATTTTAATGCAGTCTTCATTATCTCATCCATTAAAGGCTCTCCTGATAAATTGTAATTATAGAGCAAGGCTTTATATTTAAGATGTTCACTAAACAACTGGTTTAGCTGATAATTTATTGAGGCTATTTCGTTCTTTATCAATAACTTTTTAGCGCTGGCTGAAAGTTTAGCTGCACTTATCCTGGCTTTGTAGCTTCCTGAAAATAAGGGTACAGCAACGCCAACCTGAAATCCATGATAATATTTGCCATTTTCGTAATGATTAGAACCTAAAAAATAATTCGCAGAAAAATCCGGAAGCATTTTATTTTTTTCAATACGAACAAAGGAATTAAAATAATCGTTCTCATTATTCAGCAAATCAAAAACCGGCAAAGAAATGGGTGTTGCCGTAATTTCAGGCAACCGCTCCAATGCAATTGGAACGATAAAATCGCTGTCGTAATTCATCAGAACTTTTAATCGCTTATATGCATTTACAACATCAACTTTAAAAGAATTTAATTGAATCGACACCTGACTTTTTTTTGCCTTTAAATTCAATACTTCAAGCCTGCTAACATCGCCTTTCTCAGCTCTTTTTTCAGAATTGGGAAGCAATACAGAATAAAGACTATCCAATGTCTGATACATTTTTTGCTTATTCAAAAGAATTTGATAATCGAAATAGGAATTGGAAACATTTTTAATTAGGTCGTTTTTTTGAATATTCAAATTTGCTTCGGCTATTAGATATTCAATTTGCCTTGATTTACTTTCTGCTGAATAAAGGGATGGAAAACTAAAACTTTGCTCCACGCCCCAAACTTTTAAGGGATAACCTTTTTTTGCAATATTATTTTGGTCGGTACCAAAACTGAATACAGTCTTATTGGGTGCAAAAGCGGTCTTTTTTAATGCAATGCTTTCTTCAACTTTAAGCATATAAGCAGCAACCTGGATATTTTTATGCAAGGCAATATCAATTACATCGTTTAATTTCATGCCGGGATTCTGCCCAAAAGCAGAAACTGCCGGAATGCAAAACAGAAAGAGGGTTATAAAAGTATTGGAACGAATAAAACGCAAGGGGAAAAATTTTATTCCCTTTACATTATAAAAAATTTCAAAAAGTAAAGGCAAAGCAATCATTGTTAACATGGTAGAGGTAATAAGACCTCCAATTACTACGGTAGCAAGTGGTCGTTGAACTTCTGCTCCTGCACCTGTAGAAATAGCCATAGGCAAAAAGCCCATTGCAGCAGCTCCTGCAGTGAGTAATACCGGTCTTAATCGGTTTTTAGTTCCGGTGAGTATTAATTCACGCATGTTTTTCATCCCCTGATGCTGTAATTCCTTCAAATGCTCAATAAGTACAATGCCGTTTAACA
>CAYHDA010000311.1:0-5094 GCA_964355145.1 uncultured Mariniphaga sp.
GAGGAATTTGTCTGCAGCCGAAAAGCATGACCACAGCATAAAGAATGAGGATATTTTTTTTCATCAGAAGTTATTTGTGAAAAAGCCATTGATAACTGACAATACCAATGGCTTTTCTATTTGATTAACAGTATATAATCTGGATTTTCAGTTACTCAAGATAGGTATAACCATACAATCCTGAACGATAATTTGAAAGGAATTCCTTCCCTTCCTCAGCGGTAATTATTCCTGATTTAACGGATGACATTACCCAGGTTTCAACGGTTCTGACCAGTTTTTTCGGGTTGTACTGTACATATTCCAGCACTTCGGCAACTGTTTCTCCGTCAATTATCTGATCAATACTGTACCCCTTTTCGTCAACAGATACGTGGACAGCATTGGTATCTCCAAAAAGATTGTGTAAGTCACCCAGAATTTCCTGATATGCGCCAACCAGAAACACTCCAATGTAATAAGGCTCTTTGGACTTAAGGGAATGAACCGGAAGATAGTAGGACAGATTTCGGGTAGAGATAAAATTATCAATTTTTCCGTCCGAATCGCAGGTAATATCCTGAAGAGTCGCCGACCTGTCGGGTTTCTCATCGAGCCTTTGAATAGGAATTATAGGAAATATCTGGTCGATTGCCCACGAGTCGGGCAATGACTGAAACAGCGAGAAATTACAAAAATATTTATCAGACAACAGTTTAGGGAGAAGAAGTAGCTCTTCTGAAACATGCTTCATCCCGTTGGTCATCTGATGAATCTCTCTGGCTATTGACCAAAATAAACGTTCTATTTTCGCACGTGTTTTAAGATCCAAAAGACCTAGGCTGAAACGATCCAAAGCTTCTTCACGAATTTGCTGGGCATCATGCCATGTTTCATGCATACGGGTCTGATTCAGCGCATTCCATAACGAAAAAAGCTCCTTAAGCAATTCATGATCGTCTGGATTAACCTCTTCATCTTCTTCCCAAACGGGGAGAGTTGTCGCTTCAAGAACTTCAAATACAAGCACCGAATGATGTGCAGTGAGCGATCTTCCCGACTCAGTGATCACATTTGGATGAGGCAGATTATTTTTATCACTTACATCAACCATGGTTGAAATCACATCGTTGACATATTCCTGAATGCTGTAATTTACGCTGCTTTCGCTATTCGACGATCGGGTGCCATCATAGTCAACTCCTAAACCGCCCCCAATATCTACAAAACTGATTTTATAACCGTTAAGATGAAGCTGCACATAAAATTGAGATGCTTCGCGGATTGCAATCTTAATGCGCCTGATTTTATTAACCTGACTGCCAATATGAAAATGAACCAGATGAAGACAATCTTTCATTTTGTTCCTTTCCAGAATATCAAGTGCCTCGAGCAGTTCGCTTGAGGTAAGTCCAAATTTACTGACATCACCGCCTGAATCTTCCCATTTGCCACTGCCGGAGCTGGCCAGTTTGATTCTTATCCCAAGATTGGGTTTTATCTTGAATTGCTTGGCAATCTTAATAATCAGCTTAAGCTCACTAAGTTTTTCAACTACCAAAAAAATACGTCGTCCCATTTTCTGGGCAAGAAGCGCTAATTCAATATAGGCCTCATCTTTATACCCATTACAGATGATCAATGAATCATTATCCGTATTGATGGCAATAACTGCGTGTAATTCAGGCTTCGAGCCTGCCTCGAGCCCAATATTGAATTTTTTTCCATGTCCGACAATCTCCTCCACAACGGGCCGCATTTGATTGACTTTGATGGGATAGATGATGAAGTTCTGGGCTTTATATAAATATTCTTCCGAGGCTATTTTAAAACAGCTCGCCATTTTCTCAATTCTGCTATCTAAAATATCAGGAAACCTGATCAGCATAGGTGCAGAAACATCCCGCAATTGAAGCTCCTCGACTAACTCTTTCAAGTCAACTTCAACACCATTTTTTTTGGGTGTTACCACGACATGTCCTTTGTCGTTGATTGAAAAATAATTAATTCCCCATCCGGTTATGTTATATAGCTCGGCTGAGTCTTCGATGCGCCATTTTCTCATTAATACTTGTAGTTTTCAATTGTTGTTATTTCTCAAAAATAAGTAGTTTTTCAATATAATTAGTGCGTTCGTCGTTATAATTGGTGTTTTTAACCATAATTTGCACTTTGCACAATTCATTTTGTATTCCATTTCCTGTTCTGCCTTGGAAGGATATGCATTAAACCATATATTTTTCAACTACTGGCGGCAAATTAATAAACTGATAATCCTGGGAACGCAATTGAGGTTGAAAACCAGCCTCTGCTATAACACGTTGCATCTCAAAAGCCGACAACTGGAATGATGCTCCGGCAGCTGAAACGACATTCTCCTCAATCATAATTGACCCTAAATCGTTGGCTCCTCCATGAAGACAAACCTGAGCTGTTTCTTTACCTATGGTTAGCCATGATGCCTGAATATTTTCAATATTATTTAGCATAAGACGGCTGATGGCGATGGTTCGGATATACTCAATCGGCAGAACAGGTGCCTTTTCAATCATTTTTCCCAATTCTGTCCCTTCCGACATAAACGGCCAGGGAATAAAAGCCATAAATCCAGGCGCAGTTAAAGGCTTTTTTGATTGTAAGTCACGAAGATAAACCAAATGTTCGATTCTCTCGCGCATCGTTTCAATATGTCCGAACATCATGGTCGCTGAGGTTACCATTCCCAGCTGATGAGCTTCCGCCATTACACCGAGCCATTCTGAAGCAAGTGCTTTCCCGGGAGAAATCTCTTTCCTGACCCTGTCACACAGAATTTCCGCCCCTGCACCGGGAAGACTATCCAGTCCCGAGGCGATCAGTTTCTCGAGAATTTCGCGGTACGACATCCTCTCTTTTCGGGCTATATGAACAATTTCAGGAGGCCCAAGGGCATGTAATCTGACTTCGGGATACTCACTTTTCAAACGGGAAAACAGGTCACTGTAGAAAGCCAGCCCATAGCCTGGATGCATGCCTCCCTGAATGAGCAATTGGTTTCCGCCCAATTGCAACATCGCCTCTATTTTAGTTCTATAATCCTCAAAAGTGGTGGTATAAGTCTCGGCTTCATTGATTTTTCGGTGAAAATTACAAAATTTGCATCCTGATATACAGATATTTGTAATGTTTATATTTCGGTCTATCATCCAGGTAACGGTATTTCCCGGATGAAATTTTTGTCTTACCTGCCATGCAATTTCCATTAACTCTGACGTTGGCGCCTGCTCGTAAAGTGTTAATCCTTCCTCTAAAGATAGTGGTTCAAGGTTTAGTGCGCGTTCATAAATCGGATCGAAATTCATACCATAAAAATTTGCGATAAAGGTAGTAATTTTGAACCATCGTCATTTGACGGATCAGGACATGAAAACAACAAATTAAAAGAACTGAAATGGAAATTAAATTCAATATAATTGCAGAAGACGAATCATTTGCAAAGGCATACCTGATAACCGATCGTTCCGGCTTTAGCGGAATATATCTGAGTGAGGACGAAACCAATTATGTTCGTAACCAATTGGAGGAGAATGAACTGGTAATTTTAAACCGTTACAGGGAGTTAATTTTTATTGCTTTTGCTGATCCTTTAATAGTAAATGGCGGATTTTTGGAAAAATGCAGGAACAGAGGAAATAAAATATCCGGAATTTTACACAAAGAAAAAATTAATGAAATTGATATACTCATTTCAACCGCCGGATCAGAGGCCGCCATTGCACTTGCAGAAGGTATCGCATTAGGCAGCTACCAGTTTTCAAAGTATCGTTCAGCGCCTCTGAAGAAAAAATGGAGCCTTCAAAAAATCAGTTTTGCGGGAACCTCTGTTTCAGATATCCAGCTCAGTCATTTGGCGGCATCCGTTGAAGCAGTTTTTATGGCACGTGACCTTGTTAATGAACCGGCCTCTCACTTAAATGCAGTCAGACTTTCTGAGCAGTTCGAATCGATGGGTAAGATCGCGGGTTATACAACAGAAATTTTTCATAAAGACAAAATTGAATCTCTAAAAATGGGAGGCTTGCTCGCTGTCAATAAAGGCAGTATAGACCCGCCGACTTTCTCGGTACTGAAATGGGAGCCAGCTAACGCAAAGAACTCCAAGCCAATTATTCTGGTAGGAAAGGGAGTTGTTTTTGACACAGGAGGACTGAGCTTAAAACCCACCAAAGATTCAATGGATTATATGAAATGTGATATGGCCGGTGGCGCTGTAGTTGCTTCTGTGATCTATTTTGCAGCAAAATGCCGGTTACCGCTTCATATTATTGCTTTAATTCCATCGACAGATAACCGTCCCGATGGAAATGCTTATGCTCCAGGCGACGTGATTTATATGCATAGCGGGCAAACGGTAGAGGTATTGAACACTGACGCGGAAGGACGGCTGTTACTGGCTGATGCACTGAGCTTTGCTAAGGAATATCACCCCGAATTAGTAATCGATGTTGCCACGCTCACAGGTGCTGCAGCAATGGCAATCGGCCATCAGGGAATAGTTGGCATGGGAAATGCCGGAGAGCAAATATTTTCCAGTTTAAAACGCTCGGGTGAAAATGTTTATGAACGTATTGTTGAGTTTCCGCTTTGGGAAGAATATGGTGATTCGATAAAATCGGATATCGCGGATATGAAAAATATCGGGGGGCGCGAGGCCGGGGCAATAACTGCAGGCAAGTTTCTTCAAAATTTCGTCGATTACCCATGGATTCATCTGGATATTGCAGGACCTGCATTCTTAAGTTCCCGTGATCAGTATCGGACCAAAGGGGGAACAGCGACAGGGGTAAGGTTACTAATCGATTTTCTAAAGAACTTGTCGTGAACAATTTATAGCGATGACATAAAGGAGTGAATTGTTAAAATCAGTCCACCCTGACCGGGACATCTGGTTTTGACTGAAATTCTGTCGGGTATTGTCAAATAAAACCTTATATTTGACCAATCAACCGTGCAATAATACGGCTGAAATTAACTATTAAAAGGCTTGGAATGGAGCAACATAAAATTAAGGTGGGAATCACCCATGGCGATATTAATGGAATAGGTTACGAAATTATTATAAAAGCTTTAGCTGAC
>CAYHDA010000312.1:0-5082 GCA_964355145.1 uncultured Mariniphaga sp.
AATCATATCGAATTAAAGGAGGGCACCTATGTGGGCGTTTCGGGTCCGACATTCGAAACTCCGGCTGAATACAAAATGTTTCGCATATTGGGAGGCGATGCTATCGGCATGTCTACTGTTCCTGAGGTAATTGCAGCACGTCACATGGGGATGAGCGTTTTTGGAATCTCAATAATTACCGACAGCGGTGTCCCTGGTGAGATTGTGGAAATAACTCATGAAGAAGTGCAGGAGGTGGCCATGAAAGCCGAACCCAAAATGAGTCTGATTATCAAAGAGCTTATCGCATCATTTTAGAGCTGTCGGATATTTGAAAGTATTTGGCTTATTTATAATATGATTATGGTTTCCCGCAGAATTGCAGTGCCTGGTTTGGTTGCGCTGTTTAGTATTTTATTATTTGGTAATTGTACGGTTCTGAATCCAATAATGCCGGTTGAGAGTTATCAGCCAATTCCCAGACAACCTCCGGCTTCAGTTATTAACTTATTTGCCGATCTGGAGGTTTCCAAATTGGAACTTCTTATTAATCAGCAGTTAGACAGTGTTATCTATCAGGATACCAGCTTTATAAATAACAACAACGATAATCTTAAACTAAAGGCATGGAAAGATGGAAATGTCAGACTTAAATTCGAACAGCAGGAGTTAAGCTGGGAATTGCCTTTAAAAGTCTCAGTTCAAAAGAGTGTAAAGCTTTTTGGATATCAAATTCCGCTCGTTGATTCATGGGAATATAATGGTCAGATCATTCTTCGGTATAAAACCCAATTAACGATAAATTCCGACTGGAGCATAAAAACAATTACAAATTCGGATGGTTATTTTTGGACTAAAAAGCCGGTTGTAAAGATTGGCGGGATTGATATCCCGGTTACCATGATTGCAAACCTGCTGTTACCCGCCAATCTTCAGGCATTTTCGAAGCGGATCGACGAAGTGGTTGCAACAGGTTTTGACTTTAAAAAATATGCCGGGCTAGCCTGGAATATGCTTTATAATCCCTTTAAAATACCGGGTGATTACAATGCCTGGCTGGTAATAACCCCCTCTTCGGTTGCTCTGGTGCCTGTTAAGGGTTCAGCAGGTCATATGAGGCTTGGCGTGGCAATCACGTCCGATGTGGAATGTATGCTTGATCATTTGCCTCCCGGCGGGAAACCAGCAGCCTTGCCTGATCTTCAGCAGCTCACAATGGCTGATGATACTTTTAAAATCAACCTTTTGACCGATATACCTTATTCGACCATCAACAGGAAGTTGAGAGAAAAAATGGGCGACTCATATTATGTTTTTGGTAATCAAAGAATTAAATTTGAATCATTCAGGGTTTACGGAACCAGTGATAAACTGGCAGTTGAGACGAAGGTTTCAGGAAGTATAAAGGGAGTCCTTTACTTCACCGGAATTCCTTATTTTAACGCTGCTGATACAACCCTTCGGGTTAAAGAACTGAAATTTGATATTAAAACACGTAACCTGGCAACGCGTTCTGCGAAATGGCTTTTTAATGCTAAAATTGAACGGATGATCAGCAGATCACTTGCCCTTCCGTTCAGTTCAAATATTGTGGAAATTGAACAACAAATCAAAAAAACGCTAAAACAATATCCTTTGGGATATGGATTTGAGCTGAATGGCCTTCTGGGAAGTTTATCTGTTTCAGATGTTTATTTAAGTCAGGAATCGGTGAAGGCGAATGTTGTTTTTTTAGGAAACCTTTCTTTAGGTTTAGCGATAAATCCCAAAGTAATCCCAAAATAAAGGCTGTTTTTATTAGTTACGACGATTGAAAAATCAGGTTCGATTCAAAGGGCCTTGATCATTTGCCATTGTCCATTGTCCATTGATTTAGGCCTTTATGGGTATTTTTAGTATTTGACCTATCACAAGACTCTTTGCATTTTTAATATTATTCAGCAGTTTGATTTCGGCATCCGATACTCCGGCAAATTGTTTTGCAATAGTGTAGAGACTGTCACCACGGCGCACGGTATAATAGGTATATTCTCCGTTCAGCGAACTTACAGCAATTGCCGACTGCAATGGTTGCACACCTGCAATTGTTTTGGCGGGGGCTGGTTCTTGAACTATTGTCGTATTTGGAGCCGTTGTTTTTCCTTTAGTTCCCGTTGATTTATCGGTTACATAGATTGCCAGCTGCTGACCTATTTTTATTTTGTTGTGACGGATATTATTCCAGTCAACCAGGTTGTTAACGCTGACCTTATACCTTCCGGCGATAGCACCCGGATTGTCTCCCTGCACAACAGTATAATAGATTTTTTTCTTCCCTTCTATGTTAAAATGGCGCGATGACCCACGATCGTCTTTGATCAGAACGATCTGATTATTTGGAAAGTATTTATCCCTGTTATAAGCGAAAATCCGGGTCTGGCTATCTATGAAAGGGGAGATTTTGTCGAGTGGCAATTTTAGCACAAAAGGTTTGTCTGATTTTGCCGGAATAATATCCCTTTTATATTGAGGATTCAGTTGTCTGATTTCCGGAACAGGCATATTCAGGATTGCTGCGATTTGTTCGAAATTCAAGTATGAACTAACAACGATCGTGTCGGTAGTTAGTTTGAATGTGGGTTTAACGGGAAATACATTGTGCTCTTGTGCATAATTCATGACGTAATTTGCAGCGATAAAAATGGGAATGTAACCCCTGGTTTCTTTGGGTAATTTAGAATAAATCTCCCAATAACTTTGTTTTCCGCCAGAACGGCGCACGGCTTTGTTAATATTTCCGGGTCCGCAATTGTAGGCAGCGATAACAATGTGCCAATCACCATAAATGGCGTACAGATCTCGAAGATAGCGTGCAGCAGCATCGGTGGCCTTAATCGGGTCATTTCTTTCGTCGATATAAGAGTTGATTTCTAATCCATACATTTTCCCCGTCCCATGCATAAATTGCCACAACCCTGAGGCTCCGGCTCTCGAAACAATTTTAGGATTCAGCGCTGATTCGATAATCGGGAGATATTTTAACTCAGCCGGGAGGTCATATCTGGCTAATGCTTCTTCAAAAAGCGGGAAATAATAATTGGTTAAGCCCATCATTATGGCAACCTGACCTCTGCGCCTGTTAAAGTAAAAATTGATTAATTTTTTTACCGATTCATTATAGGGAAGTGGAATATATGAATCCAGGCTTTGAAGCCGGCTTATGTATACCGAGTCGGGTAAATCTTTTTGCAGCGAATCAGCCGCCAGAGTATTGATAATGCTGTCAACGGGAAAAGCAGTCTGGACATACCACTGATTAACCATTGAATCCAGTTTGTCGGATAAAATAAGATCAAAATTTTCGGCAGACAAAGAGTCAACAGGACTATGGCTTATCGAATCGGGATTAATTACTTCGGCAGGAACGTTTGAGGATTTGGGCTGGTTATCATTAATTTGGGCATTCGTACTGATCGTACCGATCAGCATCGTGAAAACCAGAATCCCTAAATAGACTATCTTCATGCGTATTTACTTTAAAAATTAATTGCCAAATTAAAACCCATTCCCAAATTTTGGTTTCCCAGGTTTATTGGCATTGGTTCAATCCTCAAACTGAGGTCGTCACTGATGTCAAAGTCAAAAAGATTGGCATCAACACTTGCATCAATAATGCTTAAAACATGGAGCACTGCAATGCCTATTATTGTTAAATCCCTGTTTCTCCTAAAAAAATCTTTTCCACTTTTTAACTGAGAAGAAATATAACTATACGTTGACGGATTATCGAGACTTATCGACGGGTTCTTAATCAGGTTATCAAGAAACGCCCTTTCATCAGGTTTCAGATTAGTCGCACTTGCGTTCTCCATAACAATCCTGTAACCTTGGAAATAATCCTTATAGTTTTTATTATTCCAACCCAAAACATATATTAACCCGGAATATCCCCCATAAATAATGGGAAGTTTCCAGTATTTTTTATTGTATATCTGACCCAGCCCCGGGAAAAGGGCAGCATAAATAGATGCTTTTTTGGGTGAACGATTTACTTGCGGGACTGGAATTGCCACCTTCAAACTATCGTTCGATATACTTATCTGCTGAGCTTTTATCGTCAGATTGGATGTAATAATAATAAAAAAAATCCAAAGCCCTGCAATTATGGTTTTCAAAATGCCAAATTTAGCTGGTTTTCAGGAATTCAGTTTGTCAAATATGCCAATTATCCGTTCCAGATCTTTTGGATCGCTAAAAGGAATTTCAATTTTTCCCTTCCCAAGCTCATTGATTTTAAAGACTACGCCGGTATTAAAATACTTGGTAAGATGATTTTTTAAATCACGGTATTCGGCTGGAAAAGGGGTGGTATTTTTAGATGTTGGTGTGCCTTCTCCGTCTTCTGAACTTATCTTTCGGACGATTTCTTCGGTTTTACGAACCGAGAAGTCGTATTTAATGACCTGACGATAAACCATCACCTGTGTTTCAGGTTCCTGAATATTTACCAAAGCCCTCGCATGTCCCATTGTGATCTCCTGTTCCCGGACACCTTTCTGGATAATGGCAGGCAGACGAAGCAACCTTAAATAATTGGAGATGGTAGAGCGCTTCTTTCCGACTTTCTCACTAAGGGTTTCCTGAGTTAATTTGCACTCGTCAATCAGTCGCTGATAACTTAATGCAATTTCTATTGCATCAAGATCTTCGCGCTGAATATTTTCCACGAGTGCCATTTCGAGCATGCTCTCGTCGCCGGCCTCCCTCACAAATGAAGGAATAGTGGTCAGTCCTGCTATCTTAGCAGCCCTGAAACGCCGCTCTCCTGCTATGATCTGAAATTGATTATTAGCTAATTTTCGCAGAGTAATAGGCTGAATAATACCAAGTTCCTTGATAGATGCAGCCAGATCATAAAGCGCTTCCTCGTCGAAATGAATACGTGGCTGAAACGGATTCGGTTCAATTTCGTTAATAGCAACTTCATTCGAAACCGGAGTGGTTGTGCGAACATCGCTTCCTTCAATAAGTGCCCCAAGGCCTCTGCCAAGCGCGTTACGTTTAATCATGATTCGAAAATATTTTAATTAATTATTGTTTTTCTATCTCTTTATGATCGATTAC
>CAYHDA010000313.1:0-5082 GCA_964355145.1 uncultured Mariniphaga sp.
TGCCGTAGGTTCTTGTTTTATCAATATTATAAGATACGCGGTACTCTTCTTCAATTACACCGCCTTCCTCAGTGTATTTATGATTTCTGAAAAATGCAGTAGCTAAAATATTTTCTTTCGTGGCATCAGGGAGTAAATCTCCGGCAATCTGATCGGTTAAAAATTTGTCATAAGGCATATTTTTATTGAAAGCATGAATCACCCAATCTCTCCATGGCCACTGTGAACGGATATTATCATCCTGAAAACCATAAGAGTCAGCGTATCTGGCCAGATCCATCCATAATACGGCCATCTTTTCTCCGAACGACGGCCTGAGCAAAAGTTGATCAACTAACTGATTGTACCAATTTGGATCTGCTGCAGTTGTCCATTCATTAAGTTCCTGATAAGTTGGTGGAAGGCCGGATATATCAGCGAATGCACGCTTTATAAGGGTTTCGCGTGTGGCTTCGTCATTAGGAGTGTAACCTTTACGCTCAATTTTATGCAGAATAAAATGATCAATTTCGTTTTTCGCCCAATTTTTGTGATCAATTTCAGGCAAGGATACTTTTTGAGGTGTTACAAAAGCCCAGTGCTTTTCATATTTAGCGCCCGCTTTAACCCATTCTTTGAACATTTCAATCTCCACTGGAGACAGTTTAGGCAGATGACTCTCTGGCAAAGGCATCATAATTGCCGGATCGGTTGATTCAATACGCCGGATTAATTCACTTTTTTCAACAGATCCGGGGACAATCGCGTAATGACCTTTGTTCTTTTGCAGTTCTGCAAAAGCTCCTTCAGGCAAATCCAGCCTTAATCCGGCTTTTCTTTTGTTCGCATCGGGGCCATGACACACAAAACACTTATCCGAGAGTATAGGCCGAATGTTTTGGTTGTATGATATTGCCGCTTCTAAGTTGTCCTTTTTAGACTTTGTAAAATAGAATACAGCATAAATCAAACCCAAAATTATTATGACAATAATTGAGAAAAATGTATATTTTTTCATCTTCTGCGATCAGAAATGGTTATGATATTTGCAGCGATTATCTGCTGCTAAACTTTTGTAAACTTATATGGATAGACTTTTCCGGATGCCCATTGAGCAACATAAATGCTGCCTTCATCATCAACACAGACATCATGGGGGTGAATGAAAATTTTATCGGTCTGAAAAAGTGGGTTAAGTTTATTGTTTTCATAAACAGGTGCAGAACCACCCAGATTTGAGACCACCTTATTTTCTTTATTCAGGATAGTGACAAAACCCGATTTCGCATTATCAAGATTTGGGGACCTTAATACTGCTGCATATAAATAATCACCTTTAATTACAGGCCTGCAGACACAAGCTCCCGGCAAATGAATGATTTCCTGCAATTTGCCATCAAGTGAGAATCTTTTAAACGCATTTCTGGTTCTGTCGGTAATAATCAGCGAAGGGGTTTCATTCCTGTAATCGACACAGATGCCGTGAGCGTTATCGAAAAATTCATCACCAATTCCTCTGCCACCAAAGGAATTTTTTAGCCGGCCTTCAGCATCGTAATGCAGGATATGTTGTGCACCATAACCATCAGCGATATAAAAATCGCCGTTCGCTAAGACGGCAGTTTCTGTAGGGACAAATGCTTCCTTTTTTTTGTAAGCTGGGATATCAGCAGGAGCATCGATTGTTAAAAGTATTTTTCCATCGATTGTTGTCTTAAATACCTGATGTCGATTGGTGTCTGTAATAAACAAAAAGTCTTCTTTACCTGTATTGTGAAGCGTAAGACCGTGTGCACCAGGAAATTCCTTACCCCATGTGTCGATTAGTTTTCCGCTCTTGTTATAAATAATGATATTGTTTTTGGTTTCATTGGTCAGTAAAATGATTCTGCCTCTTACATCCTGAATCATTTCGTGGCAATCATTCACAGGCGTTTTTTCGGGATTGAGCGCTCCCCATTCCTTATTCAGCCGGTAGGTCATCTCATTATGACCGTAAACAGGTCCTTTAGATTTACTAAATAAGTCTGCGGTAATAAATATACCTGCAGTTGAGAGGATGGTGTTTTTTAAAAAGGATCTTCTTTCCATAGCAATTCAATTAAGATATGGCTAATATATCAAAATCAGCTGATTATGATTTTTGCCAGATAAATGTTTAGTTCTTAGTTTAATTTTCCAAATTTTGGATATCTATTAAACAGCGAATTGCTATAATTGTTTTATTAATATCGATTATAAATAAGAATATTTTTCAGGATTAGTGGGAAATCATAAGTAAAAAGCCAGAAATGGCTGACATTCAGTAGTATAGTTCTGCTCGTTCGTCACACCTATGAGGCTGATTTTCATGCCGGATCTTCCGGTTTGTATATAAATAATGCGGACTGATCTGCAAATTGTTATTGCACTATCTTTTCTTTAATTCGTTGTCTGACAAGTTCGTTTATTTGATCCGAAGTTAATCCTTCAGGATGGATTGCCGGAAGAAATTCAATGGTGATTTTCGTTCTTTTTATCCTCAATTTATCTGTTTTGTCGCCATACCAGGCTCCGGAAATAGCAATTGGCACGACAGGAATATTCAATTCAGTACTTAACAATGAATATGTTTTTTTAAATACACCCATATCGCCTGTTGTGGTTCGGGTACCTTCAGGGAAAATCAGAATCTTTTTACCTAATTTGACCACTTCAGCCATTTTTTGAATAGATCCTTTCAAATCTTTAGTAAGATCCATTACGATTATGTTTGTTCTGTTAGCCAGGTATTTACGAAGCGCCCCCTGTACGTGGTCTTTTTTCGCATAGGCATAAGTATCTTTTAGTGTTTGATTATCCAGATAGGAGAGAACCAGAAAGGCATCTAATTTGCTTTGATGATTGGGTGCAAAGAAGCATGGCCCTTGCGGAATATTCTCAAAACCTTTGCCTTCTGTTCGGATAAACAGATTCGATACTGAGTGGACTGTCCGTACAATCATCCGCAGAAAGAAGGAAGATTTTGGAAGGTCGACCTTCGTGCTATCTTTAAAATCTCCTGTCCAGCTGGTATCTTCAGTATTATGAAATCGTTTGTTTAATTCAATGTATTCCGATATGGCCTGTACAGATGGAAATTTAATCAATTGTTCCTCGCTGATCGTTACACCAAATGTTTTCTCAACATAATCGATAAGCCCCATTTTCCCAAGCGAATCGAGAGCTATATCAAAAACGATATGATCCAATGGCGAAATAACCATATCGACCTGAGCCTCGATAAATGTTTTAATTGCTCTGTATTCATCGGTATCCGGTTCTTTTGCTTTGATTTTTTCGCGTTCTGTCTGTGTAATCAGTTCCTCTAATTTAAACCTTTGAAGTTTTGAAAGGCGGGTGCGTGGTAATTCTGTATTCACGATCGTAAACTGTAAAATACGTTTATAGGAACTAATCCCTGCATTGAAAGGAGCAATAACAATTTCCCTGAAATATTGTTGGATGTCACTTATATTATTATCAGACAGGTATTTGTGATCCGGAAAAATCACTGCATGAAGCATATCCTTATGCATAAAAACACCAGCCTCCTTAATCGCAGCTGAAGCTCCTTCAAGTTTCATTTCTATTTCTACAGGATTAATGTTCTTCCCGTTAGGTAGAACTATAATCTCTTTTTTCCGGCCGGTAATGTATAGAAAACCGCCCTTTTCAAGTCTGCCAAGATCACCTGTGTATAGCCAGCCATCTTTAATAACCTCAGCTGTTTCTTCGGGTCTGTTATAATATCCTTTCATGATATTGGGTCCTTTTGCAACAATTTCCCCATCTCTGATTTCCACCGTAAGTCCCGGTAATGCCTGCCCTGTAGATCCAATTTTTATTTTCCCGGGGCGGGGAAATGTAATCATGGGTGCTGCTTCTGTCATTCCAAATCCCTCAAGTATATCGAAACCGATTGCATAGAAAAACTTACCAACCTCTTTATTTAAGGCAGCACCTCCTGCAATCATAAACTTCAGATGACCACCCAATCCGACATGGACCTTTTTAAACAGTAGCTTACCAAGCTTTCTGCTTTTAGTGCGATAAACAAGACCAAGAAATGCCTTAGCCACCGCACTTTTATTGATTTTAGCCATCAAACCACGATAGATAAGATCGTAAAGTCTTGGAACCCCAATCATTACACTAACCTGATTGTCTGCCAGTGTTTTCATCAGGTCGGGTGTTTGCATTGAGGGAGAGACTACGAGGATTCCTCCGGCATAAAGTGGAACCATCATCGAACCAACTAGCGGAAACACATGATGCAAGGGGAGAAGGACTAAAACCTGACATTCAGAATCGAAAATTCCGGCTTCAATTACAGCCTTCATATTCACAATAAGATTTGTATAAGAGAGCATTACCCCTTTGGGGCTCCCTGTAGTTCCTGATGTATAGATGATTACTGCTGTTGTGTCATTGTCTTCCGGACCATTCCAGGTACTTTCAGCCTGGTTGGCAACAGGCGGATAATCCTCGAATACTACGATTGCCGGCCGGAATTTGCATTTTTGTTTCACTTTGGAATATTCTTCCAGCATGGCAGCACTAATAAAAACCATTTCAGGCTGGCAGTCATCGATGATATATGCAACATCTTCTGCTGCAGCCATATAGTCAATAGGGACAGCAATGCAATTACTTTGAAGTGCGGCATAGAATGTATAAATCCATTCTACCCGGTTTTCAGCATAAATCCCAACTTTTGTAACTCCTTTGTTATCAATTAAAAGTGAATATTGCTGGATGCACTGAAGCATTTCCCTGCCGGTGATATTGCCATCATGTGTGACAATATACTTTTTATCAAGGTTGTCCTTGTTAATAATTGATTTTAACATAATCTACCAAAGAATTAATAATAAATAGTCAGAAAAAATGTCAGTTAATTACATAAGCTATGCCGAACGGTTTGCATGGAATTCCATAAGCAGCCCGATTTCGACCTTTTAAAGTTCGGGGAGCAAAGTAAATACTAATTGTCAAAAAACCAAATGTCAATTGAAGGTTATAAGAACATGTCCGATTCATTTACTAAATTTGTGGCCATCGTAAAACTCAAAATATGTCAGG
>CAYHDA010000314.1:0-5054 GCA_964355145.1 uncultured Mariniphaga sp.
ATCGGCCCGTGTATCTCTGCCAACCGGATAGAAGCTTACTCCCGTTGGGAAGTTGTTAGCTTTAGGTGATCTGCCTTTACATATTGCTGTTGCTCGTTCTGATAATATGCTGTCTGTCACCAATAATGGCCAGAGTGATCAAAGTATTCAGCTGATCGACCCCGAAAAAATGCTGGTACTCGACTCTGTGGTTATAGCCAAAGGGTGGCTCGGACTTACTTTCTCGAAAGACGGTAAATACCTTTATGCATCCGGAGGAAACGACAATTGGATCATGCGTTTTCAGATCAAGGATAAAAAACTGGTTCCATACGATACTCTGGTGATTGGTAAACCCTGGCCTGTGAAAATTTCAATTGCCGGCATTGCAGTGGACGATGATCAGCAACTGCTTTACACTGTAACCAAAGAGAACAATTCATTGTATGTCTTTGATTTAAAAGGAAAAAAAATCAAAAAACAGATTCCCCTTGGCGGAGAAGGGTATGCCTGTTTGCTTTCGAATGACAATAAAACATTATATATAACGTGCTGGGGATGCGATAAAGTCATATTATTTGATACCCGGAAACAGCAGGTGACCGGCTCGATTCCCGTTGGAGATAATCCCAACGATCTCTGTATTACCAAAAACGGAAAATATCTTTTCGTCAGCAATGCCAACGACAATTCGGTCTCAGTGATTTCAACCGCGGAGAACCGTGTGATAGAGATTCTGAATTCAGCGCTTTATCCGGGGTCACTTTCGGGGGCCACAACCAACAGTGTAGCTTTGAGTGCGGATGAAAAAACCTTGTACATCGCAAACGCTGACAACAATTGTCTTGCTGTATTTGACGTAAGCCTTCCGGGCAAAAGTATGAGCAAAGGCTTTATTCCGACCGGGTGGTACCCCACCTGCGTACGGGTAATAAAAAACACCATTTATGTTGCTAACGGCAAGGGTTTAACTTCAAAAGCAAACCCTTATGGTCCAAGTCCGGTAAGCAAAAAAGAAGCGGTCGCCCATCATGCTGATATTCAAAAAGTAAAAACAAAAGTTCAATACATCGGCGGTTTATTTACCGGAACGCTTCAGGCTATACCCGAACCATCCAGCAATCAACTAAGTGTTTATTCTCAATCGGTTTATAATAATACCCCTTATTCCAAAGAGAAAGAGATGATCTCTTCCGGCGAAACTGGAAATCCTGTTCCTTCAAGAGTCGGAGCTTTATCCCCGATCAAATATGTCTTTTATGTTATTAAGGAAAACCGGACCTACGATCAGGTACTGGGCGATATTCCGGAAGGGAACGGGGATACCAGTCTGGTGCTTTTTGGAAAAAATATTACTCCCAACCTGCACGCTTTGGCGAAGCAATTTGTGTTACTCGACAATTTTTATGTAGATGGCGAAGTGAGTGCCGATGGACATAACTGGAGCATGGGAGCTTATGCAACCGATTACCTCGAAAAAAACTGGCCTGTCAGCTACGGTGGCAGAGGCGGCAGCTATCCCGGAGAGGCAGAACGCGAAATTGCGAATAATAAGAATGGATTTTTATGGGATTATTGTAAACGATTTGGAGTGAGCTACCGGACTTATGGTGAGTTTATCTCTGATTCTTTTACCCCTAATATACCGGTTTTAAAAGATCATTTTTGTCCTAATTACTCGGGCTTTGATTTAAGTGTGCGGGATACAGTACGTTTCGGTATCTGGAAACGCGACTTTGATTCACTGCTTGCAGCCGGCGATGTTCCGAAGCTCAGCACTATACGCTTTGGAAATGATCACACTGAAGGTCTTAAGATTGGCAGACCAACACCAAAAGCACATGCCGCAGATAATGATCTGGCGGTCGGACTTTTCGTCGAATACCTTAGTAAATCTTCGATCTGGAATGAAAGTGTGGTAATTATTGTCGAAGATGATGCACAGAACGGTCCCGACCATGTTGACGCGCACAGGTCAACGACTTATATTGCCGGTGGATTTGTGAAACAAGGTTTTGTTGATCACACCATGTATTCAACCTCATCGGCGCTCCGCACCATCGAATTAATCCTGGGATTACCGCCTATGAGTCAGTATGATGCAGCAGCAGAACCCATGTGGAGATGTTTTAATACAACAGCTGTTCACCCTCCCTTCCGCGCTACAGCAAATCTTGTGGATTTGAATCTGAAGAACACGGATGAAAGCAATCTGTCGAGATTAAGTGAAAAATTTGATTTCAGTAAGGAAGACAAGATTCCTGATGCACTGTTTAATGAAGTCATCTGGGGAGCCATTCATGGAACTAACAGCCCCTGCCCCGCCCCGGTTCATGCGGCGTTCTTCACAACGATAAAAGAAAAGGATGTTGACTAAAAGCATACTTCCTGGAAGGGGAAATTATCTTTTTATTTCATCAGGATCTTGTCTGGAATCAAAATTTACTCTTGTGTTGAATCTCCTATCAAGCTGGCCATGTAATTGGCGGTGCAGGAGATGATGCCTGAGTCTTGTTGGCACTCAGCAGTATCAGCATTGTGGCTGCAGCGATGTAACCCGATTTTTTGATCGCCTGTTTGCGATTCATCTTTGTTAACTCAACGGTGGTGTTCTTTTCTTTGGGTTTTGGGCTCATATCTTTTGTTTTTTTTTGTTACAAGTTACAAAGGGTACACTGGGTTGCACAGGGTTTAAAAAAGGTTACGGGTTACGAATGGTTATTTGGCTACAGGTTACTTGGTTACAGGCTATAGGTTACTTGGTTACTGGTTACTTGGTTACATCGTAATTCGTAATTCGTAATTCATAATTGACCTTTCGTAATTCCTTCCGTCAGTTGACGGACGTAATTCCTAATTCCTAATTCGTAATTAGTTGACTATTCGTAATTTAAAATTTGTAATTCCCCTATCTTCCACCGACAGGATATAAACCCCCGGTTTGATATTGGACAGTGGAATCACATTCAGTGTTCCTTCGCTCAGTTTCTGCATCAGCACAGCCTTGCCTAACACATCGTAAAGCGCAGCCACCGCCTTGCCTGACACTTCGCCTACCACACGAATCCCGGTGTTGCCAATTGCATAAGCATTTAACTTACCAGACAGAATACTCTGACCTATGGCGCCAATGGTGGAAGTGGAGGTGTGCAGCTGAAACCGGTCGGCAACAGTGCTGTTGGGCATGATGGCCGCTTTGTAAACATTGGCCGACAAATCGGTAAATGTTTTGGTCAATTTATCCTCCAGAATCACTTTGCAGTTGGAAGGAAGGTTTGTTGTTTCGGACGAGAAGACAACATCGCCACCTATTTTAGATTCCACTCCGACGGGGATAATCATCTCATTGAAATTTTGATCCGGCAATGCCTGAATCGCGAAAGGAATAGTGTTTCCCCCTGCTTCCACGAGACGTGTATAAAGCTGCACATCACTACCCCCACGAAGCAGACCGGCATCATAGGTGCGGTCAAGCCCTTTCGTCATGCCTTCGTTAAAGGCGATAAGGGTCGAGGCACCTTGCGAATTTGCCGAAGCTATAAGTTTGATTGTAGGCCAAGGTGTTTGTGCTGATTTAAGGGCGAGAGTGCCATTGTGCAGCTGCATGGCGGTGGTAAAGCTAAAAGCGGCTCCGCCTGCCTTGCGTTTTACCATAAAAGCCTGTCCCTGTGAAAGATTGTCGTATCCATCAGTTGGCGTGGGTACATTTGAAACAGGGCTATAATTTCCGGTAGTGCCATTGTATATATCCACTTTTGTCCATACGTAAATGGCTCCATACGAAGGATCAAAATTGGCATCATTGACAGTCAGAAAATTAGCGGTGGCATTACTCAATGTGGTGATTCCGAAGGCTGAGGGATAAGGATTCCCGATACAGTCCCACAGACCCTCTGCCGCAGCAACCGACATTGCTCCGGCCTGAAGCAGTCCTGTAGCAGTAACAGCAGCATCACTTGCTCCCACCCGTTCACAAAATCCTTTGCCGGAACCAATACTGCCATTTGATGTGCCGTCAGTAAAGAAGGTGTTCCACTGATTGGTTCCCGGATTATAATCCATCATGCCTCGGTAAGAACTACTATTGGTCGGAATATTGGCATTTGCAGTCAGGAAGTTGGAGACCGTTTGTACGACAGGTGCTGATACCAGATGCCATGCACCGGATGACATCCACCTTTGAGTAGCGGCAGCGCCGTGCCTGTGGCCGAAGGGGTGATCAGCGAAGCAGTACTTGTGGCATCGCTGTTGATGGTCAGTCCGACTGTACCCGTGGAATTACTGTTTGTTACTGCTCCGGTAACGGTCAGGAAACTCTGCGAGTCGATAGTGAGTGAAGCCCCCGAAGCAATTGTCAGGTTGTTCATCGATGCCAGGTTGTCAACACTCTGGCTGGTAAGGGTGAAATTACCCCCACTGACCACCCAATAGCTTCCGGTCCCACTGCTGACAATACGACCTCCGGAGTTGATAATCCCAGGACCGCTAAAGGCTTGAAAGATGAGTAGCTGCAAAGCAATTGTGAGTAATAAATTAGTTTTTTTCATCAGAAGATAATTTGTTTTTTAATTGCCTGATGGAACACCTGTGTTATCTTCGTTCATGTTTGCGAAGCGCAGATTCATGGGTGTTTCATCTTATTACGTAGTTTAAGACCGATGTGCTGATGTTCTTATTTTTTGTTTTGATTTAAACTTATTTACTGTTATTCTGATTAGCTGATATGCTTTACATTCGCAAACTACTGAGCAAACGGGGCAACTGACTGCTCATATACAAGGGCAATGACAGCAGCTGGTAGGTTATTTCAGCATGGGTTATCCCTGATCTCACTTTTGTTGTGAACGCTCCAACTGAAGGCATGTCGGTGTTTAAACGAATTCCTGTTTTTAGTTTTTTCTCCAGCAGATACACATGCATCGATTTCAATGTGCCTGTTTTTCCTGCCTTTACTTCAAGTGGATAGGTCAGGTTGTTGTGCTGAAAAATAAAATCAATTTCGGCATTGGCATTTTTCTCATCCCGCACCCAATAGTACAACTGAGGTTCTTCAAAAGGCGTTGCCAGGGTGAGCA
>CAYHDA010000315.1:0-5038 GCA_964355145.1 uncultured Mariniphaga sp.
GAATTTAAAACCTATCAGACACAAAAGCCCAACACTAAATTACTTGGTTTCTGGAGATTTCATCTTGGCTTATATAACCTCTCCAACAAGAAAAGTGAGGATGGAATATTTAAAAGGATTGGCGAAGCGCCGGTAATTTTCAACAGTTATCTTACTGAAAAATCAAAAAATGAATTTGCCCGGTTCATGCATAACAAAGGGTATTATCAGGCAAGGGTTACAGATTCGGTGATTTACAAAAAAAATAAAAAAGTTGAAGTTTACTATACAATAATTGCCAATTCTCCCCATCGTATTCAATCTTACAAAACCGAAATTCGCGATAATTCCATTAAAACCTTAACGAAAACAGACTCAACAAAATCAGTTATAAAATTAAATGCGCCCTTCGACACAGACGTTCTTGCAGCTGAAAGTAAAAGGGTTTTGAAAAATTTTCAAAATAATGGATTTTATAAAATCAACAAAAACGAAATTTATTTTTCAGCGGACACAACAAAATCTCCCAAAAGTGTCGACCTTAAACTGGTAGTTGAACGTGAAAATATCTCAGATGACCCAACGACCGTGGTTGAAAGAGATCATCAAAAGTACACTTTCCGTAATTTTTATTTTTATACTGATTTCGAATCACAGAAACAACTCTTCGGTGATAATGAAGATGTGCCCCAAGCGGAGAAAACGGATACCGTTAAAATTGGAAATCATTTTTTTATATCAAAGGGTGGAATGAGGTACCATCCTGAAATGCTGATGAATATGAACCATATCGGAGACAAGGGTTATTATAATGTAGACCTTGTTGAACGAACTTATAATGATCTGTTTTCGTTGCGATTATTCAAACTGATTAACATCCGGTTCGCCGAAACAAATAAGTCCGATTCGCTTGGTAATCCTACACTGGATTGTATTATTCAGCTTTCTCCTTCGGTCAGACAGTCTTATTCCGTCTCTTTTGAAGGGACAAATTCTCTTGGTAACCTGGGGGTCGCCGGAAATCTGGGATATCAGCATAAAAATATTTTTGGCGGAGGTGAACTGCTCGATGTCGTTTTATTGGGAGCCACTGAAAAACAAAAATATGGAAGGGGCGATTCAATCAATACGTTTAATTCATTTGAGTCAGGAATTGAAACAAAAATCACTTTACCTAAGTTTTTGGCCCCTTTAAAAACGAAAAACTTTTTTCGCTATTCAACGCCGCAATCACTGGTGAATCTCTCCTATAACAACCAGCGCCGGCCAGATTATACGCGGACTATTCTTAGGGCAAGTCTTGGGTATCAGTGGAAATCTTCAGATTACACGACACACAGAATTAATCTCATCGATCTTAACATGGTCAAGATGTTTGCCTATGACTCAGCTTTTGTAGCCAGAATTGAAAATCTTTATATTAAAAGCTCCTACACCGATCACTCTATTACTTCGTGGAACTACAGTTTTACCCGTAATACACAGAATATTCAGAAGCAGTCGAATTATAGTTATATCAGAGCTTCATTTGAAACAGCCGGCACTTTTCTTTTTGGCATGAGTAAATTATTTAGCCGCACAATGCATTTCAATGATTCACTCGGGGGTTCAAAATATCATTTTCTGGGAACCCCTTTTGCCCAATACCTTAAAGCTGATTTGGAATATCGCAAGGGATTGGTAATCGATAAGTACAATACCTTTGTATTCAGAATTTTTACTGGTATGGCCGTTCCTTTTGGCAATTCCAATCAGGTACCCTTCGAAAGGAAATACTTCACAGGCGGTGCAAATGGAATCAGGGCCTGGCCTGTACGGACACTTGGACCCGGTTCATACAAAGCCGGGCCGAACGAGTTTCCGAATCAGTCGGGTGATATTAAACTGGAGTCAAATGCCGAATATCGTTTTGCAATGATCGGTCCATTTGAAGGAGCCCTTTTTGTGGATATGGGAAATATATGGTCATTAAGAGACAATCGGCCAGGAGCGGAATTTTCCGCTTCAAGATTCTATAAAGAGATAGCGATTGGCACCGGAGCGGGTTTGCGGTACGATTTTTCATTTGCAATAATAAGAGTCGACTTGGGTATAAAACTTCATGATCCATCTCTTGATGCCGGAACCCGATGGATTCCGGCCGGTAATCTGCTTCATAAAGACAATATCAATTTTGCTTTTGCAATTGGCTACCCTTTCTGATCGTTTTTATAATTGAGCATTATTAATTGACAATTACTTAAATTCCCATGCGATGAGAATTAGATGGCTGCGCGAACTGTTCAATTTTTCCGGAAAAGAGCGAACAGGAATAATTGTCTTACTCCTTATTATATTTATTTTACTGTTAATAGGCTGGTTAATTCCCCGGTTTTTCCCTGCTGATAAAAACGATTTTTCTAAATGGCAAGGCGAGGTGAATGATTACCTGACAAAAAAGGAGGCGGTAATCCCTGTGCCAATTGCCTTGCATATCAGCACTTTTAACCCCAACGAAGTGGATTCTGTCAGTTTGGCGAATATGGGTTTGCCTTTAAAGGTGAGAAATAACTGGCTGAAATACCTTGAAAAGGGTGGTCATTTCAGGGATAAAGAAGGGGTGAAAAAAATCTTTGGAATGACTTCTGAATTATTTGATCAGCTGGATAATTTTATTGTAATTCCGGCGAAGAGCATTTCAGTTGTTGAAATTGCAAAAGGTGCTTCAGCTTCTAAGCCTGCCAACGGGTTTAACCGAGATACGATATTCAAGCATACCTATTCGAAGAAGGAGATGCAAAAGGTAACTGCACAGGAACTGAACAGTACTGATTCTCTGCATTTGCTTGAAATTCCGGGGATTGGTCCTGTTTTTGCGTCAAGGATCATTCGTTACAGAAATCTTCTTGGAGGGTACTATTCCGTTACTCAGCTGAAAGAGGTGTACGGGATGAAGGAGGAGACATTTAAAGCCGTTGAATCGTATTTTATCGTTGATCCGACAATGCTTAAATCATTTAATATCAATTTTTCCACAGTTCAGGAAATGGGACGGCACCCGTACTTTGGATTTAAAACTGCGCGTAAAGTGGCTAAATTACGGGATAAAACGGGTAAGATTTCGTCACCGGATGATCTTTCATCTGTAATAACCGCCGATTCTTTAAATAAGTTGATTCCGTATCTTAAATTTGCTCAGTGATTTATTGGTTTTAGTGGTATAAAATTTGCGTTTATTTGCCTGGTGATACACCTGTTTCATCTTTATTTGTTTTTGAGAAGCGCAGAATCAGGGGTAGTTGCATTGGTTGATTTTCCTTTTTTTTATTATTTGATTTGATAGTTTGATTAATAATAGAAAATTCATAAATTTGCCATCCGAAATAATAGATATTTTAATAGTAATAAAACAAAGAATTGTATGATTGTTATTCCAGTTAAAGACGGCGAAAACATTGAGCGTGCTTTGAAGCGCTTTAAAAGAAAAATCGAAAAAACAGGCGTTGTAAAAGAACTTCGTATTCGTCAGGCTTTCGAAAAACCCTCAATAACTCGCCGTACTGAGATTAAAAAGGCGATCTATATCGAAGATTTACAGCGGTCAGAAGAATAAATCCATCAAAAAGGAAAATTCAGGGTGGATATGGGTTTTTATTTCGTATCTTGAGTGCGAAAAACATTTCTGCCTGAGATGATGAATTCTGAACTTTTTCTCAGTTACCTGAAATACGAAAAGCGGTATTCAGTGCATACAATTACCGCCTATGAGAATGACCTCGACCAGTTTGTTTCTTTTGGAAAGACATTGGTTGAGGATTTTTATGTTGAAGCAGCAGATTATCATCTTATTCGTCAATGGATTATAGCACTGATGAATAAAGGTACTTCGGCAAGGAGCGTGAACAGAAAGATTTCTACGCTGAAGTCTTTCTACAAGTTTATGATGCGGGAAGGAATTGTACCGAAAAATCCGACTGATTATATTACTCTGCCAAAGATGGCCCGAAAACTCCCGGAATTTGTTCAGGAGAAGGAGATCAACCACTTGCTTGACGGAAGGTTTTTTGATGATGATTTTGAGGGATTACGCGATAAAGCGGTTGTGAGTTTTTTTTATGGAACAGGAATAAGGTTATCCGAATTAGTGGGTATTCGTCTCTCTGATCTTAATCTGATTGAAAAAGTTGTCAAAGTAAACGGAAAACGGAACAAAGAACGATTAGTTCCATTCCCTTTAGAGTTGGCCGGAATCATAAGCGAATATATTAAACAGCGTAATGAGCTCTTTCCCGTCTCTGAAAATTTTCTTTTTCTTACAGGGAATGGCGAGCCGGCTTATACTAAGTTAATTTATCGTATTGTTAAAAAAGAGTTGTCACTTGTGACAACGATTGACAAGAAGAGTCCGCATATATTACGACATAGTTATGCAACACATTTGCTTAATCGTGGGGCAGATATGAATGCAATTAAAGAGTTGCTTGGGCATGCAAATCTTGCAGCAACTCAGGTTTATACGCACACTACGTTTGAACAACTTAAAAAGGTTTACAAACAAGCTCATCCAAGGGCTTAAATTAAAGGAGGACAAATTATGGACGTTAAAGTACAAAGTGTTCATTTTAAAGCTGATCAAAAATTGATTGACTTTTGTGAGAAGCGAACAAATAAGCTTGAGCTTTTCTTTGAAGGAATTATTGGATCTGAAGTGATTTTAAAACTGGAAAAAGACGAAGATCAGGAGAATAAAGTCGCTGAAATTAAATTGTCGGTGCCGTTAAATGAATATCTATTCGCTAAAAAGCAGGCAAAAACTTTCGAGGAAGCTGTCGATCTCGCTGTGGATGCGCTTCGTAAACAGTTAGATAAATACAAAATGAAAGTCAAATCCAAATAAATTTCAAAAAAGAATTTTAAATGCCTTTTTTGAAAGAAAATTAGATTAAATTTGCAGACCATTTTTGAGGCACGATTCCTTAAAGTGGTCTGTTCATTTAAGGATTGAAAAAAGAATAAACAACAATTGGGGAGATACCAAAGCGGCCAACTGGGGCAGACTGTAAATCTGCTGGCGTACGCC
>CAYHDA010000316.1:0-5022 GCA_964355145.1 uncultured Mariniphaga sp.
TTGTGTCAATTCCGGTATAATCCTACAAATTATTTTATGAACTACCAATGATAAAAGCCGCCATTGGCAGAGGAAAGAAACAGAGGGAAATTAGGAGTCAGAAATTATCAATTAAGGAATTATCAATTAATAATGTTCTCCGTCAGCTCAGGGATCAAAATCTTTCTTTTCAAATATTCAAATCCCCCAATTACCACATTACCACATTACCGCATTAGCATATTAGCACATTAGCATATTAGCACATTAGCATATTAGCACATTAGCATATTAGCACATTTTCAAATCTCTCGTTAGCAAATTAGCACATTAACTCCTTGTTGCTTAGAAAAGTCCATGCAATTGTGCGTCAATGCGATCAATCACCTTACTGATATCTTCCTTATTTTCAGCAAAATTTAGTTCATCAACATTAATAACCAGCATTTTGCCAAGCTGATAGCGTGTTGCCCACGCTTCATACCGTTGATTAAGTTGTTTAAGATAATCGAGTCTGATCGTATTTTCGTAATCTCTCCCTCTTTTTTGAATTTGGTTAACCAATGTAGGAATGGAAGCGCGCAGATAAATAATCAGATCAGGTGCCTTAATCAGCTTTCCCATAAGGTCGAAGAGCGTGTGATAAGTTTCAAAATCCCGCGTGCTCATCAGGCCCATTTCGTGTAGATTGGGCGCAAATATTTCAGCATCTTCATAAATCGTTCGATCTTGAATCACTGTTTTTCCTGAATTACGGAAATCAATGATCTGGCTAAACCGGTTATTAAGAAAATATACTTGCAAATTGAAAGACCAACGTTGCATATCATGGTAAAAATCATTGAGATAAGGATTGCCATCTACTTCTTCGTAATGAGCCTCCCATCCGTAATGTTTTGATAAAATCTCCGCCAGGGTTGTTTTTCCAGCTCCGATATTTCCGGCTATTGCAATGTGCATTGTTGGAATTATTTTTTTCATTAACACTTAAATTTATTTTATCAGAAGATAATTTGTTTTTTTAATTGCCTGATAGAACACCTGTGTTATCTTCATTCGTGTTTGCGAAGCGCAGATTCATGGGTGTTTCATTAATTCATTAATTCGAAGTAAACCATCGAGATATTCTCTGTTATTAGACAAGCGGGGAACTTTATGCTGCCCTCCCATTTTTCCCCTTTGGCGCATCCACTCCAGAAAAGTCCCGGGAGTGACCACTAAAACATGCGGACTTTCAAGCGTTGCATTATGGTGCCTTTTAGCCTCATAATCAGAATTTAACCCTTGTAATTCCTGATCAAGAATTGTTGTAAATCTATCCAGATCATTAGGCATTGTATCAAATTCAATCAGCCATTGGTGCGCTCCCTTTGTCTGATTCTCAGACATAAAAATCGGACCCGCTGTGTAATCACTGATTATTGCGCCTGTCGCCGCACAAGCTGCTTTGATCGCTCTCTCAGCATTGTCGATGATTAGCTCTTCCCCAAAGGCATTGATAAAGTGTTTTGTACGACCTGTAATCCTGATTTTATACGGATCTTTGGAAGTAAAAGTCACTGTATCGCCAATCATATAACGCCAAAGGCCGCCATTTGTAGTAATCACAATAGCATAATTAATTCCTGTTTCCACATCCCAGAGTGGAATTGTTTTAGGGTATTCATCTTCAAAATTTCCAGCGGGAATGAACTCATAGAATACACCATAATCAAGCATCAGAAGCATATCGGGACTTGCCGGGTTATCCTGAATCGCAAAGAAACCTTCTGAAGCATTGTAGGTCTCCATATAATTCATCTTTGAAGAAGGAATTAACCGTCGATATTGCTCCCGATAGGGTTCAAAAGAAATTCCACCATGAATAAAAAGCTCAAGATTAGGCCAAACTTCGCGGATCGTAGATTTACCGGTATAATCAAGTATGTAACGCAGGAGTACTAAAAACCATGAAGGAACTCCGGCTAAAGAGGTCACATTTTCATGAATGGCAGTTTTCGTAATTTGAGCAATTTTCTCTTCAAACTCAGGAATTAAGGCAATTTCAGTCGGAGGAGTGCGGTGAAAATCAGTCCAAAATGGCAAATTTTCGATCATAATCGCAGAAAGATCACCATAATAAGCCTTGTTACTAAAATTGGTCACCTGATGACTTCCCCCCAGAGTAAGACTTTTCCCGGAAAGCAGTGAAGCCTCAGGGTAATTACGATAATAGATAGCAAGCACGTCTTTCCCTCCTCTGAAATGGCAGTCATCAAGCGATTCTTTGGAAACAGGAATGAATTTACTTTTTGCATTTGTAGTACCGGATGACTTGGCAAACCATTTCATTACTCCGGGCCATAATACATTTTTTTCTCCCTGAATCATTCTGCTGATCAACGGCTCAATAGTCTCGTAGCGATTGACAGGGACATTTTTTTGATAGTCTTCCCAGGATTTTATGTTTGAATAGTCGTACTTCTCACCCCATTCAGTATTTTTTGCAGTATTCAACAGATTAAAGAGCACCTCTTGCTGGATCTCGAAACTATGTTCCCGATAAAGATCAATCTCATATATCCGTTTATAGTTGATCCAGTTGATGATTGAATTAACAATGGCCATGCTCGTTCAGGTAATTTATAATAATTCGGATGAAATTTAGTAACTTTCCGCAAATTAGCAATGCATTCACGCTAAATTTAATATATTTAATGCAACAAATTTAAACTTTTATTCTCATGAATGTGGTAGATATTGTTCTCATTGTGATTCTGGTTGCTGCTGCTATTAATGGTTTCACCAAAGGATTTTTCGTAGAACTGTCCTCAATAGCCGCCTTGATTCTGGGAATATGGGCTGCGATCGAATTTTCAGGTTTGGTTCAGCAATGGTTGTCAGGATACTTCAAATGGAGTTCAGAGGCAATGCGTCTCGTGGCTATTATACTGATCTTTGTCTTTGTTGTAATTATAGTTCATCTGATCGCCACGCTGACAGAAAAATTCGTAAAAGCCATAGCCCTCAGCATATTAAGCCGATTAGCGGGTGCTATTCTGGGGGCATTAAAGACTGCGTTTATCCTGAGTATTTTGATGAATATAATCTTAAAAATCGAAGATTTCACCATTAATATTATTCCCGAAAAGGCCAAATCGGAATCCAGAATGTATAGTCCAATCGAAAATATTGCTCCAAATATTTTCCCTGTTCTGAAAAAAGAGCTGGAAAAACTACGTGATCATCCATCGAAGAGTCCTTCGGCTTAGATCTGTTTCTTAAGGAATTTTAGGATGATTGATTTTATTGATTTTTTCTGAAAAATCTTTCCAGAAAAATCTGTGAAAAGTGAGGCTGTTCGATTTGACCATTTGATCGAAAGGTGAATATGGAGTTCCCGGAATAGTAGTGAAGTTCGCCTCAGCCATATATAGTGATGAGGATTCAGGATGAAATTGAACGCCGACGACATTTTTAAATGTAGCATGTTGCAATCCTTCGATAATTTTACGGTCTGCCGAGGTCGCAATAATATTCAAATTGGCTCCCATACGCCCAACAGCCTGATGATGATAGCTTAACACTTTTGGTGTTGCAGCACCTATTGACATAGTGGAAATTTCGTTGAGATATCCGGTTTTTGAAATTATGATCGGGTGAAAACAACCTCCAAATAAATCGGCAAGCGGATACATAAGGGATTTATAGCTCCTGTGCTGATCATCAATTGGCTGCGAAATAGCCTCTTCCAAGGTATTTTGATGGTATTGCACGGATGGAATATCCTGAATCAGAGTGCCACCTGCCGCTACATTCATCGTTTGCATTCCTAGACAAAAAGCGCGGATAATAAAATCGGGTCTGTCAGCCAGATAGGGTCTGAATATTGTGTTCCGGCTCCCTCCGATGAGATGAAAGAATAATGAAGTTTCAAAATAATGTCGAAAGGGATCCGTAACGACTGTCAGTAAATTTTGTTTCTCGCCATAAACAGCGGCAGGAATATCAGGGCCGCCAAAGAAAAGTATCGCATCTGCCTCTTCAAATAATTTTCGAAAAGCAGGGGTACATTCGTTTTCACGATAGATATTTTCGGGATTAATATCGCCTTCGATTGGACAAAGCTTAAAGTTATTGATCTGATGATCAGAAATATACTTTTTGGAAGCAGAATAATCGAAGGACTCTTTTTCGTAATACACTCCCAATAACTCAACATCAGGAATATCGATAATCTTATTTTCTATCAAACGCTCGAAATTTTCAATATTACTTACCGTCGGATGAAGTAATACGAGCCGATGCTGCGACTGTCCCTGAAGCGATCCCAAAAAAATAATAGCTATCAACGACAAAACTTTGAGCTGGAATTCTGCTTTTCTCATTGGAATGATATTTAAGTTTGAAAAGTAGTCTAAATAATGCAGAACGCATAATTCGAATATCAGGTCAGCTTAACGGGGTGGTAAAAAGTTATATCTTTGTCGGTCAAATATGGTTTAATACCAATCAGCGAATTGATTACCTGCAAAGGATGCTGTTAAGGCAGGCATTAGGCTGATCACTTGAATAATTATTTAACTGCGATATAATGAATTTTGTTGAAGAATTGACCTGGAGAGGCATGATCCACGATATGATGCCCGGATTGGAAGAACAGTTGAAAAAAGAGGTTACCTCGGCTTATGTAGGGATTGACCCAACGGCTGACTCTTTGCATATCGGGCATCTGGTAGGTGTAATGATGCTCAAACATTTTCAGCTCGCAGGCCACAAACCCATCGTGCTAGTGGGTGGTGCCACAGGTATGATCGGAGATCCTTCAGGAAAATCACAGGAGCGTAATTTTCTGGATGAAAGCACATTGCGTCACAACCAAGAGTGTTTGAAAGTTCAGATTTCCAAATTTCTTGATTTTGATTCGACTGCTGTTAATGCGGCTGAGATGGTCAATAATTACGATTGGATGAAAACGTTCA
Source organism: uncultured Mariniphaga sp. (assembly GCA_964355145.1). Taxonomy (GTDB): domain Bacteria; phylum Bacteroidota; class Bacteroidia; order Bacteroidales; family Prolixibacteraceae; genus JAAFHB01. The sequence goes on from CAYHDA010000316.1 coordinate 4,941, forward strand.
CCTTTCTGGATTTCATTCGTGACATTGGTAAACATATCACTGTCAATTATATGATGGCTAAAGATTCTGTAAAGAAACGGCT
>CAYHDA010000317.1:0-4996 GCA_964355145.1 uncultured Mariniphaga sp.
AGAACACCTGTGTTATCTTCATTCGTGTTTGCGAAGCGCAGATTCATGGGTGTTTAATAGACTTTAGGTTCACTTCTAAGTTTCAAGTTGACGAAATAGGTTCTATTTGACAGTAATTTAGGGTTCTAAAGTTGTAATAACAACGATTAAACATTGTAAATATATATCAAAATTAATCAGATTTTAACCACATTAATCAACTTAAACCAACATTGAAATATTTTTCGTTTCCAGCCAAAATTGCGGTTGAATAATGGTTTTCCATCACAGATAAATATAGTAATTAATACACAGATAATTAGTGCTTTAATGTTTAATTATTGTTATAATATTTAACGCTGATTGTTGATAGCATGGTTCGTAAATTTTTTGAAATACGGGATTATTTTTTTTCATGGATGGAATACCATTTGAAAAGATTTTTTTTGCTTTTCAGATGAAGGATTAGTTGTATCTTAGCAGACTACAAACCGGGCGAAAAAAAAACGAAAATATGGGAGCGATAGACTGGAAAAATCTGGGATTTGGGTATAGCAAAGCAGACTTTAATATTCGATGCTGGTATCGTAATGGTCAATGGGGTGAATTGGAAATATCTGATTCAGAATATGTTAATATGCACATAGGTGCAACGGTGCTTCATTATGGTCAAGACTCTTTTGAAGGGTTGAAAGCGTTCAGAGGTAATGATGGAAAGATACGCGTATTCAGGATGGAAGAAAATGCGAAGCGCATGCAACGTTCTGCTCAAGGTATCATGATGGCAGAAGTTTCGACAGCTTTGTTCTCCGAAGCTGTCAGAAAAGCAGTTCAACTTAACGAAGCATATGTTCCTCCTTTTGAATCTGGTGCCTCTTTGTATGTTCGGCCGTTGTTGATTGGTACAGGCCCTCAGATTGGGGTGAAAGCTTCTGATGAATACTTGTTCATGGTGATGGTTATGCCGGTAGGTCCTTATTTTAAAGAGGGCTTCAAACCAACGGATTTAGTAATTTACCGCGAATATGACCGGGCTGCTCCTCTTGGTACAGGAAAAATTAAAGTAGGGGGTAATTATGCTGCCAGTATGGTTGCTGGCGATCGTGCACACAAAAACGGATTCTCTGCGGTATTGTACCTTGATGCAAAAGAGAAAAAATATATCGATGAGTGTGGTCCTGCCAATTTCTTTGCCATTAAGGGCAATTCATATATAACTCCGAAATCAGATTCTATATTGCCTTCAATTACCAATATGAGTTTGCGGCAGCTGGCAAGTGATATGGGAATGAAAATTGAGGAACGACAGATCGCTGTTGAGGAGCTTGCCGAATTTGATGAGGTGGGAGCCTGCGGAACTGCTGCAGTGATCTCCCCAATCAAGCGTATCTATGACGCAGACAAAGAAACAGAGTACTTTTACGGATCTGAACCCGGTAAAATAAGTGTTCAGTTATATGAAAAACTTCGGGCAATTCAATATGGTATTGATATTGATCCTTATAACTGGACAACAATTATTGAATGATTTTCCCACACTTGACATCACAAAAAAGCCACCTTTTCGGGGTGGCTTTTTTGTGATATCAAGTGTGGATTATTTTGAACAGCTTCCGGCTTTTATTTGCGCCCAGGTGGGGGAGTATTTGTTTAAACCGATATATGGAATACCAGTAAACACATCGGGATTCAGGGCACAGTAGCTTAAAAGCATGGGATTGTAGTAAATGTCAAGATCACCGACAATCGTCTTAAGCGGTTCGAGGCCGGTCAGGGAAAGGAGCTTGGCGTTATTTAAAATCTGAACTTTCCCTTTCACATATTTCAAAGCATTAACACCTGCTAAATTTACCAGATTCGCATTATCATCGAGAATAAAGTTCCCTTTGATAATACCCAGATTTGCTAATCCGGTTAACGAATTCAGCGCATTGCACTCAACAATCCGGAGGTCTTTTTTGATTCCTTTCAATACTGTTAATCCTGAGAACGATGAAAGCGCACTTAATTGATTTAATTCAACAGTTCCACCAATGGTATCTATTTTTGCAAGCCCTTCTAAATTAGCCAATTTATTGCAGCCTATCAGTCTGAGTTCATTTCGAATATTTGGTAAATTATTAAGTCCCTGCAGATTTGTCAAATTGTTGCATCCCGAAATCAGAACAGCGGAAATTGTGTCACTTAAGGTGTTCAGCTTTGTTATATCAGTAAGTGCGGGAAGACCGGAAAGATTCAAAGTTCCTTTTAAACTTTTCAGGTTATTTAATCCTTCAAGCGTGTACTGTTGCACATTGTTGTAAAGGATCACATTTGAGGCGATTGAAGTAACATTATTTAAGCCGTTGAGCGAAGTCAGGCCAGGATTTTCTCCGACAGTAAGTGAACTGGCAATTGAGGTCAGACTGCTTAATCCGGATAACGACTGGATAGATGCATTACCGGTAACTCTGATATTTGTGAGTGTCTGAACCAATCCTATGCCGTTGAGGTTTTCAATTTTTGGATTATTTTCAATGATCAGGTTATTGGTCAGGGTATCGAGTTTTGATAAACCGGCAAGTGAAGTTAATCCTGGGCATGCGGAAATCTGGAGGTCCCCCGTAATTCGTGTTACCTTTGACAAAAAGGAAAGATCAGTATTGCGGATCTTGTAAAGTCTGACCGCTCCCGTAACACTTCTGAGATTGACAAGATATTTGTTAAAATCAATATCCTCAGCGGTATAAAGTTCGAGAGACCCGGTTATCCTGTTGTAATTATTTTTTAAAAAATAAGTCAGCATGGTATCCGTTTTCGAGTAGACAATAACCGAACCAACAAACTCGCCCACACCGGGAGGAATAACAACCACAGGGGTTGTAGTTGTAGTGGATTTCTTGCAGGAATTGTAAAATAGCCCGGAAAGGAGCAATGACACAATAAAAAATAATCTTATTCTTCTCATCAATAACAGTGTATATTTCGATTTTACCAGTTTAGTTGTAAGTCTGAAATTTTTCAAATACAACCTGCCCGGAATTTATTAGCAACACAAAGGAAATAATTTTATCCCATTAATAGACGATAAAATGATAAAAACAGTTGTGTCAGGGTATTTTCATGCTTATTTTGAAAGTTCAAGCATACGAAGGATAGGTATTTTTGCCTTTTCAAGTAAATCAGGGTCAAGGATGATTTCAGGCTTCTCGTATTTCAGGGCAAGATATAATTTTTGCAGCGTATTCAATTTCATATAACTGCAGTCGTTGCAGCCACATGTTGAATCGATAGATGGAGCAGGGATAAATAACTTTTCGGGACAAGCCTTTTGCATTTGGTGTAGGATTCCGCTTTCTGTTGCAACGATAAACGATTTTGCACTGCTTTTTGCCGCGTAATTAAGCAAAGCTGTTGTTGAACCAATGTAATCGGCCACCATCAATACCGGTTGTTCACATTCAGGATGAGCAATAAACACAGCTTGGGGATGTTGATCCATCAGGGCCACAATTTTTTCAAGCGAATATTTTTCATGAACCATACAGGCACCATTCCACAACAACATCTCTCTGCCTGTTACTGAATTGATATAATTACCCAGATTTTTGTCGGGAGCGAATATCAGTGGCTGCTCTTTGGGAAACGACTCTACAATTTTCATCGCATTTGAAGATGTAACGATTACATCAGAAAGCGCCTTGATTTCAGCTGAACAATTTATATAAGAGATAACCTTATGATCAGGATTGAGGATTTTAAAAGCCCGAAATGCCTCAGCCGGGGCAGATTCGGCTAAAGAGCATCCCGCATTCAGATCAGGAACAATCACTTTTTTACCAGGATTGAGTATTTTAGCAGTCTCTCCCATAAAGTGAACGCCAACAAATATGATAATATCAGCTTCGGTTTTTTGAGCCTGCTGTGCCAGCGCCAACGAATCTCCAAGAAAATCAGAGATATCCTGAAGTTCAGGAGAAATATAATAATGTCCCAGAATCACCGCATTTTTTGCCTCTTTTAATATACGTATTTCCTTGCAAAGATCAATGCCCGTTGCAATTGGTTCATTGACGTATCCGTATCTTTTTATGAGCTTATCGTAGCTGTCTTTTATCATTGAATTAGTATAGTAGCATTGACCGCAAAAATACTATTTCAAACTTAATCATCGCTTAAAAACATAGATTATTTTGCAACTAGCACATTACCAATTACTTGTGTTTCATTTTCCGTAACGCACATTAAATCATTACATTAAGGATATTGGATCTCAATCTGTTAATTATATTAAAAAATTGTTAATAAAATAACTGGATAAGTTAATAACTAGATAGCTCTGAATGACACATATCAGCTACAGATTAATTTTCAATAGTTATTTTTGGAACTAAATTTAATGTTTATGTAATGTAGGATGTAGAATTATGTTTAGGGTAAATTCTAATTTTACGGATTATTAAAACAAATTACATTTTATTAAGATATTTACTTAATTTATTGTTCTTATTTTTTAGATTTAGATCGTCAACTTAAAATGAATTATTAATGAAAAACAATTTAAACAAGCTCTTACTGACTGTTATGCTATTTGCAGGAATGGTCTTAACTACGCTAGGGCAGGTTACGACCTCCGGAATTAGTGGTAGAATCACAGGAGGAGGTGAATCACTTCCCGGTGCAGCGGTTGTAGCTGTGCATGTTCCATCAGGAACTCAGTATGGCACAGTTACTAATGCTGAAGGACGCTTTTCACTGCAGGGGATGCGTACCGGCGGGCCTTACAAGGTGCAAATCTCTTTTGTCGGATACGCTAATGCCACCCTGACTGAAGTAAATCTTTCTTTAGGTGAAACTTTTGTGTTGAATACCAATTTGAAAGAAAGTGCTCAGGCTGTAGGTGAAGTTACCGTTATTGGTGCAAAACCATCTGCATTCAGCTCTGCCAAGATGGGTGCTGCTACCAATATAAATTCAAAAGCGATGGAGATGATCCCTTCGTTCAACCGCAGTTTAGGAGATTATACCAAGCTTTCTA
>CAYHDA010000318.1:0-4987 GCA_964355145.1 uncultured Mariniphaga sp.
CGCTGATCGGCTCCAGCTGCAGTGATTAAGGCTTTTTTGATTTGCATAGGTGGTATTCAATAATTGGACTCGCTTTCAACCTTGCAGCAAATTACCAGATTTTACTTGTTAATAAAGATTAACCTCTTGGGATCTTGTCTGCAATAAAAAAAGGTTAGCAGGTGAATTTTTTGTTTGTAATCTTCGGTATCAGAATCCATATTTTTCTTTAGCTTCCTGAATTACCTGATCATGTGTGAATACTTTCCCATCTTCAATATCGTGAATGCCTTCAATTATTGAATCTTGTACTTCAAATGGTAATTGATCCCACCAATCTTTTTCTACCTCTTTTTTTAGAATTGTATTAATATGATCTTTTGTAAAGTTAAAAAAATCAATTCCAATTTTGGAGTTCTTCATGCCCAGGCAGGTAAAAAAAACAATTTGAAAATCTCCCGATTTATCGGGACAAGTTGTGTTCTATATTTTTTTGATTGTCTCGAAAAATGTTCTTTTTGACATTTTCAAATGACGTAGAATTCTGCTGATTTTTCAGGGAAGCAACTAAATTACTCCCTATAAAACCAGGTATGCCGGTGATGAGTATTTTCATCCTTTCAGTGCTTGTATTTAAAAAAATCAATAGTGTCCTCTCGCAGTTTCAATTTCTATACAATTATTTTCAATATTTACGTTGTAAACAAGTCGGTCAGTATGTGTTATTCTTCGAGACCAGGAACCCGTTAGTTGGTATTTCAATGCTTCTGGCTTACCTATTCCCGTATAGGGGTGCAAAATAATGTCGTTTATTAGTGCCGAAATTTTCTCTTGCACCACTTTATTGCCACTTTTTTTCCAGTAGCCTATATCCTCAATTGCTTTTAAGGAATATATTATTTCCATAAATCATTGGGGGCTATTACGACACCTTTTCCCTGTTTGATTTCTCCTTTGGCCAAAAGAACTCGTTCAACAAAATCAAGGTTGTATGATTTCTCTTCTTCAACTTCAAACTTAATTTTAAAGGCTTTAAATACCGTCTTTATCGCTTTTATTTGTTCCCTATCTTGAGGAAACACTTTGAAATTTATCGCATTCATTTTGCTTTAATTTTTTTACAAAGTTAATGAATTCACCAATAAGAGTTTTGCTTGACCACTAAAAATCTCAAAACTATCAAAGTTCTCCGAAAATATTACCATAACTTTGAAAGTGCAACTCGATTTTTCAGCAAAACACGATGCGGTTTACCGAATGCTTACCCCCTATTTGGTCAATACCAGCCAGCCTGGCTTCTTCGATCAGTATTTCAAGAACAGTTTTCCGAATCCCATCGCGATCTACAAGCGTTTGCATCGCCAGTTTACGCTGATCGGCTCCAGCTGCAGTGATTAAGGCTTTTTTGATTTGCATAGGTGATATCTTAGGATAAGATAATTAGATTTTAACCCAAATAAGTGAAGTTTCATTTTAACAACTGAGAAAAATACATGTTTCAGATGTTCAAATAAAGGAATAGGCCACTCCCATTTTTTAAAAGTACTAGTACCTATTATTTTAAAATGGGTTTGAAAGCGTGAATGCAAAACCAGGTTCTAGTAGAACACCATATCTGTAAATTTTTGTATTATCTTCTCCCGGTTAAACTGATCTTCTAATAGAATATTTGTGTTTTGCGTTTTTTTGATTAAAATTTCCGGTTTACAGGATACAATTTCCTCAAAAATTCCGGCAATTTCAGATATAGAATCGGGAGGTGCAATCCATCCCAGGTTATATTTGACAATCAAATTTGCAACTTCGCCACCAATAATTCCGAATATTGGTTTGTCTGCATTGAGATAAGATTGAAACTTAGCAGGTATCGTTAAATTGAAAATGGGCTGATTTTCCAATGCGATGATTAACACATCAGTTTTGTCATATAAAAGTGGCATATCTGTTGATTTCATTCTGCCCCAAAATTTTACATTCTCAATTTTACTTGCTTTAACCTTCTCCTGAAGGTATGGAAGATTGGACCCATCGCCAATCAGGTTGAGCCAGATATCCTTATTCGAATTTTCTTTTTGGAATAATTCAAATCCTAAGATTACGTTTTCGAGATTTTGCACTTTCCCAATATTACCTGCGAAAACAAAATTAAAAGTCCCCGGGAACTTTACTATCTGTGTTGCTTCATTACCATTCAATTTTGCCGTAAAGGACCATTGCGGAATAAATTGAATGACTTTTGTGGGGTAATACGGACGTATTATAGATTCAAATCCTGGACTTGAGATTGTAACATTGTCGCAGTTACGATAGATCCATCTTACAAATGAATCAAGAATCTTCCTTGAAATACCTTTTTGTGCCCATCCATATGCATGAACTGTATCGGGCCAAATATCCTGAGTCCAAATGGTTACTTTTTTTTGGTACAGTTTCTTAATTATAATCCCAGCTGTTGAGAAAGTCAGCGGCCCTGTTTGATAAATATAAATTGAATCAAATGTCTTCCCGTTTTTTATTGCCCAGAATACGCCTAAAAGCATATTCCATAAATAGTTGACGATTTTTATGAAACTATTATCTTTATATCCGGGAATGAATTGAACCCTTGAAACGGGTATATCGTTAATAATCTCTTTTTGAAAAAGTTTATTTTTATATCCTGTGTATATTTTACCCTCCGGGTAGGAGGGATTTCTCGTAAGAACAGAAACATCACGACCCTGCTTCTTCCAATGGAAAACAAGATCATTGATCAAAAAATCTTCCGGAGAAAAAACTTCAGTAATTATGAGGATCTTCTTATTTGTTTTATCTATCATTTTGACCAAACAACCCGATTAATATAGTCTGTGTAACTGATAATGATTCTCAACACCTTGTCCGAAACATTGGGCATCGAATAATCCGCAACAGGTCTCAGCGTTAAGCTTTGATTTACATTTTGAGTTTCAAGAATTGCCAGGCCTTGTAGTATACGATCGTAATTCATGCCAACCATCATTACAGAAGCTTCTTCCATTGCTTCCGGACGTTCGTGTGCGTCACGAATGTTTAAGGCCGGAAAGTTCATGATTGATGATTCTTCTGAGATCGTTCCACTATCAGAAAGTACTGCTTTGGCATTCTTTTGAAGATGGTTGTAATCATGGAATCCCAATGGTTTCATCAATTGAATCAAAGGATGAAACTGAACCCCTTTTTCATTGATTTTATTTCTTGTACGTGGATGGGTTGAAACAATAACCGGTAGTTGATGTTTTTCTGCAACGTAATTCAATACCATAATCAGTTTGTCAAAGTTGTCTGAATTGATATTTTCTTCGCGATGAGCAGATACCACAAAATAGTTGTTCTTTTTGATCGAAAGCCTGGCTAACACCTCCGAACTGTCAATCTGATTCATGTTCGCTTGTAACACTTCAAACATTGGGCTTCCTGTCTTTATAATCCGGTCAGCCGGTAAACCTTCTCTTAGAAGATATTCACGTGCAATATCGCTATAAGTGAGATTAATATCCGAAATATGATCTACTATTTTGCGGTTGGTCTCTTCCGGTACGCGCTGGTCGAAACATCGGTTCCCTGCTTCCATATGGAAAATCGGAATATGTCGTTTCTTGGCGGGTATCGCGCACAGGCAACTGTTGGTGTCTCCCAGAACCAAAAAGGCATCCGGTTGTTCCTGTTCAAGAACCGGGTCAATATTGATGATGATCTGACCGATCGTCGCGGTTGCCGATACTCCAGCCGCATTCAGAAAATGATCTGGTTTTCGTAAGCCAAGGTCTTTGAAGAATACTTCATTCAATTCGTAATCGTAGTTTTGGCCGGTGTGTACAAGGATATGCTCAATACTCTCTGATTCGTCCAGTCTCTTAATAACCTGGGATAAACGTATGATCTCGGGGCGTGTGCCTACTACTGTAAGGACTTTTAGTTTCTTCATTTATGAGAGAATAGAACGCAGATGACGCTGATTTTACGGATTTGCGCTGATTTTAAATATTGAATAGATCGTCGATGACGCTGATTGAAAAAGATCAATACAGATTGATTTTAATTGTTTAAATCAGTTTGATCTGCGTCATCTGCGTTCCAATGTTAAACTTTTTCGAAGTAAGTATCCGGATCATTTGCATCAAAATGTTCATTGATCCAGAATATTGTGTAAAGCTCTTCATCTCCGATATTGGTGATATTGTGTGAGTACCAGATGGGCATATCAACAAAGGATGGTTGGGACCCATCTAATTCAAATGAAATCACTTTATCTGTTCCGATACGACGAATGTCAATTCTTGCTTTTCCCTTGATAACTGCAAAACGTTCCGCTTTTCGGGTATGAAAATGATTCCCACGGGTTATTCCCGGTACAGTGGTCGAAAAGGAAACCTGACCACCGCTATGTAGCTTTATCGTTTCAACAAAACTACCCCGACTGTCAGTATTCAGCTTCAGTTGAAATGGGAAAAATGAGGCGTGATCGATATAGCAGAGAAAAGTATTGAATAAATTTCTGTCGAAGGAATTATCCAGATTTGGAAGGATGCCCTTTTCGAAATAGCTTTCTTTGAATGATATTAGTTTTTGAAGTAGTGCAGAAACTTTGATCTCTGCAGAATGGGGTAGGAGAAAAGTTACACAGTGTTTCACGGTGTTTTTACCCTGTGTTACACTGTTTAACTGAATCCTATCAATAATAAATTCAACCAATTCAGAAACATAAATCAGTTTTATTTCACCATCCACCTCAATTTTAGGTGTTTCGTTATGTGTAAGCTGGTGACAAAATGTTGCGACAACCGAGTTATAGTAAGGATTTCCAAAGGGGCCGAATACATTGGGAATAATAAATCCTGTAAACTGTGCATTATTCTTCGCTGCCCATTTTTCGAACAGCTCTCGTCCCTCTTTTTTTGATTTTCCATACAGATTATCCCTCTCCTCCTGGGTACTCGATGAAAACAAGATGTGAGGAGTAGCGTTTGTTGCTTCGCAGGCTCCGATC
>CAYHDA010000319.1:0-4957 GCA_964355145.1 uncultured Mariniphaga sp.
AGAAACAGTTTCGCCGAAACGTAATCGGTGGTGATAGGAAGTTGTACATAAGCCTGTCCTGCAAAAACGATCAGTCCCAGCTTATCGTCACGAAGGCGTTCAGTCAATTTGGCGATTGCCCTTTTTGCCCTTTCGAGCCGGTTTGGCTTAATATCCTCAGCCATCATACTGTTCGACACATCGAGTGCGATAATCAGTTCAACCCCTTTTCGCTTCGAAGTCAGAAGCTTTGAGCCAAACTGGGGTTGTGCCAGTGCTGTAATGATAAACGCCAGCGCCAGCATCCACAAGATGAATTTGATGAATGGCCGGGAGGTTGATACGCTTGGCATTAATTGCGCAATTAATGAGTGATCGCCAAATTTACGAAGCGCCCGCGTTCTGTTTATCCGCGACAGAATAAATAAAATCACGAATACCGGTATAACCAGTAACAGGTATAAATATAAAGGATGTGCAAATCTAAAAGATTCCATAGCTCAAATTTTTTCTGATTCCTTACGGAATATGCCTGAATACTGCAAATTGAAGAATCATACCTAATAGTGCAAGAATCAGTGCTCCAATTGCATACTGGTGGTACTCTTCATTCTTTTTGCTGAACTCTTTGTTTTCAATTTTTGATCTTTCTAAAAGATCGATCGCTTTATAGACTTCGATCAGTGTTTTATTGTTGGTTGCACGGAAATATTTGCCATCAGTGGTGTTGGCAATGTCCTGCAACGTTTTTTCATCAATTTTCACCTCGACATCGCGCATTTGAATGCCAAAGGGAGTCTGAACCGGATAGGGCGCCATTCCAATGGTCCCAACGCCGATGGTATAAACCCTTATTCCAAAAGTCTTGGCAATTTCGGCAGCGGTGATGGGTGCTATCTCACCCCGGTTGTTTTCACCGTCGGTCAAAAGAATGATCACCCGGCTTTTTGCTTCGCTGTCTTTTAAACGCGATACTGCATTGGCAAGTCCCAATCCAATGGCTGTTCCGTCTTCGAGCAGTCCACTCTGAAGATTATGAAACAGATTGATCAGTACAGCCCGGTCGGTTGTGAGCGGACATTGGGTAAAGCTTTCAGCTGAAAAGACTACTAAACCGATCCTGTCGAACAACCGTCCCGAGATAAATTCCGTTGCCACCGCCTTGGCTGCCTCAAGCCTGTTGGGTTGAAAGTCGCGGGCAAGCATTGAGCTCGACATATCGAGTGCTATCATAATATCGATCCCTTCAACTGTTTGGTTTTGCCAGCTATCCGAAGATTGTGGTCTGGCCAGACAAACAATAATAAGTGATAATACGGCTATCTGTAAAGCAAAAGCCAGATGACGCAGCGCATGTTTCCAGGTTAACGGTACACTTTTCAACGATTCAATTGTACTAATCTGAATACTTGCTTTCGACCTTTTTTGCCGAAGTATATACCAGACAATCATTGGGATCAGCCCGATCAACAGATAGAATACTTCGGGTTTGGCAAATGTTATATGGTTCATGGCTGATTTTCCTCTTTTTTAACGGTTAAATCAACAACTGCTTCCTTCTCTTTTGATTCGGAAGAATCGGGCATCTCCGTAACAACTTCAACTGTTGTATCCTTCACAAACAGATAAGCGTATGAAAGCATATTATGATTTTCGTCCGGAAGTGGCGTCAATTTTGCAAACTTCACAAAATCTGCGAGTTCCAAAATTTCTTTTAGTTCCTTATACGATTTTTTATCAATTGGTGATTTTTCGCCCTTAAATTCCCTCAGAATCTCAAAAGTAGTCTGTTCCATCGCAGCTACCATAAATCGGTCTTCGATATAAAATCTGATAATATCGGTAAGGCGGGTATAATAATCCTTTACCTTTTCATGTTGCCAGAGCTCTTCGGTTTTTAATTTATCCAGCTCCTGCAGCGCAATGATATGAGGAGGCAACTTTGGTTTGGGAGGTCGCTGGAACAACGGCTTGTTTTTATTCCTTCGGCTAATGGCATAAATCACCAGAAATATGAACGCAGCCAGCAAAATTATTCCAAGAAGCCAGGGTGCGATTTCTTTAAAGGTGATGGGAGCTGTAAACGGTTTTTTAATATCTGCAGGTCCTTTTTTAAGATCCACCGGCGGAAATTTCACAAACAAACTTAAGTCATTGCTTTTGAGCGAATCAATGTGTTCTCCATTTTTTATTTTAAAATAAAATGGTGGAATATAGTGTGCTCCGCTGTCAAAACAGGTTACTAAATAAGTCTGCTTGAGCTGAATCTTTGTTCCGTCCAGCTTTGAAGTATCTATTTTTGATTTTTGCAGAATTTCAATCTTTTGGATTGAATCAGGTAACTGAGGAAAATCAATTTTCGAACCGGCTGGCAGCTCCACTACCATCAACAGCTTGAGCTGATCACCCAGCCAGATAGTATCATGTTCAAGAGCCGTTCTCAATCTTACCTCCTGTCCTTTAACCAAGATAAAAGAGAGAAAAAAGAGAGCAAACGGGAAGATAAATTTCAATTTAAGTGATCTGTTCATAATTTGTGCTCCCTTTTCTTGAAAAGTGCAACAAGTGATTTTACATAATCTTCGCGCGTGCTGATATTGACATAGTCCAATCCTGTCTTTTTCAATAGGCTGTCCAATTTTTTGTTTCTGTCATTCCAATACCGGCTGTATGTTTCCCTTACCCGGCTGCTCGACGAATCGACCCAAATGTATTCACCTGTCTCTGCATCTTTGAGTTTGATCATCCCAACGGAAGGGAGTTCCGTTTCACGTTCATCGTAAATTCGAAGACCCACCATATCGTGTTTATTATTGGCTATTGAAAGAGCCTGCTCCATCGAAGAGAAATTGTCCATCAAATCTGAGATAATAAATGCAGTCACCCTTCTTTTCATGGCATTTGTCAGGTAGCGCAAGGCAACCGAAATGTCTGTTTTTCTTGAAACAGGTTCGAATTCAATGAGTTCCCGAATGATTCGCAGGGTATGGGTTCGCCCCTTTAGAGGCGGTATGAATTTCTCAATACGGTCGGAAAAAAAGATAACTCCTATTTTATCGTTATTCGAGATAGCGGAAAATGACAGTATCGCCGCAAGTTCGACAATGACGCTCTTTTTTGTACGTTCGACAGTGCCAAAATCGCGCGAGCCGCTCACATCGACCAACAACATGACGGTCAACTCTCTCTCTTCTTCAAATATCTTGATAAACGGGTGGCCATACCGGGCGGTCACATTCCAGTCGATATTCCGAATGTCGTCACCGAACTGATATTCACGTACTTCACTGAAGGCCATGCCACGCCCTTTAAACGCGCTATGGTATTCGCCGGCGAAAATATTCCGGGATAACCCTTTCGTTTTTATCTCAATTTTCCGAACTTTTTTTAATAGTTCCGATGCTTCCACTTTTCTAAATTCTTGAATTATTGATTAGTAACAATTTTGACATTGCCGATCATAAACTGATCCTTTTTATGTCCATTAAGGGACCTCAATTGTATTCAGAATTTCGCTGATGATCTCTTCTGTGGTAAGATTATTGGCTTCTGCTTCGTAACTCAATCCAATACGGTGGCGAAGTACATCGTGACATACGGCTCTGATATCTTCAGGAATCACATAACCGCGTCGTTTGATAAATGCAAATGCCTTTGCTGCCTGGGCCAGACTGATTGATGCCCGGGGTGAAGCGCCATACGAGATCATATCCTGAAATTTGGCTAATCCGGCTTCCTTTGGCTCACGGGTAGCAAAAACAATATCCACAATATATTTTTGGATCTTTTCATCCATATAAACTTCTTTCACGATATCCCTCGCCCTTACAATATCTTCCGGTTTTAGAACTGTCTTTGCTTTCGGAAAATCTTTCAGCAGATTCATCTGAATGATCAATTTCTCTTCCTCTTTTTTTGGATAGTTGAGCACTACTTTAAGCATAAAACGATCCACTTGAGCTTCAGGCAAACGGTAAGTTCCCTCTTGTTCTATTGGATTTTGAGTGGCCATTACTAAAAATGGATTTTCAAGTTTATAAGTATTTGCACCGATAGTTACCTGCCGTTCCTGCATTGCTTCCAGTAAAGCCGATTGCACCTTGGCAGGTGCACGGTTTATTTCGTCAGCTAAAACAAAATTGGTGAAAATAGGTCCTTTGCGAACCAGAAATTCTTCATTTTTCTGACTATAAATCATTGTGCCGATTAAGTCGGCAGGCAAAAGGTCGGGGGTAAACTGAATTCTGGCAAATTTGGCATCGATGGTATTGGCAAGGGTATTGATCGCCAATGTCTTTGCCAAACCTGGTACACCTTCCAAAAGGATATGCCCGTCGGACAATAATCCGATTAACAAGCTCTCAACAAGATGTTTCTGTCCGACAATTACTTTGTTCATTTCCATGGAGATAAGATCCACAAATGAACTCTCTCTTTGAATTCGTTCGTTAAGTTCTCTGATGTCTAATGTCTCATTCATAATTCAAATAGATAATTAAATAGTATGCTTTAAAAACGGTTACGAAAATAGCATTTTGAATTGTTTCATTAGGCATGATTTTATTAAAAAATGTTAAGCTAATGCATAATTGGTATTGAACAACTTTGAAAGAGCAGATTTTCGAATATTTACCCTTCCTTTTTTGGTGGTTCTTTAAAAAAAATATTTCTGAAATTCTGAAAGTGTTTTAAGCTGAGGATAATTTAACCCTAACTGTGTTCGAAATCCTCTAAGGGTTTTTGCCTGTGAATTATTCTTAATTTTACTGTTAAATATCATCATTCCGATTGATTAAAGTCCTACTTTTGTAGGATAAAATTTCCGAAAACGGCTGATCTTACACCTTAGGATGATAAAAATGGATGTTTAAAACATTAATATACTTTTGTTTATGAAGCCAAAAATTGCCGCCCAGTCGGGGACTTTCGAATCAAGTGATGTGATCTTTCTGATCGAACCGCTACCTGCAAATTCCGG
>CAYHDA010000320.1:0-4900 GCA_964355145.1 uncultured Mariniphaga sp.
TGACAGCCAGATCCATCATAAACCACATCGATTCGTTGGTATGACCAGGATTTAAGAGTCGTCCTTCGAAAGAATCACTGAATTCCCCTTCGGGAGTAACATTTTCCATAATCAATCCCGAGGCAGTATCGTAAAATACCTCCATCACCTCTTTTATTAAAGGCGGAATGGTTCTGTCGACCTGTTCTTTTCCCAGAATATCTTCCATTATGAGTGAAAGATTGCAGAGAATCATGGGCAATGAGAAACTTTTTAGAGGTCTGGTTCCCGGAAAAGCTTTGTTATAAAGTCCTTTAGGATTATTTTGCCGTTTTTGAATATTACTAAATGTGGTGAGTGCAATCTGTTTATTCTCTTCAATTCCGGTTGCCTTGTACAGTTCACTGAAAGCCATTGCAGCAAAGCAATCTGAAAAAATATTATACGGTTGAATAAGCGGTTTCCCTTCGCGGGTTAAGGAAAAATACCAATTACCATGAGCATCTCTTCCAAATTTCTTCATAAATTCTGCACCATGCAACGCCATGTCGAGCCACTCCTGTTTCCTTTCAACTTTATTAAAAAGCATAGAAAAAAGCCAGACCTCACGTCCCTGAAGCCACATAAATTTATCAGTATCAAAAACTTCGCCCCTTCTGTTCAGACATGTAAAATACCCTCCTGAGCCAGCATCTTTGGAATGATTCATCCAAAAAGGGACAACTGAGTGAAGTAATTCATCCTTGTATTGTGCCGCGTATTTTGCCAACTCATTCATAATGTAGAATTTAGTTATTTTTAATTGGTGCCATTAAAACTCCTTTATTTACTTTAAAGATTATAAAATTTACTTAAAGATAAGTGATTTCGGGTTAAATAGTTAAAAATAAAAAAATCCCGTGAAATTGAATTCACGGGATTTCCAAATATTTATATCAGAACCGAAAAAACGAATGTCATTTATCTTAATCCAGTCGCTGTCTTAGTTTTTGCTCTTCAACCTGCGCATCGATAACGGCTATGGTTACCATGTTCAGGATATCCCTTACTGAACTCTCAACATTCAGAATATGGATCGGCTTATTTAATCCCATTTGAATGGGTCCGATCGTCTCGCTCATTCCCATTTCCAGCATCAGCTTGTATGAAATATTTGCCGAGCTTAGATTAGGGAAAATAAGTGTATTGACATTCATTCCGTCAATCTTCGAGAACGGATACTTCTCATGGCGCAGATCCTTATCCAAGGCAAAATTAACCTGCATCTCACCATCTATGAGCATGTGAGGATAGTGCTCATGAAGGTATTCAATTGCGTCGTGAACCATTGCAGGACTACCAGCCTTACGTTCTCCAAAATTCGAATAAGAGAGCATGGCGATAACGGGATTTACATTAAAAAGCTGTGCCGCCTCATAGGTAAGTTTTGCAACATCGATCAAGGTTTCTTTCGATGGGTGATTATTAACCAGGGTGTCAGCAAAGAAGAAAGTTCCAAGCTTGGTATTCACAATATTTAGCCCGGCAATATGGTTCAGGCCTTCGCGCATACCGGCAATTTCTATTGCAGGGATAATCGCATCGGCATATTTCGTATACACTCCGGTTATGAATGCATCCGCGTCACCCGCTTCAACCATCATCATTCCATAATAATTCCTGTCGAACATCTTCTCATAAGCCTCATCGTAGGTCATCCCTTCGCGCCCACGTTTCTTGGCAAGCATGCGGGCATATCTCTGGCGATTGGCATCTTCGCGGTCGTGGCGCAGATTGATAATCTCTACTCCTTCGAACTCAATATTATTTTCTTTGATGATTTTTTCGATTCGCTCTTCGTTACCCAACAATACCGGTATACAGATCCCTTCTGTGCGGGCGAGCTGAGCTGCTTTCAACATATTGATATGGTTTGCCTCAGCAAAAACAACCCGTTTAGGATCCTCTTTTGCTTTTTCGGTCAAGCCGTGAATTAGTTTATTATCGAGTCCCATGCGTTGACGCAGCGTCTCTGAATACTCGTCCCAATCCATGATTGGTTTACGGGCAATCCCGCTTTCGATTGCTGCTCTTGCCACAGCCGGGGCAACAGTAACCAACAATCGGGGATCTAATGGCTTTGGAATAATATATTGCCGGCCAAAGCAAAGACTTGTAGTATCGTAAGCCAGATTAACAACCTCAGGGACGCATTCCTTGGCAAGATCAGCAATTGCAAGGGCAGCAGCAACCTTCATCTCTTCATTAATTCCGGTTGCTCTTACATCGAGTGCTCCGCGGAAAATATATGGAAATCCAAGGACGTTATTAACCTGATTAGGATGATCACTGCGTCCGGTAGCAAAAATAATATCGGGGCGCGATGCAATTGCCTCGTCGTAAGGGATCTCAGGATTAGGATTTGCCAAAGCAAACACGATAGGGTTTGCTGCCATACTACGTACCATATCCTGACTCAGCACTCCGGCAACCGACAAGCCAAGAAATACATCGGCATTGGCCACTGCTTCGGCAAGGGTATTGCAGGGAAGCTTTGTAGCAAATGGCAATTTCCGGCTATTCAGATCTGTTCTCCTCACTGAAATTACGCCCCGGCTATCGACCATCACGATATTTTCAGGATTTGCACCTAACCGGATATAGAGGTTAGAGCAAGCAGTTGCTGAAGCTCCTGCACCATTCACCACGATGCGGACATCGCCGATTTTTTTATCAACTAATTCAAGTGCATTAATAAGGGCAGCACCCGAAATAATGGCAGTACCGTGCTGATCGTCATGCATTATCGGAATATCGAGCACTTCTTTAAGCTTTTCTTCGATCTCAAAACACTCCGGAGCTTTAATATCTTCCAGGTTAATCCCGCCAAACGTACAGGCAATTGCTTTCACAACTTCTATAAATTTCGTTGGATCTTTTTCATCTACCTCAATATCAAACACATCGATATCTGCAAAAATCTTAAACAGAAGTCCTTTACCTTCCATTACCGGCTTTCCTGCCAAAGCGCCAATATCTCCCAGACCAAGAACAGCAGTTCCGTTTGAAATCACAGCAACCAGATTTCCTTTTGCAGTATACTCATAGGCATCCTGGAGATTTTTCTGAATTTCAAGACAGGGAATAGCAACACCCGGTGAATAAGCAAGCGATAAGTCTCGCTGTGTGCTGTAAGGTTTTGTGGGCACAACCTGAATCTTCCCTGGCCGGCCATTTCTGTGATAATTTAAAGCATCGGTACGCAAAGCATCAGCACGTTTCGGATTTTCCATGATTAACATTTTTGTTGTTTGATGTCAGTTCCTTCTTATGACAGGAAAACTCCTCCTTATAAGAAAATGGCAAACAAAAGTAGATTTATTTTCCAACGAAGATCATCGCAAAGACATAAATTCACAAATTGTTAATATTGGGATCAGAACATTAAATCATTAGTATTTGTTAATCGGAATCAATCTGACAAAAAGTGCTGTACCGGGGATTGGCTAAAACTTTTTAACAGGTTCTGCAGCAGGGGAAAGTATCAGGTTGCTTTGGTCTCCAGGCAAGTTTTGCATCATTTGTTCGCGTATAATATCTTCGCGAGATTTACTGGTCGTCACAAAATATACTCCAAGAAAGATTAACAGTGCGGCAATAGGTTTGGTCCACGAAAACAAATCCTGTCCGAGCATGATGGCAATGTAAGATGCGACAAGCGGTTGTAAATAATTATACATTCCGATTGTGGTTGGCCTGATTTGTTTTTGGGCAATAGGTATTAGTAAATAAGTAATAAATGTGGCTCCAAATAAGAGGTAGCCATAGCTTCTCCATGCTAATGGCGTTCCTTCAGTAAAAATCCGTGCTGTAAATACTTCTTTGTATCCGAACGGAGCAAATAAAAGCGCTGAAAAGAGAAACATCCACTTCATAATTGTAACAGAACTGTATCGCCTGGATATTCCCCGTGTTAAAACAAGAAAAAAAGCATAAGAGAGACTACTGGTAACACACAATAAATCACCAATCAAGGAAGCTTCCCGACCGGAAGATGCAATTTCGGAAGTCAAAATCACGGATAAAACTCCTATTAATCCAAGAATTACTCCTCCGGCTTTTTTAAATGTAATCGGTTCCCGGAGAATAAAGAACGAAATAATCATTACCAGAATCGGAGTTATTGTAATCACGATTGAGGCATTGGTAGCAGAGGTACGCTGCAATCCGGCTATAAATGACGCCTGGTTAAGTCCAACGCCCAGCAAAGATCCAAGAAAAAGTGTTCCCATATCTTTTCGGGTAACTTTTTCCGCTTTAAGAAACAACGAGAGCAACCAAAATGCAATTGCACCAAATGCAAAACGGGAATATGTCAAGCCGACAGGACTCATCCAATCAGGCATCAGATTTTTGGAAAGGGGTATATTCACTGCAAAAATCAGCGAAGTGAATAACATTGCAACGTGACCTTGTATCCTTGATATATTCATTTTTCGATTCTCCTTTGCACTCCGGCGGTCTTGCAATTTTAATATAAAAGAGCTAATCCCGGAAACTGTTTTTCAAAGAGTTATCGGTTTCGGTCATGAAAGATGCGGCAAAGGTATCATAAAAACAGGAAACTGATGCAACTAAAATGAACTGTCAGGCGACTGTTGAGGGTTACGGGTTACGAAAAAGGTTACGGGTTGCTCAATGGCTACACGAGTTTACAGAGGGTTACAGGTTACAAAGGGTTACAGGTAACTTGTAACTCTTTGTAATAGGTTACGGGTTTACAGGTTACGGATTACGGGCGTAGCTCCTTGTAACTTGTAACTCTTTTTTTCCTCGTAACTTGTAACTTTTTTTCCCTTGTAACTTTTTTACAGGTTACGAAAGGTTACATGAAAAAGTTGAGGGGAACAAATTCCTAAGCTGTATTTTAAAGAATTATTTT
>CAYHDA010000321.1:0-4836 GCA_964355145.1 uncultured Mariniphaga sp.
AACATTGCTTTCAGACAATTTGCAAATTACTGGACCTCCGACGAAGGATACAGGCTTGCAGTTACCGCGTTAGACAGCACCAAAAATACATATGACGCTATCATCTGCGGGAATGATGCGATAGCGATGGGGGTTATCAGGGCATTGAAAGAGCGTGGAATGGAAGGCAAGGTTGCTTTAGCCGGACAGGATGCAGATCTGGCTAATGTTCAGCAGATTATGAAGGGAAACCAATCCGTAACGGTTCTTAAAAGAATTAAAACCATGGCCTCAACTGCCGCTGATATAGCTATGCATCTGGCTAAAGGCGAAACAGTTGATCCTTTTATTTCAACTGTCAGCAACGGAGACCGGCTTGTGCCTTCTTACCTTGTTGATGCAGTCGCGGTTAATGAAGGGAATATTGAAATGACTGTAGCCGCAGAAGGAAATTGAAATTGCCTTCTGCAGCTACAGTTTGTTGAAATAATTCTTTTTTTATATTGCCTGATGGAACGCCTGTTTTGATCTTCATTCGTTTTTGTGAAGTACAGGATCATTGGCGTTTCGTTTATATGCCCTGATTTTCACCTTATCACATTTCCAAATAACTCGTTTGACACCTTATCGAATTATCGAATTTTCAAATCCTCACATTTTCAAATTACCGGATTATCCCACTACCATCATTCTTTGGGAAGATGCTCCGCGGCATAAGTTAGTTCCTTATACCACTCCTGACCATATTTACGGATAAGTGGTTCTTCAAGGTATTTCCATAATGGCATCTCTTTCGATTTGCCACATATCCGGCCTGGTTTGCAGATGTCTAACTGCTGGTAATTGACAGCGTCAAATCGTTTGTATTCATTGATCCGGATTGGGAACAGATGACACGAGACAGGTTTCCGGAAAGTGGTATGCTTTTCGAAATATGCCCGTTCGACAGCACATTTGGTAATCCCTGCTTCATCTCTAAAAGTGAAAACACATTCGTTATTTCCAACAATTGGAGTGACCAGATCGTTGTCGCTGTCGATAACCGAAAATCCCTGTTTTTTAATCTCCTCAATATTTTCCTGCGACAGGTTTTCCTCAAAATAAGGATACATTTCTTCGATCAGATCGGCTTCTTCCACCGTTATTGGAGCCCCGCTGTCACCGGCAACGCAACAAGCCCCCTTACATTTTTCCAGATCGCAGCAAAACTCTTTTTCAATGATGTCCAGACTGAGAACCGCTTTTCCTATTTGTAACATCTTATTTCTCAATCAAAACTTTTCCTGTCATATCAGCCGGGATTGCAAGACCCATAATTGTAAGCAGGGTAGGAGCGACATCAGCCAAAATACCACTGTTAACCTTGGCTTCGGTATGGTCTGTTACCCAGATAAAAGGAACCGGATTCAACGAGTGAGCCGTATTTTCGCTGCCATCGGGATTAAGTGCAAAGTCGGCATTCCCATGATCGGCAATGATTACCAGATCGTATCCATTGGCGCGCGCTGCTGTAACTACTTCATTCACACATTGATCAATTGACTTGATCGCGCTTTGAATCGCACTGTAAACACCAGTATGTCCAACCATATCGCCGTTCGCAAAGTTAAGACAGATAAAATCAGCACTTCCTGCATTTATTTCTGCCACAATAGCATCTTTTACCAGGAAAGCCGACATTTCAGGCTGAAGATCATAAGTCGCCACTTTTGGAGAAGGAATCATAATCCTTCGCTCACCCTCAAACTCCGTTTCCCGGCCTCCGGAGAAAAAGAAAGTAACATGAGCATATTTTTCTGTTTCAGCAATTCTAATCTGTTTCAGACCTGCTTTTGATACCGTTTCACCCATCGTATTCTGAACATTGTCCTTGTTGAAAATGACATTGATCCCTTTAAATGAGGATTTGTAATTGGTCATGGTGTACCATTGAAGCGGCATTGTGTTCATCCCGTGATCCGGATGATTCTGTTGCGTAAAAACAATGGTCAGCTCACGTAAACGGTCAGTGCGGTAGTTAAAACAAATAACTACATCGTCCTCCTGAATCGTTGTCAGGGGTTGATCCTGATCATCGGTGAATACCACAGGATTGATAAATTCATCCGTTATTCCTTCGTCGTACGACTCTTGGATAGCCGCCAGTACATCTTTTCGTTTCTTACCTTCTCCCTTGGTCAAAAGGTCGTAAGCTAATTTTACGCGGCTCCAGTTGGTATCGCGATCCATACCGTAATAGCGCCCAATGAGGGAAGCAAATTTAGCATTGGTATTTTCCAGGGCACTGAGATCTTCCTTCACAAAATCGTATGCCGAACGGGGATCCGTATCGCGTCCGTCCGTCAAGCCATGAATAAAAATTTTCTCCAGTCCGAGTTCCGTCGCAATCTGAGCCAGTGCAACCATATGCAGACTTAGTGCATGTACACCTCCGGGACCAATCAGCCCAATCAAATGGACCTGTTTGTTATTATCTTTTGCATATTGATAAGCTTTCAGTATCTGGGGATTGCTCCACAGCGTTTTCTCTCTGATCGCTTTATTGATTTTTACAAGATCCTGGTAAAGGACACGTCCTGCGCCAATATTAAGATGACCTACTTCCGAATTTCCCATCTGCCCATCAGGCAATCCTACATTTTCGCCGCTGGTGAGCAATTGGCTATGCGGGTATTTTTCGTATAATGAATCAATGAAAGGAGTTGGTGTTGAATAGATTACGTCAGAAGCGGTCTTGTCTCCGATACCCCATCCGTCGAGAATCATCAGCATTGTTTTTTGAATATTTGCCATATTTGATTTTTATTGAATTAACGATTTAAACTTTCCGCAAAAATAGGGTTTTGTTTAAATAAAAGAGGTGAAACCTTTCGAAAGATTTCACCTCTGACTTTGAAAAACACAAAGATTATTTTACGGCAGGCGCAGCAGCTGCAGCCGGAGCAGGAAGTACTGTTCCCTTAAATTGTAATACTACCGGATTTGGATCAGCGTTTGTTGTGACAGTCACTGTTTTCGTAAATATTCCCTGTGCGGCAGCATTATATGTGGCAGCTACTATTGAGCTTTTGCCGGGAAGAATAGGTTCCTGAGAATATTTAAGATTAGTACAACCACATGAAGCTCTTGCAGAACTGATAATTAAAGGCGCTTTACCTGCATTTGTCAATGTGAATTCGACTGTTTTTGGAACATTAAAGGCAATATCACCAAAGTCATTTACCAATTTATCCCATTGTGCAACCGGGCCATTCGGATTGACAGGGACTGCCGCAACAGCTGCAGGTGCCGGAGAAGTGATTTGGGCATTGGAATTAAAGGCAACTAACAAAGGAAGAATTAATAAAAGAATTAATTTTTTCATCTTTTTACTATTTTAATTATTTGACAATGCAAATATCAATATTTTTTACGTAATCCGGTCATATAAAAAGAAAAACCGTTTGAAATAAATGATTTTATTTTAAGATAAAGAGCTTTGGATAAAGAAAATAGTTGGGTTATTCGCCCTCTTTTGATACTTTTAGACCTTCAAAAAAAAATATTTTTGACTTCAGTTATTTAATACTATAAAGTACGGACAATGAAGATTTTAAGTAGAATTGGATTTATTTTGATCGTGTTGATCACGATTTCGTTTTCAAAGGACAAGAAGAGATCCGTGGAGGTGACCGTAGATGAATTGAAAAATCATGTCAGATATCTCGCATCCGACAAGTTGGAAGGCCGGTTTACCGGAAGTAATGGTGATAGTCTTGCAGCAGAATACATTCGCGCCGAATTAAAGAAAAGCGGATTAAAGCCAATGGCTGATAAAGGTTTTCAACACTATAGGGTAACCGATAAAATAATTATTGGGTCATCTAATAGCTTGATAATAAATAAAATAGCTTTAAAGGTTGATGTTGATTTTAGCCCGTTCGCATTTTCGCAAAATGCTTTGCTCAGCGGTGAAGTGGTTTTTGCCGGTTATGGTTTTGATATCCGTGATGATAGCCTGGTTTGGAATGATTATGCCGGAACCGATGTCAAAGGTAAGATTGTAATGTTGCTAAGGGCTGATCCGGAAATCGAAAAAATTAAGAGTCCATTTGTTAAATATAGTCGCGACCGTGATAAAGTGCTTGAAGCAAAAGATATGGGCGCTTCAGCAGTATTGTTGGTTTCGGGTAAGGCATTTGATGCAGAGGATAAGTTTGAACCATTGACAAAAGGTGAGCAGTCTGTCGGAATTCCGGCCTTTCGTCTTTCCAGAAAAATGGCGAATATAATTCTTGAAAATAAGAAACTAACCATTGATGACCTCGAGAAAAAGCTAAACGACCTTCGCAAACCTGGCAGTTTTAATACCAGAGTTGTTGTCAGCGGGCAATCTGATGTTGTTCAGACAACCGTTCCAACACGTAATGTTGTTATGATCCTTCCCGGCAGTGATAAAACGCTGAAAAACGAATATGTAATTATCGGTGCACATTACGACCATCTTGGTTGGGGCGGACCGGGTTCCGGAAGCCGCTTACCCGATACATTAGGCATTCATTATGGTGCCGACGATAACGCTTCAGGTGTGGCAATGGTAATAGAACTAGCCCAAAAATTAGCCGCTTCACATAAAAATATCAAAAGAAGCATTGTTGTGGTTGCTTTTTCAGGCGAAGAACTCGGTTTGCTGGGTTCCAAACAATTTGTTGAACAATCAGCAGTTGATCTGAAAAAAGTAAATGCCGTTTTAAATATTGATATGGTTGGCCGGTTAAATGAAAATTCTCAGGTTCAGATTGGCGGAGTAGGTACTGCTGATCCATTGAGAAAAATGATTTATGCCGGTTGTGATACCACCGTTCTGAAATTAACCCT
>CAYHDA010000322.1:0-4824 GCA_964355145.1 uncultured Mariniphaga sp.
TCATCTTTCATATCCTGAACCTCATTAAAACTTAATTCACGCCCTTCTATCGTTCTGGGTATCTGAAGATAAATAAACCGGCCGATAACTCCGCTTGCTACTACGGCAACCAGACTCCAAAAACTGATGGCTACTATTCCGCCAAATTTAAAAGAGGTGTGGTACAAAATAAATACAGGTCCGAGCACACACAAGAAAATATGGAACTCGAGCCAGTATTTCAAGGTTCCTATACCAGAAAGTATCCTGATTCGTTTGCGTGCCATGTAAGAAAAAACACCAATCACAATAAGCAATGAACCAATAATTCCTAATCCATGACCTAAAAATCCACTTGGTTTCAGCAAGGCATAGTCAGGGTGAAAATAGCGATCCTCAACCGGTAAATTATAAAAGGAATAGCCAATATAGCCAATGATAATGGTAGCCGCCATAACGACGGCAATATAGAAAGATAAATATATTTTATGAACAAATCTTGTCATTGGATTTTATTGTTGGAAATTGTCTATAGTATAGATATACAATTAATTAACACAGTATTTCGAGGATCTTTAACTCCAATTATATTTGTATAGCATTGGATAATATTATGACTAATACATGACGAAAGTAATGAATTATTCCATAAATAATTTCATGTAAAGGCAATTATCAGTTGTTTAGAATCAATCTTAATTCGAATAACAGGTTAATTGACTTTGAAATTGATCCATAATGATTAACTTTAATTTGCAATTTAGCTATCAAAAAACACAATGTTTCAGAGATGAGAATCAACTTAAACTGCTTTCTGCTAACTATTTTTATCGCGATTTCAGGTTGCAGTCAACAGCGGCCGGTCCCCGCAATTGACGACATTGAAAATGCCTTTCAGCAAGGCCGGCTGACCCTTGCTTCGCACTGGGCTGATTCTTTACTAAAGAGCGGATATCCGGATTCGTTAACCATTAACCGTCTTACCTCGATAATCGACAATGCACATCGGATAAAGGTTGATTTTTCATTGCCGGATACAATTATTGACCTTTTATTAAAAAAGGAACAGGTAGCGTATACAAAGGATGAAAGGATCAAATGGGAATTGCAAAATTGGCTCGAATACCGTATGATAGATGATGAAAAGCGCTATTTTAAACGTGCTGTACCAAACTTAAAATTGATTCTCGCAAATGAGGCATCCAACGACAACAGAATGGAGAAATGTATCACCAATCACCTGGATTCGTTTTGTCTGAATCATTCACGGGAGGTAATAAAGTCAATTGTGTCTAAAGGAGCAGTGATCGATCCTGTTAAAATGAAGGTGACATACCGTCTGACTGTCAACCCGGATGTTGTTCCAAATGGTGAAATAGTCAGATGCTGGCTTCCTTGGCCACGCGGACTTCATACTCGCCAATGTGAAGTTGTCCTTCGGAAATCGATTCCCGATCATTATTTTATCGCTCCTGATACTGTTGAGCAACGATCCATATATCTTGAACAGCAGGCCATTAAAGGTAAGCCGGTTGTATTTGAGATTCAGTTTGATTATTCGTCTGCAGCCCGATATGTCGATATCCGGAATGAAAAGGTATTTCCATACGATACTGCATCACCGGTTTATAAAAGATATACAGCGGAGCAATATCCCCAAATTGTGTTTACAGATAAAATCAGGCATTTATCTGACAGCATAGTCATGGGCAGCACCGATCCTGTTGAAAAGGTCAGAAGCCTCTATTATTGGATAAACGATCATATTATTTGGACAGGCGCCCTTGAATATTCAATTATACCTGATATTCCAGGTTATGTATTAACCAACCGAAGAGGAGATTGCGGTATGCAAACTCTCCTGTTTATGACAATGGCGCGAGTTCAGCACATTCCTGTAAAATGGCAAAGTGGATGGATGATGCACCCCTTGGAAGTGAATCTTCATGACTGGTGCGAAGTTTATTACCAGGGCACCGGATGGGTGCCACTCGATATGTCATTTAATCTTCAGAAATCCAATGATTTGCGGGAAAAGGAATTTTATTTTAGCGGTATTGATGCATACCGGTTGATTATTAACGATGGAATTGGAAGTGAACTGGTTCCTGCAAAAAAATATGCCAGAAGCGAGCCTTATGATTTTCAACGTGGTGAAGTGGAGTGGCGAGGTGGAAATCTCTACTTCGATCAATGGGATTATAAAATGAATGTTGAATATTGAATTAATGCTACTTTTGTTCTGTTATCCTGTATTTTAGGAAGCAAAATTAATAAATATGAAATTTATCCTTTTCACCGCAGTAGTCATTTTAGCTCTCTTGCCCGGGTGTTATCAGCATTCTGTGGACCAGCTCCAGGCAGAGATAGACTCTATTGCAAAACACTGGGTCCCCGACAAGAGGGTAGGGATTTGCAACCTCCGGTTAGTAAAAGGAGCCGGAGGCGAGATGATTTTAAAAGGCGAATCAATGTTCCCGGGGGCTAAAACTGATGTGCTGAAACTATTGCGCAGTAAAAGTATTATGGTCATCGATAGCGCCATTCTGCTTCCCGATACTGTCAACGTAAAAAAAAGCTGGGGATTAATTAATATCAGTGTGGCCAACCTCCGGGGAAAGTCTGCCCATGCTGCCGAGTTGGTTTCGCAGGCAATTATGGGTACTCCGGTTAGTATTTTAAAAGAGGATAACGGATGGGTTTTGGTTCAGACTCCCGAAAATTACATTGCCTGGACTAACGAATCATCGGTGAATAAAATGAGTTTTCCGGAGATGATAAAATGGCGAAATTCAGACAGGATGATTTATACCGAAAGTTTTGGAAAAGTCTGCAAGAATCCAAAGCTTACTGAGGTGATCAGTGATTTGGTGGCCGGAGCAATTGTTACTAAATTAAGCGAAAATCCCGATTTTTCTTCAGTTATACTTCCGGATGGGCGTTCAGGATATGTCGCAAAAAATAATTGGCTCCCTTTTAAACAATGGAAAGATACTGTTTCTGTAATCGATGATCAACTGATCAAAAGCGGCAAACAGTTTTTGGGTTTTCCATATCTTTGGGGCGGAACGTCTTCTAAAGCAATGGATTGCAGTGGATTTGTCAAGACTGTTTTCTTTCTTAACGGAACTATTCTTGAACGCGATGCATCACAGCAGGTAAAGCACGGAGTTGAAGTGGATGTGACTTCTGGTTGGAATAATCTCCAAAAAGGCGATTTACTTTTTTTTGGCTCCAGGGATCCTTACCGGGTTACTCACGTCGGATTATATATAGGCAACAGCGAGTTAATACATTCCTCGGGAAGTATTAGAATCAGCAGTCTTGATAATAAGAGAGATAACTATAGCATTATTCTTGGCACTACTTTACTGACGGCCCGAAGAGTGATCGGTTTGCCTCCTGAAAATGGCTATTTGCCTGTAAGACTGCACAAATGGTATTAAAAAAAATCTTTTAATGAGTAACCGACGTAATTTTTTAAAATTCAGCGGAATGGCTGCAGGTTCGTTAATTCTGCCTAGATCATTGGGTGCTGCCGGTGTGAATAGTTCCTTAAAAAAGAAATCAGGAAAACCGACCTTCATGAAATTGCGTTTTCGTCCCTACGATCTTCAACTGAAACATGTCTTCACTATTGCAAATAACTCGCGAACCACAACGCCTGTGATGCTTACGGAGTTGGAATACGACGGACTAATTGGATATGGAGAAGCCAGCATGCCGCCTTATCTGGGCGAAAGCCAAAAATCTGCTGCTGAATTTCTCTCCAAAGTTGATCTGTCTGCCTTCAATAATCCTTTTGAAATTGAAGATATTTTAGAATATATTGATCAGCTTGCGCCGGGTAATTATGCGGCAAAAGCCTCAGTTGATATTGCTTTACACGATTTGGTGGGGAAGATTGTTCAACAGCCGTGGCATAGGTTGTGGGGTTTAAATCCGGGAAAAACGCCCAATACAAGTTTTACAATCGGAATTGATGCACCAGAAGTTGTTAAAGAAAAAGTGCGTGAGGCCGAAGTGTATAAAATTTTGAAAGTTAAGCTAGGACGCGATAACGATAAGGAGATGATCGCTGCCATCAGGTCCGTTACCAATAAACCAATTTGCGTTGATGTCAATCAAGGCTGGAAGGACCGGTCTATGGCGTTGGAAATGATTCAGTGGCTGGCAACTCAGGGAGTCGTTTTTGTTGAGCAGCCTATGAGCAAAACAGCGGTTGATGATATTGCATGGTTAACACAAAACAGTCCTTTACCCATTATTGCTGATGAGGCAGTTCAAACCGTAAACGATGTTGTCTCTGTAAATAAAGTTTATTCAGGCATTAATATCAAATTAATGAAATGCGGAGGAATGCGAAATGCCTATAAGATGGCCAATATGGCTAAGATAATGGGGATGAAGGTTATGATCGGCTGTATGACCGAAACATCGTGTGCAATATCTGCAGCTGCTCAATTATCTCCCATGGCCGACTGGGCTGATCTGGATGGCAATTTATTGATTAGTAATGATATATACGAAGGAGCACTGGTTGTCGACGGGAAAGTCACCTTGGCTGATTTACCCGGGATTGGAATCAGGCTGAAAAAATAAGTAAACACACAAAAAAAGAACATTGAACATTACCATTGATAATTACTTATCATTGAATGTTTTTATTTATCCCCCAATTTGCAATGACTAATCACCCAAAACCGGTTCTTCGGCTGGAAAGGTTAAATGCTTAAGCAGATCAGGCTCATCCTTGAGTCCTTTTACAGCTGCTTCGTGTATGATCTTCATTAATTTAAATAACTCTTCAAGCCTGTTTTTATAAGCTTTATTCCGGACCTCTTT
>CAYHDA010000323.1:0-4815 GCA_964355145.1 uncultured Mariniphaga sp.
CAATCCCTTTGGGGCCGTCAGGTAATCCCACTTCAACGCGTGTTATTTTTCCGGCCCGTCCATTAACGGCTAGTTCTGCCCCGCGCCTGAAATGTTCCACCGACCGTTGCCAGCTTCCGGTTTGCCAGACGATGTTATTCTTTTTTACTGCGGTTACGATGGCCTGGCTGTCGTGAATTGTACGCGCCAGCGGCTTTTCACCATAAATATCGAGCTTTTTATTTGCGGCTGCACAATAGATCAGGCCGTGCCAGTGATCAGGAAGCGCTATTGATACCGCATCAAGTTTCTCCTTTTCCAAAAATTCACGGTAATCACCGTAAGTCCGGCAATCGCTGTTTTTGTTGGCTTCATCAATAAGTCCTTTAGCTTTGGCGGAGTGGTTGGTATCCACATCACAGACCGCTATAAACTGCAACTCCTTCACTCTGGTCAAAAAGTCTCTCAGATTGTTAGTTCCCTGGCCACCTAATCCGATACCTCCCATTACAATTCTGTCGCTGGGAGGTAGTTTTCCACCCATTCCCAAAGCTGTGGAAGGAATTATCTGTGGCAGGATGACTGCACCGGCGGCCATGGCAGATGACCACTTCAGAAAATTTCTTCTCGTTGAATTGTCAGGCATTACTTCTTGTTGTACAGTTGGTTATACTTTTTTATGATGGCCAGGTGCTGATCCTTCAGGCCATTGGCCTCGAAAAAGGAAATCCCTCTTGCCCCATTATCATGAGCTTGCCGGATGGCCTCCTCAAAATCAGCCATATTGTCACCATAATCTCCTACAGCAACACCTGTAAAAAGCTGTTGCCCGTGTTTCATATCCCGAACACCCTCTTTGGTGGCGAAACCTACCCAATGCATGTTCCCTTGATGATCTCTTTTGTAGACCATCGGGAAAAATAGATCGAGGCTCCAGTGGCTCCAGTCTTGTTTTACATATTCACGTGCCAGCTGAGGAAAAGGAAAAACAGCGGCTGATGCGCCTGTTCCTTCCTGGTGGCAAATTTCGATACACTCTTCCACTAAGGAGGTGATTGCATTCATGCGGAACTGTTTCCATGCTGCATTTTCTTCTTTGTCAGGCATATCCATGGGATCGACGCCAA
This sequence comes from uncultured Mariniphaga sp., assembly GCA_964355145.1. Lineage (GTDB taxonomy): Bacteria > Bacteroidota > Bacteroidia > Bacteroidales > Prolixibacteraceae > JAAFHB01. Next base: position 1,107 of record CAYHDA010000323.1, read on the forward strand.
ATTTTTCTTTAAATTCCTTTCTGGCAAGCGGGTGATAATCAAAGTCATACTCAGCCAGCAATCTGTCCTGAACCAACGGGCCGCCATTGTGTTTGTAGTGTGTCTGCAAGTCAGCTCCAAGTAACACATCGACATAGCGGATGTAATCGAAATGGACCGATGCCAGTCCTTTTATCCTGGCCATTTCCCTTACCCCGTTTTTAATATATTCACGGGCACCGGGAGAAAACGGACTTAGGAAATTGTAATAGCCAACATAGGGATGGAAGTCGCGGCAGCTCTGTCCAAGCCTGTTGACTGAATACCAATCGGGATGCTCCCTGCACTCTTTATTCCCCCCTGCATTCATCATCCAGTGCCAGGCATGAACCCTTAACCCGAACTTATCCGCTATCTTTATTAAAGATTTTAGCCGTTCGGCACCTACCCCCGGAAGGATATCTGTGATACCCGCATTTGCCAGTTTTTCCATCCTGGCAACCTGTGCCTCCTCTGATCCTGAACCAGGTCCGCCCCAAGCCGCAAAATAAAATTTCTTTTCCGAATAGGCTTTTCCTGTTGCCACTGAAGATTTTTTAGCAACTGAGTGCAGTGATAACAAGGTGGCAATGGTAAGTACAAAAATCTTTATAGTTCTCATAGATAAATTATTAATCTTTTATTCTTTACATTTTTGTTACAACCTCTTTATCATCGATTGCATATTTTTCGCCAGTAACGGTATTGGTAATCAATATATAGAATCCGAATAGTGAGGGCTGAAGCTCTGCTTTCATCGTGATTCCCTTTACCCTGATGGTGTCGTTTCCTATTAGTTCTTTGATGCTTTTTGCCTTCATATTTTCATTTTTTGCACGAAAAAGATAAAAAAGTGCTTGTAAAAGAGGCTCTTCCTTGGGGCGTTTAAATTCTGACGGAGAGTTGGTTTTGTCTGATAACTGGAGATATCCCCAGTATTCCGGTTCGTGCAGCTGTATTACGCGCATTGGAGACCAGGTCCAGTTGTCTTCTTTCAGTATTTCTCCACTTTGTCCTTGTTTACGGATATATTTTCCTTCAGGCGTAACTGTGTGTTGCCATTCAACCCTTGAGAAGTTGAACCGCCAGATATCGCCATCCTGCACAGGACTTTTTCTCCCAAGTTCTTTCAGTGCATTCCATGGGAATGCCAGTTCGACATTCCATCCTTTATCTGTATCTTTTGGATTGTTGATTGTTCCGTTGATATGAACACCTGCAAGCATCTCTCTCATATCCCAGCTGACCATATAATTAGCTCCTGAACGGTAAGGTCTCATAAAAAAAAGATCCCAGACTGTTCCCAGGGCATTCATTTCAAACTCACCATAAGTTGGGGTGAGGGTTGAGGGTTTAATAAAAAGCTCAAAATCATTCTCCAGAAAAATTGTTGCATCTCTCCTTTTTTCGTAAGCCCAGACATGAGGTTCTTCCATCTCTGCATAGACATAAAGATAATGATCGTCCCACAGCATCTTCATCCTGGTCTGGAAACGTGGTTTTGGTTTTTTATCCCCTTCAATGTCGTTAAAAGGATTGCTCCAGGGGGCATTATCCCATGCTTTTTCTGGTATTCCGTCTATCACCAAGGGTTGTTGGACTTTACACGCCACATACCCGCAAGGTGGATTATAGTCCCACGCAATTTGAGCCACGGCCATTTTGCACGAGCAGCCTGACAGCAGGATGGTAAAGAGGATAATCAGGTTATTTCTTTTTTGTTTAGTCATTTGGTTACTCCGATTTGTAGTTGACCTAAAATATGAATCGAAAGTTGAAAATAAGTAATATCGGGGCTTTAGCCAAATAGTCAAAGATATGAACCGGCAACTATTTCTACCGGCCATATCTTTGACTTGTAAGCTGTTTTTTGTTGTATTTTTTGAACTTATTATTTTGCAGGTTGAAGACGAGCCAAAGCAAAATCGGTTTCATCTTTTAACTGAGGATTTTTTGCAAGCTCTTTAATGACAGGGATGCTTAAGTCGGAGCCCATCCAGCTGATTTCGTGAAGGATTAGCTTTTTGGCATCGTCAGTAGCAGTCTTGTCTTCGAGAACCTTGATCATTAGTTTTTCGAATTTTTGAAGTTCTTCAGGTGTTTTGGCCTCGTTACGGATACGACTCTGCAGATCGACAAAATATTTTGTGCTTTTGGTGATGTCGTAATTCGAGATTTTTGCGAGGTCGTCTTCCAATGTCAACTCCTTAAAGCCTGTTCTTAAAGATGATGATGCGGCATTAGGGAAGTCATAAGGAACTTTCTGGGTCACTTTTCCGGATGCTGCCCATTCGGCACCGCGCTGGAAAGTAACGATAAATCCTGTGCACTCCATAGCTGGACCGCCAAGTTCATCGGCATGACCGAGCACGGTATGGAAAATTTTCCCTTTTCCGTAGCTGAGGGTCATCAGCATTGGTTCGTGGCGACCTGAGCCTCCTGCATTTTTTTGAGACATAGCGGTAGCGAGGATCTCCATGTTTTTGCCGGGACCCCTTAACTCGCTGTAGCATTCGTCACTCCCGTGCATCCATCGTGATGGTAATCCTTTGGTGATCGGATGTTCAGTGTTCCGCATTCTTATTTCAAATTCCTGTCTTTTACCATGAGATCCACCTCTGCCGGCAGCAGTGTCTATAACCATTTTTTCGTTGGCATAATAGACATATGGACCATCCTTTTGAGAACGGTTTCCCCATCCTCCTAATCCGATAATCTCGTTATATTCCTTCCACTCAGGGAAAGCGTTATCTCCGGCGTGATAAATCACTACACCCCCACCATTGCTGACATAATCAATAAAGGCCTTTTGAGTTTTTTCAGACCATGATTTTCCGTTATAGTCGATCACCACGACATCGTATTTGGAAAAATTGGGTTCAAAAGTATTTATATCCCCTTTGTTATCAGGAGATGTAGCGATATCTGCACTGAACAGTCCGGTCTGTTCGAGCAGTTGCTTTAAAATCGGGGAACTGGCTTTCCAGTTATGATTATTTTGTCCGGTAACAATCAGAGCTTTATACTCTGCGCCCATTTTACATGCGCTGAAAAGGGCAACTAATCCGGCAAAAACTAAGACTAAAAGATATTGTTTTCTCATTTTGAGTTTAATTTAAATTGTTGGTAAATTCCATGGTTGACGATATGGTCGGGTCAATAAGCGACTTGCTATTGGATTTCCAATAACTTCTTCTTTTACAGGATCCCATTGGATTTTCTGTCCTGTGGTCATCGCAATTTCGCCTAATAAACCGACGGAGATGGAACGATGTGCAACCTCGATAGGGGCAATTGTTTCTTCTCTTGATTTAACACAGTCGAGGAAATTTCCCCAATGGTTGGTTGGAGTTTTGTAAGTATGGAACTCGTTTTCGCCGATTACCTCTTCCAGAATCTTAGGATCTGAGGCTATAAATCTTCCACGGTCAACATTGATCCAGCCTTTTTCGCCGAACCAGGTAGCGCCACCTCTTTTCAATGGCAATTGTGATGAATTGGCAACTCTCATCTCAATTCCATTGGCATATTTGCAGTTGAAATCGTATTCGACAGGAACGTTGTAAAGTCCCTCTCTTGGGTAAACCCCTTTCCCGGAAATTTCAACCGGGCCGGAGCGCTCCATTCCAAGTCCCCATTGTGCGATATCGATATGGTGACCTGCCCAGTCGGTCAGCTGGCCTCCGGAATA
>CAYHDA010000324.1:0-1306 GCA_964355145.1 uncultured Mariniphaga sp.
GCACCGAAATATTTATTTAAGATAACCTGGGCATCAGCCTTCGAGTAACCCCACTTTTTCGACGATTTTAACGATTACCTCACACGCTTTGGCCATCGACGGCGTAGGAATATACTCGTACCTTCCGTGGAAATTATGCCCTCCGGCAAAAATATTAGGACAAGGCAGTCCCATATATGACAACCTTGCCCCGTCGGTTCCCCCACGAATGGGTACAATCTTCAGTTCTACACCCGCTTCTGTGATGGCCTCAGCCGCTACATCGACGATGTATTTTACCGGCTCAATCATCTCACGCATATTGAGATACTGGTCTTTTACTGCAACTTCAGCCGTTCCTTTTCCGTATTCGCTGTTGATCATCTTCACAACCGATTGCAAATACTGCTTACGTTTACCAATCCCTTCAAGGGTAAAATCACGCAGTATAAATTCAATGGTAACCAGCTCAACCGATCCGTTCAACTTTGTAACATGGTAAAATCCTTCGTACCCTTCGGTTTGTTCAGGAACCTCATTAGCCGGGAGCATGGCGATGAGCTGATTGGCAATCAATATCGCATTTTTCATCTTCCCTTTGGCATATCCGGGATGAACACTCGAACCATGAATAACAATCTTAGCCCCTGAGGCATTGAAATTCTCGTATTCGAGCTCTCCAACTTCACCGCCATCGATGGTATAAGCGAAGGAGGCAGCAAATTTCTCAACATCAAAATGATCTGCCCCCTCCCCGATCTCTTCGTCGGGTGTAAAAGCAATTTTCACTGTTCCGTGTTTGATCTCTTGATGATTGACCAGATATTCCATGGCTGTAACAATCTCGGCCACTCCGGCTTTATCATCGGCACCCAGGAGGGTTTTACCATTTGTAACAATCAATCTCTGACCAATATACGCGTTTAAATCCGGAAATACCGATGGTGAAAGCACGATGTTTTTTGATTTGCTCAGCAGAATATCGCCACCCGGATAATGGTCTATTATTTGTGGAAAAACATTCTTTCCTGTAAAATCCGGGCTTGTATCCATGTGTGAGATAAACCCAACAACCGGAGCAGGCCCGTCAATATTGGCCGGCAAGGTGGCATATACATATCCGTACTGATCGGCTTCAACATCATGAAGACCAATTTCTATTAATTCGTCTTCAAGTGCTTTGGCAAATTCCAGCTGACCGGGAGAACTTGGTGTTGTGCCGCTTGTTGCATCGGAGCAGGTATTCGTTCTGACATATCTCAAAAAACGTTCAACAACTTTATTCTCCATTCGTCTTTTTTAATTCCTTCCGTCTGCTGACGGACGT
>CAYHDA010000324.1:1406-4790 GCA_964355145.1 uncultured Mariniphaga sp.
AACAACTTTATTCTCCATTCGTCTTTTTTAATTCCTTCCGTCTGCTGACGGACGTAATTCCTAATTCCTAATTCCTTCCGCCAGACTTCGGCGTGAGCTCAGTCGAACGCTGGCGGACTTAATTCTCAATTCCTAATTCCTAATTCCTAATTCCTAATTCTCAATATGCCAGTGCAAAAATCACCCTTCGTTTTGAAGGAAGGCCGGTAACCATGCATTTTCCTTCTTCTTCGTCGCCCCCGAACGGAATGCAGCGAAGAGTTGCTTTGGTTTCCTCTTTGATCCGTAGTTCGGTTTCTGTTGTTCCATCCCAATGGGCAAGAAAAAATCCACCTTTGGTATTGAGCAACGTTTTAAATTCATCGTATGAATCAACGACGGTGGTATTTTCGGCCCTGAAATTAAAAGCTTTGCTGTAAATATTTTTCTGAATCGCATCAAGCAAATCTTCCACTACCTGATCGATGTTGTCAAGTTTTTCGACCGATTTTTCGAGTGTATCGCGGCGTGCGACTTCTATCGAGCCGTTTTCAAGATCGCGCGGACCGATAGCCAGTCTAACAGGAACACCTTTCAATTCATATTCGGCAAACTTCCAACCCGGACGTTGCGTGTCGCGGTTATCGTATTTTACACTTATTCCACGTGCCCGAAGTTTGGTCATCACCTCTTCAACTTTTACCGATATCTCGGCCAGCTGTTCTGCGTTTTTATAAATAGGAACGATAACTACCTGGTAAGGAGCGAGTTTAGGAGGAAGGACCAGACCATTATTATCTGAATGAGCCATAATCAAGGCACCGATCAGACGGGTGGAAACGCCCCATGAGCTTGCCCATACATAATCGAGCTTTCCGTCACGGGCAGCAAACTGAACATCGAAAGCCTTGGCAAAATTTTGTCCCAGAAAATGGGAAGTTCCTGACTGCAAAGCCTTTCCGTCCTGCATTAATGCCTCGATGGTATAGGTCTCCAGTGCGCCTGCAAAACGTTCGTTAGCCGATTTGGCTCCTTTGATAACCGGGATAGCCATAAAATCTTCTGCAAAGGTTGCATAAACATTGATCATTTTTTCAGTTTCTTCCAATGCCTCCTGACTGGTTTCATGGGCGGTATGCCCTTCCTGCCAAAGGAATTCGGTAGTGCGGAGGAACATCCGGGTACGCATTTCCCATCGTACTACATTTGCCCACTGATTACAAAGAATGGGAAGATCACGGTAAGATTGAATCCAGTTTTTATAGGTACTCCATATAATTGTTTCGGAAGTGGGACGAATAATCAGTTCTTCCTCGAGTTTTGCATCAGGATCGACCACTACGCCTTTTCCGTCAGGGTCATTTTTAAGCCGGTAATGGGTTACAACGGCGCATTCTTTGGCAAAACCATCCACATGAGCAGCCTCTTTTGAAAAGAAGGATTTGGGAATAAAAAGGGGGAAATAGGCATTCACATGACCCGTTTCCTTGAACATTTTATCAAGCTGGGCCTGCATTTTTTCCCATATCGCATATCCGTAAGGTTTGATTACCATACAGCCACGCACTGCTGAATTTTCAGCTAAATCAGCATTTGCGACTAAATCGTTGTACCATTGAGAATAATTTTCTTCTTTTGTAGTGAGAACTTTTGCCATTATTGATTTTTTGGTATAATATTTGCATTAGAATTGACGAAACCGATTCGCAAAATAACGAAAAGTTCAGGGATTTTTTAATATAAAAAATAACAAATCATGAAAACAAATGTCAAACTGCTCTCAGCCATAGCACTTATCGCAAGTGCCTGCACAACAGGCTCTATGGTTACATCAAGTAGTTATTCCGACGATATTTATTATTCTCCGGGCGATCATCCGCCTGTTATTGTGAGTGATACTCCGCAGCAGGAACAGCCAGCCAGGCGGTCGACGACCATCTCCGGATTGCGGCAGGAAGAGGCAGGAAAGATCGTTGACAACTATCTCAAGAATGACAAAAGCGATAGTTATGCCTTCAATGATGGTGAAACAGATGCTGACACCATTTATGAATCGGATGAAGAGGCAAAATTCTTTATCGATAATTACAATGATGATGAAGAGGTCAGTTATACAACCCGGATCAGGACTTTTTATAATCCTTATGCTTACGATCCTTACTGGGATTCGTATTATTCACCGGGATGGGGTTTTAACTGGGGCTTGGGCTTTGGCGGATATGGCGGAATGGGTTACGGAATGGGTTATGGCATGGGTTACGGCGGTTATGGCGGTTATGGCGGCTGGTACGATCCATGGTATCCATTTGGCGGATGGGGCGGATATTACGGCTACGGCGGATATGGCGGATACTACGGTTACGGCGGATACGGCGGATATTATGGTATGGGATATAGTGGCGGCTATGGTGGCGGCTTATGGGGAGGCACAGTTATCAATTCCCGCGAACGCTACTTTGGACGGCAAAACCAAACCGGAGCAGGCCGCTCGAATGCTGTAAGATATGGCGGATCGAGAAGTGCTGCAATTGGCTCATCATCATCGGCTGTAAACTCAGGAGGCCGTACACTGAATGGCCGATCATCAGGTGTTATTAACAACGGAGGAACAACAACAGGACGGCAGGCAGCGGGAACGGCAGGAACAGGTTCAACCCGACAGGCCGGAACACGTTACACCGTTGATCCAAATATCAACAGAAATTCGGGAACGAACGTTTCAGGTCAGTCCGGAAGAACCAGAAACACAGAAATCATGACCAATCTGCGCAGAAGTCAGTCTTCCGGAATTTCACAGCAAAGGGTAGCTTCACCTGCTCAGGGCAGTCAGGGGGTCAGACAAAGTTCATCATCAGGCAATACACAAACCTACACCCCTACTTATTCGAGACCAAGAACAAATATTCAGTCAAATTACAATAGCGGGACAACCCGTCAATACACCAGACCATCTTCTTCTGCACAGTCGGGCAGTGATCCTGTTAACCGTTATTCCAGGCCACAAAGTCAGAGCTCATCCAGTCCGGCAACTTCAGGGAGGTCATCTTCGGGCAGTTCCTATCAAAGGGGATCAAGTTCGAGCAGTTCCAGCGGTTCCAGCTACACTGCACCGGCGAGTACACCTTCAAGAAGCAGCGGGACTTCAGGTGGCAGCACCTACCAAAGCAGTCCTTCAAATAGCAGTGGATCATCATTCTCCGGAGGCGGAGGCAGCAGCAGCGGTGGAAGCAGCGGAGGAAGCAGCAGTGGAAGCAGTAGTGGCGGCGGCGGTGGTTCCGGACGCAGACATTAAAAGACTATTGCATACATCTTAAGCAAACACAAAAAAATACATTGGTTCTAAAACGAGTCTTGAATGAACGATTCGAATTTCATCCAACCATCTAAAAATTATATAAAAGTGAA
>CAYHDA010000325.1:0-4763 GCA_964355145.1 uncultured Mariniphaga sp.
ATACCGGCTCACCGGAAACGTAGCCTGCAAAAATTGGTTTGAAATCCTTCACGAATACACCTGGACACACTTTAAAGATCCTGAATATCCTGAGTGGTTCGGTTACCTTAACAGGCAGGGCGAACCTCTGCTTGAACTAAAAGGGGGTAAATGGAAAGGGTGCTTTCATGTCCCAAGGGGTTTATATGAAATTTGGAAAATACTGGAATAAAAATGGATTTTATGCGTAACAAGTAACCCGTAACCCTTTACAAGTTAAAAGTAATCCGTAACAAAAGCCAGGTAACAATTATTCACACATTTGTTCACTAAAATAAACGACTATGTTGAAAAATGAAAATTCACGTCGGGATTTTTTAAAAAAAGCTTCACTTTCAGGAGTGGCTGCGTTGACAGTGCCTCTGGCAGGGATGGCTGATAGTGAAGTGCAAAATTCTGTTTTTTCTGCATCTGAGAGCAGACTAATCGTACCCCGCGCAAAAGGACTCAGGATCACAGGTACTTTTCTGGATGAAATTTCGCACGATATTCCCCATCAGAACTGGGGTGAGAAAGAGTGGGACAACGATTTTGCCAATATGAAAGCTATCGGTATCGACACTGTGATCATGATCCGTTCCGGATACAGAAGGTTCATCACCTATCCGTCTGAGTACCTCATAAAAAAGCACAATTGTTATATGCCTTCTGTTGATCTGGTGGATATGTACCTCCGTTTATCAGATAAGTACGGAATGAAATTTTACTTCGGATTGTATGACTCGGGAAAATATTGGGATACCGGAGATCTGAGCTGGGAAATTGAAGACAATAAATATGTGATTGATGAGGTCTGGAAAAAGTACGGAAGCAAATACAAGAGTTTTCAGGGTTGGTATATCAGTGGTGAAATAAGCCGTAAAACACGCGGAGCTATCAATGCTTTTCGTGCAATGGGAAGGCAATGCAAGGATGTTTCCGGCGGATTGCCAACGTTTATTTCACCTTGGATTGATGGTAAAAAATCGGTGGAAGCAGCCGGGACCAGTTTAACAAAGGAAAATGCAGTTTCTGTTCGGGATCATGAGCGGGAGTGGGATGAGATTTTTGATGGCATTCACGATGTGGTGGATGCGTGTGCCTTTCAGGATGGCCACATTGATTATGATGAGCTGGATGCTTTCTTTTCGGTAAATAAAAAGCTGGCAGACAAATACGAAATGAAGTGCTGGACCAATGCCGAAACCTTCGACCGCGATATGCCAATTAAATTTTTGCCTATTAAATTTGATAAGCTGCGGATGAAACTTGAAGCCGCTGCCAAAGCCGGATACGATAAAGGGATCACATTCGAATTTTCACATTTTATGAGTCCTCAATCGTCATATCCACAGGCCGGACATTTATATAACCGTTACAAAGAGTATTTTAGAAAGTGATAATATCTCAAAGCATAAATATATGATCATTCAACATAAAGAGGAAAATATCCTGTATGTTATTTTTCTGGCAACTGTCGCTGCACTTGGCGGATTTCTGTTTGGTTATGATACCGCTGTAATTTCAGGAACAATTGGCAGCGTTTCTGCGCAATTCGGTTTAAATGACGTGAGTACAGGATGGTATGTTGGATGTGCATTGGTGGGTTCAATCATTGGCGTTGCTGTAGCAGGCAAACTGAGTGATTATTTTGGCCGAAAAGGCGTTCTCATCTTTTCAGCGATACTTTTTACCACTTCCGGAATCGGTTGCATGGTGTCCGAAAGTATTTCTGATTTGGTTCTGTACCGTATCCTTGGCGGCGTTGGAATTGGTGTGGCCTCAGTGATATCACCGTTATACATTTCTGAAATTTCAGTTTCACGCTATCGCGGAACCTTGGTGTCTTTGTATCAATTGGCCATTACCATTGGTTTTGTAGGAGCATATCTGGTTAATTATGCCATCAGTGAATATGCGGTTCATATGAAGGAAGCCGGAGCAATCAGTGGATTCTGGGGTAAATATATTGTGACCGAAACATGGCGGGGAATGCTGGGTGCCGAATCAGTTCCAGCCTTGCTCTTTTTTTGTATTCTTTTTCTTATTCCCGAAAGTCCGAGATGGCTGGTTCTTAAGTCAAAAGAGACTGCTGCCCTTAAGACACTTAAACGCATTTACGGCTTAGAGAAAGCGAATGAACAGATTGCTGATTTGAAGAACCTTATCCAGTCGGAAGAAAAATCGGACTGGAAAATATTGCTGCAGCCTGGCTTCCGGATCGCGCTGTTTATTGGGGTCAGTCTGGCAATTTTGGGCCAGTTTATGGGTGTAAATGCAGTTTTGTATTATGGACCGTCTATCTTTCAGCAAACCGGACTTTCAGAAGGAGATTCCTTATTTTATCAGGTAATAGTAGGATTGGTAAATTTTGGATCAACGATACTCGCTATGGCTGTAATTGATAAGATCGGTCGGAAGAAGCTTGTCTATTATGGTGTTACGGGTATGATTGTGTCTTTGATCCTTATCGGATTTTATTTTATTCTGAACCAGAGTTCAAACGTTGTTCCTCCTGTTTCTTTACTGATTTTGATTTTGATCTATATTTTCAGCTGTGCATTGTCGATTTGTGTGGTGATCTGGGTGCTGCTCTCAGAAATGTACCCGGCGAGAGTACGTGGTCTGGCAATGTCTGCTGCCGGCTTCTCCCTGTGGATCGGGACTTTTCTGATCGGTCAGTTGACCCCATGGCTGATGACAACGCTTTCACCCGCGGGAGTTTTCTGGTTATTTGGTTTGATGTGCATTCCCTATCTCTATATTACCTGGAAACTGGTTCCTGAAACAACAGGTAAATCACTCGAAGATATCGAACGAATGTGGCTGAAAAAATAACCTGACAACTTGCAGATCTGCCAACCGGATAATTTTTTAACTCTTTTGTTTTTCAATTTCAGTCGTCAAATTGTTTATCATAACTTATAATTGATCACTTCCTACAATATTTTTTGTACTATTGATCCCGATATATTCTCCTTTAAAGAGAAACCCACAGAAAATGTACATCATAGATAAATTTTCAGAGGAGGAATATTAACCCCTTAGCATACGAATCCCAATTTGGGAAAGGTCTAAATTGCTGCTAACTACAAAAATGACAAAAGAAGTCAGTGAAAATTATTTAGAAGATGTATGGATCCGCTTTCAATCCGGAGAGCCGGGAGCCTTTGCTGTACTATATAATCTTCATATCGATAAACTTTATAGCTATGGTACAAAACTTTGCAAAAACGAACAAACTGTAAAAGATGCACTTCAGGAACTTTTTCTGGAGCTCTTTCTAAAACGGAATAAAATAAAAATTTCTCCTGAAAACCTGAGATTTTACTTGTTGTTAGCTTTAAAAAGAACCCTTATTAAAAAAATAAAGGCGGACAGAAGAATTACCTATAGTTTCAACGAAAATGTTGATTTTGAACCTGAATACAGCATTGAATTTCAGATTATGGAGAAGGAAAGGGAAAAGGAGATCAGCAGAAAAGTAATAAATGCACTAAACCAGCTCCCTGCCAAACAAAAAGAGGCGGTTTATCTCCGTTTTAATGAATCCTTAGCATATGAGGAAATTGCGGTTATTCTCAAGATCACAGTCGAATCGGTTCGGAAGCAGGTTTATCGTGCATTAAAAACAGTTCGTGAAGGCATTGGAAATGAGGGCAATATACTCTTGCTTGCATTTTTTATTAAAAAAAGTTAAAAAATCTGTCCATATTTTAGTTGTTCGATGCCTTTAGTATTATAACGGCCGCCAAATCATGGAACAACTTAGTAAATACATCGAAAATAAAAACTTTATCGCTTGGGTATTCGAGCCCGATAAGGATTTGGAAGAGTGGTGGAGCAAGTTTGAAACGAATAATCCTGAGGAGAGGCGGAATATTCATCTTGCCCGTAACCTGTTGAGAAACTTCCGTACAACAAACAATGTATTGACCGAAGAAGCCAAAATTCTTTTGTTCGCCAAAGTATTAAAACAGGTTGAAGAGAAGTCCCATTCCCGCAGAATCCGAAAACTGGTAGTGGGTTTTATGAAATATGCCGCTGTGGCAATTTTGTTTTTCTCTTTTGGCGTACTGCTTTTCTATAAACAAAATCAGTTTAATCCCCAACGTTTTTCTCAGAAATTGGCAGAAACAGTTCCCGGAGATGTTGCTAAACTAATACGTGCCAATGGGAAAGATATATTATTAAAGAACAGTAAATCAGTTATTCAATACCGGACTGATGGTAAATTAGTCGTTAACAACGATACTATAAATGCTGAGCTAGTCAAACCGACTGCAGAACTAGCAATGAACCAGTTGATTATTCCATATGGCAAAACATCGGAAGTATTGCTGCCTGACGGAACCAGAGTTTTTCTCAATGCAGGCAGCCGGTTGATTTATCCTGAAAATTTTTCAGGCAAAACAAGGGAGGTTTTTTTAGTCGGCGAGGCTTATTTCGATGTAAAAAAAGATCTGCAGCATCCTTTTATCGTCCAATTGAACGACTTGCGCGTAAAAGTGCTGGGAACACGGTTTAATATATCTGCCTATTCTGCTGATAATATAATTGAGACAGTATTGGCAGAGGGAAAGGTAAGTATGGAAAGGAACAATGCAGGGTTATTTGATAAAGTTACGGAGTTGGTCCCCGGTCAGTTGGCTTCTTTCGATCGGACTATTCAATCAATTAATTTAAAGAGCGTTGATGCCAATAATTATATTTTATGGACAAAAGGTTTATTTCAATTCGAAAGC
>CAYHDA010000326.1:0-4754 GCA_964355145.1 uncultured Mariniphaga sp.
CAAAGAACAAGCCGAAGAAAGCAGGAACAGATTTCAAAGTATATTTTCTGCCGCACCAACAGGAATAGGAGTAGTAAAAGACAGAGTAATAACTGAGGTTAACCAGAAGTTATTGGAAATTACCGGTTACCCGGAGAGCGACCTTATAGGACAAAGCGTGCGGATACTCTATCCTTCGAAAGATGAATTTGATTATGTCGGAAAGGAGATATACCGGCAAATAAATGACACCGGCTCCGGTATGGTTGAAACTAAATGGCGGAAAAAAGACGGAAAAATAATAGATGTACTGATTTCATCAAGCCCGATCTTTGCAGACGATATTCACAAAGGCTTGACGGTTACTGCCTTGGATGTTACTTCACGCAATCTGTCGGAAGCGATATTCAAGGACATTATCGAAAAAAATCCATTGTCAATTCAAATACTGAATCTGGATGGATATACGATTCAAACCAATACGGCACACACCAAGCTTTTTGGTGCCACCCCCCCTGCCGACTATTCAATTTTTAAAGATACCCAATTATTAGAACAAGGTTTGGGAGAATTATTTGAACAGATTAAAAACGGTGAGATTGTGCACTTTCCCGACTCTTATTTCAATGCCCATGACGTTGATCCTTCCTTTCCTGATGTGCTGGCCTGGATCAAGGCAACTGGATTTGCCTTAAATGACAGCAACGGGGTGCCCGAAAGAATAGTTTTAATGCACGAGAATATCACCGCCCGAAAGCATGCTGAAGCAATGTTTGAGGATATTGTAGAGAAAAATCCGTTATCCATTCAAATTGTTGATAAAGAGGGTTATACGATCACCGGAAATCCGGCATATATTAAACTTTTTGGCGCATTCCCACCGCCCGACTTTTCAATTTTTGCAGACCTCATGGGAAAAAGCCCGGAGTTTGAGAAGTTAATTTTGCTTGCTAAAAGTGGCGAAGTAGCTCATCTTCCTGACACCTATTACAATCCAAAGGATATTTCCCCTGATTATCCGGATAATCCGGTTTGGATTCGTGCACTTATTTTTCCATTGAATGATAGTACCGGAAAACCCGAACGGTTTGTTTTGATGCACGAAAATATCACTGAAAAAAAGCTGGCTGAGCAGGAATTGATCAAAGCCAAAGAGCATGCCGAAGAAAGCGACCGCCTCAAATCCGCTTTCCTTGCCAACATGAGCCACGTAATCCGCACCCCCATGAATGGCATTTTAGGTTTTGCCGACTTGCTGAAGGAACCTGAACTTACAGGCGAGGAGCAGCAGAAGTACATCAGCATCATCGAGAAAAGTGGTGCCCGCATGCTCAATATCATCAACAATATTGTTGATATTTCAAAAATTGAATCGGGACTGATGGAAGTTGACCTTAAGGAATCTAATGTCAACGAACAAATCGAATACATTTATACCTTCTTTAAACCAGAGGTGGAAAATAAGGGAATGCATCTTTTATTTAAAAATTCTCTGCCGGCAAAGGAAGCTCTCATAGTAACAGACCGGGAAAAAATCTTTGCTATTTTGACCAACCTTGTCAAAAATGCCATTAAATACACCAGCGAAGGTGCCATTGAATTTGGTTATGATATGGTTAAGACGCAGGATGCTGCATCTCTTCAATTTTTTGTGAAAGACACAGGCATGGGCATTGCTAAAAACAGGCAGGAGGCCATATTTGAACGTTTTATCCAGGCTGATATTTTAGATACGCATGCTTACCAGGGCGCCGGGCTGGGATTAGCTATTGCGAAATCGTATGTTGAAATGCTGGGAGGAACAATCTGGGTCGAAAGTGAAGAAGGTAAAGGTTCAACATTTTACTTCACAATTCCTTTCATTCCTGAGAGGCAGGCACAAAGTAACTTAATAAAGGTTGTTTCTGCAGAAGATAAAAAAGTTCAAATTAAAAACCTGAAATTATTACTTGTCGAAGACGATGAAACCTCGGATTTCCTGATCACCACAATGCTCAAAAAGGACAACCATGAAGTTTTACACGTAAAAACCGGAATTGAAGCCATTGAGGCTTACCGTGATAACCCTGACATTGATCTGGTTCTGATGGATATCAGAATACCCGGGATGAATGGATATGATACCACCCGTCAGATCCGGCAATTTAATAAGGATGTGATCATTATTGCCCAAACGGCCTATGGACTTTCAGGCGACCGGCAAAAGGCCATAGAAGCCGGATGTAATGAATATCTTTCGAAACCCATTGACAAAGATGAATTACTGCGGTTAATTCAAGAGCATTTCAAACGATAAGTGGAAAAGCTGAACACTGATATAGTATCGTTATAGCCAATGCTAAAATATACACCATGAATAATTCTAACCGCACAGATCATTATGCTGGAAATGTCACAATCCTGATGGCTGGCATTCTCATATCAACTATTGGGTTGCTCGTCATGCTCGGCTGGGCGCTGGATATTGCAGCACTGAAGAGTGTATTGCCGGGCTGGGTGGCCATGAAACCTAATACGGCGGTCGCCTTCATCCTGACAGGGATCGCGTTGTTGGTGTTCTCAACCCATAACGCTCAACGCTCAATCCTCCTTTCGCGCTTCTCCAGATTCTGCGCCCTGTCTGCCGGGTTGATCGGGCTGTTATCGCTTTGTGAATATGTCTTCGGGTGGAATCCCGGCTTCGATCAATGGCTGTTTCCTGAACCCTCAGGCGCGGTGGGAACGTCGCACCTGGGCCGAATGGCACCGGACACGGCATTCTGTTTCATGCTGTTCGCAGCGGCATGGGAGTTCGCCCGCCGCCCACGCCAGACGAACCAGACCATGAGTGCATCTCTCTTTATCGGTGCAGTGATAACAGTGGTGGCAGTGATTGAAATGCTATCATACGTCACGCCAAACCTCCGCATCTATGGATGGGAAGGGGTAACTATGATGGCGCTGCCGACTGTGATCCTGTTTGCGGTTTTGGGTGCAGTGATTATCCAAGGCTCATGGTGGAGTATTTTTGGTCACAGACTTATCCGGTTTACCCGCAATATCATGATTTCGGCGTTCCTGAGCATTCTCCTCGCCGCGGTTTTTGCTCTCTACATACAGTCGGTGCGACTGATTGATCGCGCCAACGAACTCAGGTATCGATCCTATCAGCTGGCAGACGAGCTGCGCCAGTCCGGAGATGACCTGACCCGTATGATTCGGACCTATGTGGCGACCGGCAACCCCGTTTACAAAAAATATTTTCAGGACATACTCGACATCCGCGACGGGAAGAAACCCCGCCCGGAAAATTACTCGAGGCCATACTGGGACCTGGTGTTGGAGAAGAACCCGGCACCGCGAGGCAATCAGTCGGCTATTCCGTTGCTGGAGTTGATGCAGAAGGCCGGGTTCACCAGCCAGGAATTAGGAAAACTGGCTGAGGCCAAGGCAAATTCCGATGCGATGACCATCCCGGAATACGAGGCGATGAAACTGGTCGAGGCCACCGGGTCGGAGGCCGTCGCGAATCGGGCACTTGCGGTTCGGATGCTGTATGACGATAAATATCATCAGGCAAAAGTCACTGTAATGAGGCCTATTTATGACTTTTTCGTACTGATAGACCAACGCACGCTTCAGGAAGTCCATCAAGCCAAAAGAAGCTCATTGATATACAGTTATCTGTTTGGTCTCATCGGCTTGGTACTGATGCTCATGCTCTGGCGCACCTATATTGCCTTGGGTGAAACCCTGGGTGGCAGTTTGGTTGAGGTCAATGCTCGCATCGCCAGAATAGGCAGCGGGGACTTTTCTTCCACCATCACAGATAAGAGTCTTCCGAAAAACAGTGTGTTGGCGTGGTTGGAGGAAACTCAGCTCAAGCTGACCGACAGTGATCGCGAGCGCAAACAGGCAGAACAAGAATTAATCAAGGCAAAAGAACACTCCGAAGAAACCGAAAAAAAATACTTTTCACTATTCAACGAAATGATTAATGGTTTTGCCTATCACAAAATAATTCTTGACGAAAATAACAATCCTTTCGATTACACTTTTATAAATGTAAATCCGGCATTTGAACGTCTAACCGGACTTAAATCCAAAGATATAATTGGAAAAACAGTATTGGAAGTAATGCCTAAAAACGATAAACATTGGGCTGAAATATATGGGAAAATAGCTTTAACAGGTGAAAGTATTCAATTTGAAAATTTTGCATCTGTATTAAATAAGCATTTTAGTATTGTCGCTTATTGTCCTGAAATTGGATATTTTGCCACTATTTTCGAAGATATCACCGAACGAAAGCTGGCAGAGGAAGAACTGAAAAGCGTCAAAGCCAGTCTTGAGCTATGTCTGGAAGCAAGTCAGATCGGAATCTGGACCCATGATCTGATAGAAGATCCCGAGCATATAAAAGAGGTCTCCGTCAGGGATCTGAAACATGATCAGATCTTTGGATACAAGGAAAAGCTTGCTTCATGGGGACAGGAAAAAATGCTTGAACATGTTATTGACGAAGACAGGGAAGCTACACGCAAGGCCTTCGATAATGTATTCGAAAAGGGCCGCCTGGATTTTGAATGCAGGATACTTTGGCCAGACAATACAATTCATTGGATCGCCTGTGGGGGGAAGGTTTATAAAGATATTGCCGGGCAGCCAAATCAAATGAACGGAACGGTAATGGACATCACCGAGCGTAAGCTGGCCGAGCAGGAACTAATTATTGCCAAGGAACATGCCGAAGAAAGCGACCGCCTCAAATCAGCCTTCCTGGCCAATATGAGCCA
>CAYHDA010000327.1:0-4751 GCA_964355145.1 uncultured Mariniphaga sp.
TTATCATTCGTTGATTTTTGAAATGGTAAGCACCCAAGGTTTTCTCATAATGGTCTATTAATTTAGTTTTAGCTGTAAATGCAACGAAACCTTCATAGGTATGGATGATCCCTGAGAAAATGAAAAAACTAAAATAGAGCCAGTCAAACGGGCGAATATCGTGATATTCAAAAGCCCGGTCAGCCACCCAGAAAATGGCGATCAGGAAAAATCCCATCCCCATAATGATCCGGAACCGCGATTTTTTGCTGATTTTCAAGATATCTTTTCTTAATTCCATCTCTTCTCCAATTAAAAAAGCAATGAATATCCGGATTTAATCTTCTTGATCTTCTCCAATTCTGCTACATAAAATTTTATTTGCTGCCGACAAATAAATTCTCTAAAGATATCTGGATTTGCCTGATTTTCAGTTTCGTTGAGTGCATCAATGTATTCAGCACGATCTTCCGTAAATATCTTAATAAGCGGCTCGTTCCAATACAATTGAATATAATTCATTAATAATCTTGCAGTTCGACCATTCCCATCTCCAAATGGATGTATATTCACAAAGTTATAGTGTAGATCTGCAGCAAGTTTTAAAATTTCGTGACCATTAACATTCCCGATTCTACTATTTATTTGATCAGCCAATTGGTGCAATAATTCAGGAACCTTCGCAAAATGGGGAAAATACTTCGAATCTACATAAACCTGTGCCAATCTGATATCTCCTGCTGAAGTATCAAAATCCCCCGAAGCTGTTCTGACGATTCCCCCTGTTGACTTCATCACCAGCTCATTGATCTCTTTAAAAAAATCAACAGAAATTTCTCTTCTCTTTTTAGCCTCCTCCTTTACCCTTAAAAACGCATTGTAATGATCTTTGACCATTAAATGATCGGTGAGCGGTTTCCCTTGCGCAGTAATATTGTGTTCAATCAACACCTTCGTTTCAGTTTCCGAGAGTGAACACCCCTCGATTTTAGAGGAATTATAAACAATGGAAATCATACAAAATTTCTCATAATCGATCGAATCCGCAATCCGCTGATCTATGTATTCCTCTCGTAACTGATTAATTCTATTCCACATCGCCTTAATTTTAAACAAAAATAACAAAATCCGGATGAATTGAAGCAGATAACCGGCACCTCATAAATCCGACCAGACTTTGCCCCAAGTCGTAAGATAAAAGCAATGAAAAAATTTGGTTTAAAAAGGATGCTGAATGAAATAGCGGACTAAATTTTTTGGACGATAGGCTTCATCCTTTTTAAACCTCTCTATAACAGATGAATGGAGGGTTTCATTTGTATTTCCCTTACCCGGTTTATCCAATTCAATCGGACGAAATAACGGTGGTTGCAACTTGTAATAGCCCGTGTACGATTCATGCATCAACCCCATCGGATTGGGAATCGCAGCAATGGGTTCAAAGTTCAAATTGCATCGCTGTGCTTTATCCAGCATCCATCTTAATGCAAGATCAGACAATCCTGCTTCTGTTTCGATATAACCTCCGCCCACATCAGAATGGACGCCAGGAAACCACACCTGTTCCAAAACCTGATCTTTCGTATCTTTTTGCTGGTGCCATAAGGTTGCTCCAAAATTTTTCCTTTTCTCGTCTACGGCAAGGGCATGATAGGCATGGTGAATGCTTGATGACAAATCAGTATCATGAAATCCGTTACGCCTGCTCAGAATTCCATTCAGCAGAAGCGGATTACCAAGAGCGCCAACAGTATCCCACACCCCTATAAATTCTATTTTTGTCCTTTCTTCGACTGCAAACGTTTTTCTAAAAAGCGTGGCCTCTACCTCACGTGGCTGATGTTCAAGTTTTCGCGAGCGATAAATCTTATAGGCATTGCTTACCTTATCAATATTTTCCAATTTTAAAATTCCGGAATTTCTGATCAGCCCGGCGAGGCTGCGAACTGTAAAAGCGCCTCTGCTGAACCCGAAAAAGAACAATTCGTCACCTGGCTCATAGTTTTTTATAAGAAAACGATATGCCTGCAGAATATTTTCCGAGATTCCGGTTCCGGTAGCACCGTCGAAAACGCGCGTCATTAGTCCCCCCTCACTTCCAACTCCGGTATCATAATAAAGTAATTGCACCTTTCCGTCAAGTGACACAGGAGCAAGCGCATTAGCCATTTTAACTACATTGGTCTGACAGAGTTTACCATCTACAGATTCGTCAGGAGTATTCCAGGTTCCATCACAAAAAATCACTATTCTTTTCATGTCCGGCAGTGTTTGTTTAATGTATCTACAAGATTTTAAGTTCAATTCATCCTACTGTATATAGCGTGAATAGTGTAATATATCCGCCAAGGCTATGATTGAACTCCTTCGACAACCAATTTACAACTTTTTTCTGATACTTTACAACAAAAAAATAAACGCCCTTAACGGTAACAATTCCGAGGCAAACAGCTTATCTTTGTGCAATTATAATCGCTTTCTTATGAATACCTAATCTTCGGCAGATCTTATGTATTTTCAATAGTGCGGTAAATCATGACGAGGATAAATTATGAATATTAATACAAATAAAGAGAGTAGCGCCACCCCATCGTGGATAGAGATTGTCTCAAAATATAACTTTTCAGATCCTGTAATGAGTTGGTGGCAACTTATTAATTCGGTAATACCCTATTTTTTACTCTGGGGAGCCATGGTGTGGAGTTTAAGTATCTCTTACTGGCTCACACTTCTGCTAGCTGTATTCGCCGCAGGCTTTCTGGTAAGAATTTTCATAATTTTCCATGACTGTGGTCACGGTTCTTTCTTCAAGTCTCAACTTATCAGTCGTATTGTCGGAATCATTACCGGAATACTGGCATTTACTCCTTATCATAAATGGACACGCGAGCACAAAGAACACCATGCCACTGTTGGCAATCTCGATAAGCGTGGCGTTGGCGACGTAAAAACACTTACAGTAGAAGAATTCTTAAAATTATCTAAGTGGAAGCGTTTTATGTATCGGCTATACCGGCATCCTATCTTTCTTTTTGGCGCAGCTCCTTATTTGGTTTTTGTGCTTCAGAACAGATTCCCAAGAAAATATATGAATTTCAAAGACCATCTTTACCTTCAACTGACAAATCTCGCAATAATTGCCCTTATTTCCCTGGTTATCTGGGCAATCGGATGGAAGGCTTTTCTGCTCATCCAGTTACCGGTGCTTTATATCGCTTCGGTACATGGCCTTTGGCTTTTCTATGTTCAACATCAATATGAAAACGTAGTTTGGGCTCGTGCCGGCGAATGGAATTATAAAAATATAGCGCTCGAAGGATCTTCTTATTTCAAACTGCCCAAGTTATTGCAATGGTTTACGGGGAATATTGGATTTCACCACATCCACCACCTTAGTCCAAGAATACCCAATTACAAACTCCCTCTCTGTTTCAAGGAAAATACCATTTTTCAGGAAGTTAAACCTGTCACATTTTTCTCTAGTCTCAGATCATTAAAATTGCGGCTATGGGATGAAAAAAGCCAAAAACTTGTCGGTTTTAAAGTGCTGCGTTATTATCCCCGGTAACAGTGCTTTACTCCGCCATTCTAATCATTCAAACTACTAATTATGAAGAATATAAATTGGATCCATTCAATTGTGTTTTGTTTTATCGCAGGAATAACAGCCTCATGTCAACCAGCTGTCAAACCAATGAAAGAGGGATTGTGGAAGGGCGATTTTAGTGTTCGTGAATATCAGATTCCTTTTGTATTTGAGGTAAAAGGAACAGGTGCCGACACCACTTCTTTAACATTAATTAATGGGGCGGATCGTTTTGAAGTTAACAAGATTATCATCAATAATGATTCGGTTATAATTCCCATAGATCTTTATGATGTCGTCTTGAAAGGGAAACTAACTGAAAATAGCTTTGATGGACAGTACATTAAAAAAAGCAGCGATAAGAAAATTACCACAATTCCATTTAAAGCAAAATACGGAGCCTTTTCACGATTCCCTGCAGGAAAGGAGCCTCCATCCATCTCGTTGACAGGCACATGGGATATAAATATCGGTGATTCAGGAAATTTGGAAATTGCAGTTGGAAACTTTGATCAAAAAGGATCACAGGTGACCGGGTCAATCCTTACTCCAACGGGCGATTACCGTTTTTTTGAAGGAACAGTTCAGGGGAAGAATTTTTCCTTATCTGCATTTGGCGGCTCTTCGCCCTACCTGATACAAGGTTCATTACTGAACGACAGCATTTTTTCGGGTGAATTTGTCACGCTTCGCCAAACCTCAAGGCTGGAGGGAAAGCGTAATCCTAAAGCTGCATTGCCTGATCCTTATTTGGTATCACATCTCAAAGAAGGTTTTTCATCTGTAGAATTTTCTTTCCCAAATCTGGAAGGAAATATAATTTCCCTAGCTGATTCAAAATATAAGGGCAAAGTCACAATCGTGACCCTTCTGGGAAGCTGGTGTCCAAACTGCCTTGACGAAAACGCTTTTTTATCTGCTTGGCACAAAACCAATAAACAGCGTGGTGTTGAAATTATCGGATTAGGATTTGAACGAAAGAATGATTTTGAATCCGCAAAAAAATCCTTGTCACTATTAAAAGAACGCCTGGATATCGAATATGAAATTCTCTTTGCGGGACAATCCAGTACTGCTTCTGCCTCAAAGGCACTTCCAGCTTTAAACGGAATCTTTGCTTTCCCGACTACAATTTTTATTGACAAGAAAGGGAATGTCAGAAAAGTGCATACAGGTTTTAATGGAC
>CAYHDA010000328.1:0-4727 GCA_964355145.1 uncultured Mariniphaga sp.
AATTTGTGTTGGATGATGCAAACAGTTGCAACGCGGCAGCTACTGTTTCAGCTGTTAAATGTGAATGAAAAAATAAAAAACCAAAGAAACCAGAAGCCATTGTTATTTGAGAAAAAAACACTATTATTGATTTCTGAAATTAAATGAAGCAGAATTATTGATCCCGGCAATCCTATTAAAATTTTCACCTAATATTTAATTCAATGAAAACTATTCTTACTTATTTCGCAGCTGTTTTGGTTTCATTAACAATCATTTCGTGTAATGTGAAACCCAAAGTGGAACCTGTCCAAAAAACTGATATCAGTGAATTTTTAGGACAATGGACGATTGATATTGCAAAAGGAGGAGTTGGCTGGCTTGAAGTTCGTCAGGAAACCGGATACCTTGATGGTGGATTGCTTTGGGGTGGCGGAAGTGTTGTTCCTGTAGCCCAGATTTATTTGGTTAAGGACAAATACCTGATTGTTAATCGCACAGACAATGCAGTTCGTACAAAAGACGAGAAAGGTGTGGCTATTCGCACTCAAATGTTGACTAACTGGCTGGAAGTGGAGAGAAAAGGAGACAAGATTGTTGGTTTTCTGCTGAGCCCGCACCGCAATGGCATTGGAGTTGATTCAGCAGCATTTGAAGGAACAAAATTACCTGCTCCTCCACCTGCTCCGGATATGGCTAAACTCAAATTTGGAACTCCAATCAACTTATTTAATGGCACAGATCTAACTGGATGGAAATTAATTAACGAAAAACAAAAGAATGGTTTCAGTGCCAAAGATGGTATACTGTCGAATGATCCTGTTCAGGTAGAGGGTGCACCTCATGTCAGCTACGGAAATCTCAGAACACTGGCAGAATTTGAAGATTTCAATCTTAAACTGGAGGTAAATATACCTGCAGGAAGTAACAGCGGAGTTTATCTTCGGGGTATCTATGAAATTCAAGTTGTTGATTCCTATCAAAAGGGACTTGATCCGCACAATATGGGTGGAGTTTACAGCCGTATTACCCCCACAGTAGCTGCGGAGAAACCTGCAGGAACCTGGCAGACGATGGACATGACATTGTGCGACCGCCACGCTACTGTAATTCTGAACGGAGTAAAGATCATTGACAATCAGCCTGTTTATGGCCCTACCGGAGGCGCAATGAAATCGGATGTATTCTCACCGGGTCCGATCTATCTTCAGGGTGACCATGGGAAAGTTGCTTACAGGAATCTGGTTCTGACACCGATTATAAAATAACAGAAACCAATATAAACAAGAAAAGCCTCCTTACCGGGGCTTTTCCTGTTTAAGTAGTTGTCAGCTAATAATGTTCTCCGCAACACTTAGTTCTTTATGCACCGGACAGAATAGCCCGCGGTCTTATCGGTGTTAACCGTAAGTACATTACTTGCATCATTGACCATACTCTTGCCCTGAGCGGAGGCGCTGCCATCATCATCTGAACACCACCACGACACCCGGAGACCAAGATCCGAGAATGAACCTTCCACACCTCGATAGCCACCCGGCAAAGCAGTAAAGCCGCTTTGGTTATTTGCAGTAACGCTTGGCTTAAGCCAGTGTATATTACCGGTTTCTTTTAATTTGCCATCAGCAATAATACCGCCACCCAGAAAATTAACCAAAGTAACCCATTCGGCATTACTTGCTACATGCCATCCTGCCGGAGCTATGTTACGGCTGTCGTTTACAGCATGCCAGTTATATAGCGCACCATAGACATTTTTGTAGGATGCCTCGTTGTTGTACCAGCAAAAAGAGCCTTCAACCTGATTGCGCCATTCGATACCGGCTGTAATATTTGTTATTGGTTCGCCATTTCGGTATTTGGTGGTTTTCAGATTTTCAACCATCCAAACCTGAGCGCCAATAGTAACTTCATGGTAAATATTACCATCGATATCTTTAACCGGCGCCGGTTCGTTTGATGCTTCTTTTTTGCAACTAATTGAAGAGATTAAAATTAATCCAATTAAGATTAATGAAAGAACTCCAGACTTTGGGATCGCATTTATCGCAGTAACCACATCGTTTAAATTTAATTTAATAACTAAAGATAAGCAATTTCATGGTCATTCATTCCATTAAAAACAGCTTCTTTTTGTGAGTTAACATGTATAATCCACTATTTGCTCATTGACGGGGGAGCATCTTCCGGATTAATTCCCCACTTTTTATTTGGAATCGGCCCCATATCGAAGCTGATTACACCACCGTCGGTAATTTCCTTCTGGGAAATCCAGGGTCTGTTGAGTGGCGTGCCGTTGAGCATAACTGACTGGATGTATTTATTTTCAGCGGAGTTGTGCAGTGCGTTAATGGTGAACGACTTGCCTTTGGCGAGCTGGATGGTGACATGCCCAAAAAGCGGACTGCCAATAGCGTAATAAGGGCTGCCGGGTGTAACCGGATAAATACCCATTGCGCTAAGGACGTACCATGACGAGAGTGACCCCATATCTTCATTTCCGCATAAACCTCCAGGGCCGCTTCGGTAAAGTTCTACGGTCACTTCTCTTGCCCACTTTTGAGTCTTCCATGGTTCGCCGGCAAAATCGTAGAGGTACGCCACGTGATGCGACGGTTGATTACCCTGAACATATTGCCCGATAGTACCCACTACACCTACATATTTGGGAGGGGCAATATTGGGGCTCATCTCAAAAAAAGTATCCAGTTTTGCGATAAATGGCTTGTTTCCGCCGAAAAGGTTAATCAGTCCTTTCACGTCGTGCTGAACCGACCAGATGTATTGCCAGGCATTTGATTCGGTATAATGACGATTCGGACGTTTTCCAACAAGCAATGGATCAAAATATTTATACCAGGAGTGCTCCCCTTCTTTGACAATTTCCTGTTCGCGGCCGTTTAGTGGTTCCAGCCAAGTGCCATCGGCTTTCTTCGGACGCATAAATTTCGTCGCAGGATCCCACAAGTTCTTGTAATTACTGGCTCGTTTCATGAACAGCGCGTAATCATCCTTCTTTCCCAAGGCATTGGCCAATTGAGCAATACACCAATCGTCGTATGCCAGTTCCATTGTGTTTGGAACTGATTCGGTCACTTTATCTACCGGAGTATATCCAAGATCTATATAGTATTTGAGTCCTGATCTCCCGGCAAAATGAGGAACCGGAGGCTTAGGTTCCTCCAGTGCCTTGGTACGCATCGCCTGATAAAGAAAATTCACATCGAAATCGCGGAATCCTTTGATATAGGCGTCAACAATAATTGGAATAAGGTGATCACCAACCATTGCTTCACCATAAACATTTAAAAAATGCTGAGCCGGAAGCCAGCCGTAATCCTTGGTTTTAGCAACAATCGACTTAACAATGTCATTGACATGCTCAGGAGCTATAATTGTCAGCAACGGATGCTGCGATCTGTAGGTATCCCAACATGAAAATGATCCGTAAAAATCATATCCTTTAGCTTCATGCACCTTTTTATCAGAGCCAAAATACTTCCCGTCAACATCTTGAGAAATATATTCGGCCAACAGGGAATGATAGACTGCAGTGTAGAAAATCTCTTTCTGATCATCTGTCGCTCCATCAATTTTGATCTTTGCCAATTCTTCTTCCCATATTGCACGTGACTCATTTTTGGTCCGGTCAAAATCCCACTCAGGAATTTCAGCATGCAAATTCTTTCGCGCACCTTCGACGCTGGTATAGGATATTCCGACTTTCACCAGTATCTGCTCATTTTCAGTAGTTTTAAAATAAACAAAGGCACCGATATTCTTACCGGCTTCACCATTTTTATATGGCCAGATACTACCGCCCGATTCAGGAGTTTTCAAACCATTATCAAACGTTCCATAATACCTGAAAGGCTTGCTGAATTCAGCAACAAAATAAACCTTGCCAAGACCGGCACTTTTCACCCCTTCGATGCGGTTATTGTTCAGAATTTTTAATTCCGACAAATCTTCGGAAGTATTCGAACCAATTTGATGTCCCAGGTCCAAGATAATTCTTGCATTATCGGCTTTTGGAAAAGTATAGCGATGAAATCCGGCTCTTTTTGTCGAGGTCAATTCGGCTCTGATATGAAAATCTTTCAAAATAACGGAATAATACCCTGGGGTGGCAATCTCGTCAGCATGGTCAAATCGCGATCGGTATCCTTCCTCCTGTTTCTCCAACGAACCCGGCACTGTCTGCAATTTATTTCCCACATTTGGCATGAGCAGCACCTCTCCCCCGTTCACCATTCCAACACCACTCCAATGGGTATGACTGAAACCCATGATAGAATTTTCAGAATACACATATCCGGCGCAAAAAGTCCATCCTTGCGTATTCATATCAGGACTAAGATGAACCATGGCAAATGGTCGTGATGCTCCCGGGAAAGTATGCCCAAAAAAATCGGTACCAAGAAACGGATTGACATGATCGGCCGGATTGTCTGTTTGCGCGCGCAGTGAGTCTGGCATTGCTGCGAACAGGGTAATGCAGACAAAGACCAGTCTGGAAAATAAATGTTTCATAAAGTTGATGTTTAGTAGTTTAATTTATATTGCTTATTTCTACAAATATTTCGCAGCTCTGCTGCTTTCCTGTTTTACTAAGGTGCAGAGCACCGCGATATTTGTAGAAGATTAATCGTCTTAGACCAAAAGGTGCAAAGCACCGAAATATTTATTTAATAATTCAGTTTATCGGCACTATTTCAATTCCGGCATAGCAGGTCCATCGTATGGTT
>CAYHDA010000329.1:0-4697 GCA_964355145.1 uncultured Mariniphaga sp.
CCTTTGAGAATGCAACGACGTCGTGCAACCATTTTAATCTGAACCATTGATGCATTGCTCCGTGAAGAATTAAAAAAACGAATTCAAATTCTTTATTGAAAACTTTAAAAACTTCACCTTGGAATTCAGAAGTTTCCGTATATTGTTTTACGAGCTGATCCAACCTGGCATTGGTGACTACTTCAGGACGCATCAACCGCCAGTGGACTTCAAGATATATTTTCTTTTGGGGATGTATCAAACCGATATGATGTTGAATCTTCAGAAACATTCTTTTCTTGTTTCCGGTAACCGGGAGATCAGGATAAAGCACCTTATAATCCTCAGATTTCAATAACTCAATCGCATTTTCTAAATTTTCCGGTTGTACCAAAATATCCAAATCCTTGGAATACCTAATGGTACAATCGTGGTGCAGCCTCCATGACAGCAAGGGTCCTTTAATCGGAATAAAATCAAGATTATTTGTCTTGAACAACCTTGACAACCGAATGAGTTCAGCCATTTTAGCCATGGTCTCAAGCTTTCTGGGCAGATCGCTGCTTTGTGGAACAGCTATCCCTGAAAATTCCCTTAGCTCAGCAATCTGGGGGATTGTAAGCCTGTGGCGGTGCTTATAATAGGCTATTTTGTTTTCAATATCCATCCTATCGGTGCTAATGACATTCACTTTTTTCGGGAGTTTTTCTAAATGACTCGTTTAATATTTTATTCATTATAAAAATATTCAATAAAATCTCACCGTATTTTTTTCTGAACGCTACTCCGTCCTTCGCTTCGGCATGTTGCTTGTTGAAATTTTCTATTTTACATCTATAAGAATCTCCCAAATTTTCAGGATATTGCTCCATAAGCTGCAATTCAATTTTTTCTTTAAGAGCCAGGGTATTATTAGCGACTTTCAACGCATTATCGAAAGTGATTTCTTTGGCGCTTAATGCACGAAGAAGTTTGCATTGAAATGCTTCACAAACCGAGTAAGGCCTTTCCGTATAGATGGAACAGACATTTTCCATCAGGTAGGGGCAAGGTTGTTTGAAGGCGCGCTTTTCATTCTCCAGAATTTCAAATGAATATCCGGCGGCGATTTGTTCGTTTTCCTTGATGTAGGCACGATTAAACAGTGTTCCGTCGCAACATAGGTTGCAATGAAGACAAATATTTGGTGTGTCACTCATATTTACAGCGTTGTTATAAATAAGCCAGTTTTCCCAATGAATGATATTCGTTGTTTAATCACTAAATACAGTTGGCTCCTTCCAAAAAAAAAACAGTGCAGTTGGAACGATTCGGCGGCAAGATTTCGGTTGGGACGGGAAGTTTACCATTTGTTTGTTATTATAACAGAATAAACCCTCATCATGATAAATATTTCTTTACCAAGGCAAAATACCGAAGGTAAATAACCGGCTTATTTTGTCTTCGTAGTTCCTTGATTAGTTTTTTTTCGGGGGCCTGATCAATCGCTTTACGTATTTCCTCAGGATGGAACCAGGGTAAATGTTCTTTTTCAGGAATTGACAGAAACAGTTGCCTAATGTATTGCTCCCCCCTTCTACGGTTTTGTTGAATATTGGCTTGAAGCTGTCCTTCATCCTTGTCTTTGCGGAGTCTGATTCCTTCTGTCAAAATGCCTTTCATCGCTTCGCGGTATAATAACCGTGGCGCCATATCCTGATAGGTATATTCAACCGGAATGCTAAACCAGAATTCCAGTAAATCCTTGTCCAATAGCGGGTATTTATATTCAAACCCATACCGTTCGGCATGAACGGCCCAAATTTCCATCCGTTCCGCGAGGTGATAATTCTCCAGCAAATTCAACATAAACCGGGTTCGGTTCCCGTAACCAAAAAAATTCTTCCGCTTGTGAAAGAAAATTGATTTCCAGAGTTTGAGAATAAATGCGCGTTTTAAGCTGCGGAGATTAGACCAGTCGATGGGCTGATAGGTATGCAGCAATCCAAATGGAATCAGTAACGGTAAAACTTCCGTCCGTAACCGAACGATGCCTGATTTTATCCCCTTTTTAAGGATCATCTTCATCAGCTGCAACCACTTGAACTGAAAGAACAAATGATTGAATATTCCGCGTGTACTCAGCGAAACAAATTCATCACCTCCCCATCCGCTGAATAGGGTTTTTACACCGTCGGTTCCAGCCCTTTTCATAATTGGGTGTTCGATGTGCATTTGTTCAAATTCAGGGAGCAGGGCATCCTTCACAGATTCATCTTCGTCCAGCTGGAGATATTTAACCACAATTCCCTTTTCCGCAGAAAATAGCTCTATCAGTTTTTTTTCATCAACTCCTTCGAATTCAACATCCAGTTCTTCCGGACTCCAGGAGTAGCCAATCAAGTGCGATTTATCTTTGGTATGGTCTGCCAGAATCGAAGCGATGCCTGTCGAATCGAGTCCGCCGCTCACATGTACCCCGGTTTTATCGGATTCCATCCGTCTCAATGTTGCTGTAACGATCAGTTGCCGCAACCGGGTAACAGCGGCCTCAAACGAGAGCGATTTGTTTTGTTTGATCTCCTCGGGTTTCCAGTACTTTGCAGCCTGTTTTCGGTTGGGTGAAAACGAAATGCAATATCCCGGTATCACTTTAAATATATTGCGGAATGCCGTTTGGGCATAATCTCCTTTAAACCGAAAAATTTCGTTGATCAGCTTTTCTTCGGAAAGGGAGGTGGTTACCAATCCCGATTTCACAATCCCAAATTGATGCGATGCAAAAATCAGTTGGTTCTCATCAAGATAATACGTTAACGGTCGTGTACCGGTAGCATCGCGAAAAAGATGGACTTCGTTCTTTTTGCGGTCAATTACCATTACTGCAAAATCGCCATTGATGCGATTGGCGCACTCCACACCCCAAAGAACGAATGCTTTGGCAAAGGCTTCCGCATGGCTTTCGAATTCAAACGATTTCCTTAATTCGGCATCATTGTATATCCGGATATCGGCGAGAATAAACAGATCGTCGTTTTTGAAAATCCCCGCTTTTGAGGCTCGTTCGGGATGGCCGCAATAACCGATGGCAAAGTTTTTACCGGTTTCAACATGTTCGGTGAATCCTTCCCATTTTACCCCATTGGCTAAAGCATCGATGGCTCCCTTCTTTACCGGCTCACCGTTCAGGTTAATGATTCCGTAGATAAAACTCATGGCTTATGACTTAAGTAACAGGAATGTTATAGTATTTTACTTTTTGAGTTGAGAATATTGATTCAATGTCGTTTAGTTAGTAATAGCAGTGGAGATTAACCGCAGAGATCGCAATCCGTCAGACGGATACGCAGAGAACCGCAAAGAAATTCAGGAATATTTGCCTCTGCGGTTCTTTGCACTTCCTCCGCGTTCATCACGTTTAAATTTTAGGCTCATAGACTTTAACTAAACGATATTAAATCCCTGCTAATATTACTTCTACTTAGCTTGGACCAACACTGGGGCCATCTTCAATAAATTCAGTAATTCCAATATCCTTCGAAGTCTTTTCCGTATCCAAATCAATAACTTCCGGCATTTGCCAGACTTGCTTTACCGGGTCTTCGTTTTCCATAAATGTGAAGAATTATTATTTTAAGAAATTTAGAGCATAAAATAAACAAAAACTATTTGTTTAAATACGATAGATCTCTTTGTAGTTAGCTCTTCCTTTGGGTGTTATAAAGCTTTTGCCCGATACGAGCCATGCATGGGCAACCAGTTCCCTCCCATTTTTAAATTGCAATCCAAGGTACATCACCGAACCGATGTTCCGGCGTTGCAGCATAAGGCGAGCAGCAACTGATTTTACAAGACAAATGTTTTTCCAGAATGCCAGTTTATTCGCCCTCGAAACAGCATCGCTTATTTTCCTCAACAACAAGGGATTGCCAGTTTCTCTCATTTCCGTTTCAGGTTTAAGCCGTTTAAGACAATACCTAAAAGGGAGCAACAGAAAAACTTTTGAAAAGAAAAGTAAAAATACTGCTTCAAAAAGCAGCCACTTTTCATCCTTTGAAAGATGCAGGTATTTACGAAATAATTTCACCCTTGACGATAATATCGTATTGAACTGCCTTGTCGAGGAAGGCCTGTGCTTCCTGAACACATTGAGCTTCGGAAACCTCAAACTCTTCAAGCAGAACTGTCTTGATTTCCTGAAAGCTTTTAGGCTGTTCGATCAGTTGCCATATCCGTTTTCCAACCGGATTTAATCCGAAATATTTTCCTTTTTCAAGGTGCATCATCACCTGGTTGTCGTCTAATTCTCCGTCGATAATCTGCTCGTTTCTGCTGTATTTTTCCATATCTTGTTTCTTAAAAATGTGACTAATGTTTGTTCACCCCCTTCGGGGATGGGTCTCTACTCCTGTTATTTGTCCGTGGGCTTCACCCACGGTTATTCAGATTTAGCTACTTCGCAGCATCTGCGTTGTTCGTAGCCTGAAATATTTAGTTCCCCTATAACATTAGTTTTACACAATCGTTAATATCCAAACACTTAATTCCATCTCGGTCTTAAAGCCCTGAAAGGGTGTAATCTCAATAACCGCGGGTGTCAACCCGTGGCTAAGAAGAGGGTGATCGCGGCAGCCCCGAAGGGGTTGAACTTCAACTGTAAAGTTCACACAGTCAATATTCCCCCCTCATCGATATACCCAAACTCTTTCATCGTATCGTAATTGTAATCCACAATGCGC
>CAYHDA010000330.1:0-2881 GCA_964355145.1 uncultured Mariniphaga sp.
AGTTTTTTAGTCATTAACTTCAAAATTACTTCCTCCACAACTTTTTCAACTGATCACCTAAACCCTCAAGGTTTTTGAAGACCGCATCATCACCTAAACCCTCAAGGTTTTTGAAACCTTGAGGGTTTGTAATCGCATCAAAATTAAAACCTTGAGGGTTTGAGATTGTATCAAAATTATTTATGCTTTTATCAACGGTATTGTAAAAGTGAAGTTACTTCCTTGTCCCACAGCACTCTCTATCCTGATTTTTCCACCATGTTTCTCAACAAATTCTTTAACCAGTATCAACCCAAGTCCGCTGCTTGGTTCGTCTTCGGTTCCTCGTCTGTTGGTTTTGACATCGAGCTGGAACAGATTATCCTGTATGTCAGAACTCATTCCGATACCCGAATCTTTAACCGATATCTCGACGAAATCATTCCCGGTGACGTTGGCCGAAACGGTGATCTTTCCTCCTCTTGGCGTAAATTTTATGGCGTTCGAAACAAGATTACGAAGGATAGCCTGAAGCATATTTTTGTCTGCATAGACCTCCAACGTGGCAGAACTTTCATTAATTATTTCAACACCCTTGCTTTTGATAATTTCCTGAACAATGATAATACTTTCATAAATAATTGGCAGCAATTTTACCGGTGCCGGATTGAAAGAAATTAATCCTTGCTGCATGCGTGCCCATTCGAGCAGATTCTCAAGTAAGCTGAAGACACTGACAGAAGAGCGGTTCAGTGCCAGCATCATCTCTTTCTTTTCCTCAGGGGTAAACTCTTCGGTTTCGTCGGCCATCAGTTCTGATAAGCTCATTAAACCACCGATTGGGCCCCTGAGATCATGAGCGATGATAGAGAAAAATTTATCTTTTTCAGCATTAAGTCGTTGAAGTTTTCTGCTCTGTTCCTGCAGTTCTATTTTTTGCCGGTAAAGTTGCAGATGAGTCGCTACTCTGGCTTTAACTTCTTCAGCCTGAAATGGTTTAGTGATATAGTCGACTCCGCCGGCATTTAATGCCTTGACGATATCGTTTGTTTCGTTTAAAGCGCTTATAAAAATGACCGGGACATCCTTTAAATTGGGATTCTCTTTTAATTGTCTGCAAACTTCAAACCCATTCATCCCAGCCATCATAATGTCTAAAAGAATAAGGTCCGGCTTCACTCTTTCAGCAACCATCAAGGCTGCATATCCGCTTGTTACCGGACGTACCTTATATCCTGCATGCTCCAGAATGACCCCCAGAATTTTTAAATTGGCGGGCACATCATCCACAACCAGAATATCAGGAATATAAATATTTGACAACAAATCAGTTTCCATTTATACTAATAACCAATTATTAAAAATAATGTTTAATGTGTGACAAGAATTTTTCGTATATGATCATAGTCGTAATTCATAGCCAGAATCAACATATACTGTGCAAGTTCCGGAAATTCGGGCTGGAAACCATTAATCAGATTTATCAGCTTATTAAGGTCTGCAATATCAATGGCATCCAATATTTTGGTAATAAGTTCGCCGGGCAGTTCTGCAATATGTTTAGCAGCTGCTGCTTCATCGGAAAGGAATCTTGTTTGTGAAAGTGTTGTTTCGTCATCATAGACATATTGAATGCCAAGGACTTTTCCTATGGTATTGAATAGTTCGTTTTCCCGGTAGGGCTTTCTGATATATCCCTGCAGCCCGGCTAATTTATATTTTTTTTGGTCATCTTTAAATGCGCTGGCACTTAGTGCAATAATAGGTATTTTGGCTCCTTTTTTTGTTGAGTGAATTTGCAGCGAAGTCTCATAACCATCCATTACTGGCATCCGTAAGTCCATTAAAATAAGATCCGGATCCCATGCGGCGGATTTATCTATCGCCTCCGCGCCGCTTGCCGCTTCATTGGTCTGAAATCCCACTATATTAAGAAGGTCAACTACCACCTTAAGGTTTTCGGGTTTGTCATCAACAACAAGAATGCGATAAACCTTTTCCCCTTTCACAATTCCTGTTACCCGTTTTTGAATGGTTGGCGCAATGAGCTCATTTACCCCCGCTTTTATCTCCACATAAAATGTAAATACCGATCCTACCCCAACTTCGCTCGTCAGGGTGATGTCTCCGCCCATTAAATTGGCCAGTTCGCGACTTAAAACAAGGCCCAGACCGGTACCGGTTCCCTTGTGTATGCCTGAGCTTGTTTGTACAAAATGTTTAAAGAGATTACTCATTTCGTTCTCAGCAATACCTGATCCTGAATCCTGAATTTCGATAACCAGATGACTCGTTACCTCATCTGTTTTATCTGCACGAACGCGCACAGCAATACCACCTTCATCGGTAAATTTTATGGCATTACTAATTAAATTGATGAATATTTGCCTCAATTTGTTTTCATCAACAAGCACATAACGAGGAAGACCCGCTGCCAGTTCGAAAACAGTCTGAAGATGTTTGGATTGCGCTCTTTCTTTGAGCATCAGTTCTATATCTTCCAAGAAGGCGAAGAGATCAATATTTGTCGGATTTAATAAGATACGTCCGGCTTCAATTTTCGCCAATTCCAGAATGTCATTTATAAGTTCAAGCAGATGTTCGCCTGATCGAAGAATTGCCGCATTATATTCCTTTTGGTTTGCTGTTAAGAATTCATCACGGTTCATTAATTGCGAAAATCCGATAATCGCGTTCAATGGAGTTCTGATTTCATGCGACATATTTGCCAAAAACCTGCTCTTCGATTTGTTTGCTGTTTCTGCCTCATCCCTCGCTTTTAAAAGTTCAGCTTCCCATTTTTTCTGTTCTGTAATGTCGATGATAATGCCTCTGAAGCCTACTGTTTTGTTCTCTTTAAGAATAGGATTGGCATAAACCATTACATTCAGGATTTTGCCGT
>CAYHDA010000330.1:2981-4687 GCA_964355145.1 uncultured Mariniphaga sp.
CTTTCATGGAGCGCTTTCTCTGCTTTTATTCGCTCGGTAATATCATGTCCCTGAGCGATAGTTGCAATTGGAGTCTTGCCGTCGTCACTAAAAAGAGTTGCCGAATTCCACAACACAGTTCGTATTGATTGATCCTGATGCAGAATATCGATCTCCACCGCCTCCCAACGCTCACCGGTAAGGGTAAAACGGATCAGTTCCATCGAATTTGCAGCAAGAGCAGGCGGGAAAAGTATTTCCAATGATCTGCCGATTACTTCCGCTTCTGATCGGCCGGTCAGAAATTCAAAAGCATGGTTAAAGCGGTTGATTCGAAACTGCGGATCCCAAACGATGATAGGCGAATTGGCATAGTTGATCAGATTTTCGAGATAGGCATTAGTCTCATAAAGGGCTTGCTCAATTTTCTTCCGATCGGTAATGTCGTGAACCAGAGAATACAGCAGCATTGTACCCCGAAATTCGATAGGACCGCTGTAAACTTCTACATCGCGGATCTGGCCATTGGCTAAACGGTGTTTAAAGTAAAAATATTGCCGTTTCTCTTTTTTGGCTTGGTGCATTTCTGTCGAGATCTCTTTTCGGGATAAAGTATTGATTTCCGAAATATTTTTAGTGCAGATTTCGGAATACGACCAGCCATAGAATTGGCAAGCGGCAGAATTGGCATCTTTTATTTCACCGGTATGGGGATCAATAATCAGCATAACGGAATGGTTATTCTGGAATAAAGATCTATAACGTTCCTCGCTTTTCAGCAGTTCTTTTTCTGCCAGCTTTTTTTGGGTAATGTCAATTGACAATCCAATAATACCTGCAACCTCTCCAGAGGAATCTATAAATGGAATTTTACTTGAACTGACCCATTTAACTCCTTGCGGCGTTTCCCATTTTTCTTCGATATCTAATTTTGCAATCCCCGAATTTATTACAGACAGATCATCCTGATAATATTTTTCCGCATCTTCTTTGGGATAAATATCCATAAGATTTTTACCTTCAAAATACGACTTGTCTTTTCCTTCGGCATAGTATTTATTCACACGGATGAAATTATTTTTTTTGTCTTTATAAAATACGAGTCCGGGGATATGGTCTAAAATTGCCTCAAATTGATTGGATAAATATTTATACCGCATTTCACTTTTACGCAAATTTTCCTCTGCCTGCAAGCGACTTTTCATGTCGGTAATATCGGTGAGATGGCCGTGCCATAGGATGGATCCATCAGCCTCCCGTTGCGGGACGGAATTTCCATACAATGAGCGGATCACTCCATCATTAAATTTCAGCCGGTATTCGTATTGCCAAATTGTTAAGTCTTTAGCGGATTCTTGAATGGAATCAATAACTCCGGGATAATCATCGGGGTGAATATTTGCAAAGATCGCTGCAGCATCATCACGAATCTGATCGGGAGTGACCCGGAAGATTTCATATACGGCTTCGCTTATGAAAGGAAAATACGAACTGCCATCGGGGCGCAACCGATATTGGTAAACAACTCCGGGAATCAAATTGGTGATTTTTGTCAGGCGTTCCAAGGATTCATGCAGTTTCGAAGTGGCCAGTCTGCTTTCTGTGACATCCCTGTTGCTGATACGCCGGCCAAGATTATTGCCCCGTTCATCAAAAACCTGGGTGCACAGGTGAGCAATATGAACTACAGAACCATCTTTTTTGATGATCCGGAAATCAATTTCTTC
>CAYHDA010000331.1:0-4685 GCA_964355145.1 uncultured Mariniphaga sp.
TTAGCCCTCTGTTTTTTTGGTATTTTGATTTTCTTTTTTCTGCTTTTTAAAATTTTTAAAAAATGACCAACGAAGAAATTATAAATTATGTAAGTACTCATCAGTCAGGCAGGGTAAAAGTCGCTGTGGCCGATATTGATGGAGTGCTGAGGGGTAAATATATTTCGAGTGAAAAATTTTCATCCATCATCAAAAGTGACATGGGATTTTGTGATGTCGTCTTTGGATGGGATATGGCCGATCAGGCTTATGACAATGCCACTTATACCGGCTGGCATACCGGCTATCCTGATGCAAAAGTAAGATTGGTTATGAAAAGCTTCAGAAAAATTCCGTGGGAAAACGGAACCCCTTTCTTTCTTGGCGAGTTTATTGATTCCGATGGGGAGCCATTGGCTATATGTCCGCGTCAACTGCTCCAAAAAATAATAGCACAATCTACCGCTGCCGGTTTTGAAGCAAAATGCGCCCAGGAATTTGAGTGGTTCAATTTTGCTGAGACTCCCCAAAGTTTTGCTGAAAAAGAAGGCAGGCATTTAACTCATTTAACTCCGGGTATGTTTGGCTATTCGATTCTGAGAAGCAGTGCAAGAAATGATTTTTTCGCTGCATTGTTTGATCAGCTCAAGCAATTTGATATTCACCTCGAAGGATTGCACACTGAAACAGGACCGGGTGTTTACGAAGCAGCAATCACTTACAGCGATGCATTATCCGCTGCCGATGATGCGATTTTATTTAAAACTGCAGTGAGGGAGATCGGCTATCAGCATGGTATCCTCGCCACTTTTATGGCCAAGTTCAATGAGAATCTGCCAGGCTGCAGCGGTCATGTGCACCAGTCACTCTGGGATGCAAATACAAACCTGTTTTACGATGCAACAAAGCCGCATCACATGAGCGAAACCATGAGACAATACCTCGCGGGACAGATTTATTGTCTGCCACATA
Organism: uncultured Mariniphaga sp.; assembly: GCA_964355145.1. Classification (GTDB taxonomy): domain Bacteria; phylum Bacteroidota; class Bacteroidia; order Bacteroidales; family Prolixibacteraceae; genus JAAFHB01. The sequence continues at coordinate 952 of CAYHDA010000331.1, forward strand.
TTTTGCCAATGGTTGCACCCACAATAAATTCATACAAACGATTAGTCGAAGGAGCATGGGCGCCAACCACGGTAACCTGGGATGTTGACAACCGAACCGTGGCGCTGCGCGCATTGACAGGAGGAAGTAAATCATGCCGTCTCGAAACACGGGTCGTGGGAAGTGACACAAATCCATATCTTGCGATCGCTGCCTGTCTTGCTTCCGGATTATATGGGATCAAACATAAACTAAGCCTGCAGGATGCCACTTCCGGTAACGGTTACAGAGACGAAAGCCATGGGCGTTTTCCAAAAAGTCTGGATGAAGCCAATCAAACCATGAAAAATTCTGCCGTCGCCAAAGAATTATTTGGTGAAACTTTCGTGACTCATTTTACCCAAACACGGGATTGGGAAGTTCGTCAGTTCGCTAAAGTAGTAACCGACTGGGAAACAAAACGTTATTTTGAGATTATCTGATCGATACGCTTTGTTTCAATCTGCTTAATGATTTTGCCTGAGTGCATTGATTTTTTCTTCAAATATCCGGGATAAGTCAAAATTACACTCAATCTTTGTATTAGTCCAATAAAAATATTAAAAAACCAGAAAACCCATTTTGCCATGTCTATTTCTCAATTCAATTTTCCAACAACAATCCGGTTTGGAGCTGGTGTAATGGCTGAATTACCGGCCTACCTTGAAAATAACCGTTTAAAAAGACCATTCATATCTACCGACCCTATAATTGCAGGACTTGATTTTTTTAAAAAGATTGTAGCCGACCTGACCGGTAAAGGGTTTGTCGTTACTGTTTTTCATGATATCCATAAAAATCCGGTAAAAAGCGATATTTATAAAGGCTCAGAGGCTTACGATTCAGGATATTGCGACTGTATCATTGGTATTGGCGGCGGTGCTGCAATTGATGTGGCTCGTGCTATCTTGTTAAGGATAAATCATCGCGAAGATCTTTTTAAATATGATGATTTAATTGGAGGCGATGTATTTGTAACCAATGAAGTACCTCCGTTTATTACCATCCCAACTACTGCCGGAACAGGAAGCGAAGTTGGCCGTTCTGCAATAATTGCGGATGATGAAACACATCAGAAAAAAATTCTGTTCTCCCCTAAATTATTGGCTAAAATAGTTTTTGCCGATCCGCTTTTAACGATGGCACTGCCTCCATTTATCACTGCAGCAACCGGCATGGATGCTTTGACACATAATATGGAAGCTTTTCTGGCAAAGAACTTTCATCCGCTTTGCGATGGAATTGCACTGGAGGGAATGCGGTTGATTGCCCAATCCATTGAGACAGCAGTAAAAAATCCTGATGTTGAATCACGTTCAAATATGCTCCTGGCTTCGATGATGGGTGCTATTGCCTTTCAAAAAGGGCTTGGAGTTGTTCATTCTTTGGCTCATCCCTTGTCAAGTTTGTTAGATACTCATCATGGTCTTGCAAATGCCGTTAATCTGCCGTATGGTATGCAGTATAATATTGCAGGTTTTGAGGACAGATTTGTACGGATGGCAAAAGCGTTAGGCGTTAAAAATGAAACCGGCGAAGGGGTGGTCGCTTATTTATTTGATCTCAATGACAGGTTAGGTATTCCAAAGACGCTAAGCGGAATAGGTGTGAAAAGTGAACATATCGAAATTCTCGCTGATCTTGCGTTTGCCGATTTTGCACATCCCAATAACCCAAAACCGGTCAGCAGAAACGATTTTAAAATTCTGTACCAAACGGCACTTTAATAAAACATCGAAAATTATATTAATCGTGGCAAAAAAAATCAGGATCGGGGTCAGCTTTTCGGAAACAAAATATCCCAATTATCCCGCTTGGATATTGGATCACCGCAATGACGTTGAGATTGTTGAGTTGTCGTGGGAAAAACAAAACCTGAAAGAGCTATACACCTGCAATGGGTTGCTGTTGACCGGTGGTATCGATATTGACCCGTTTTTCTTTCAACCACAAACAACAAGTTATCCGAATCAGCCCATCGGCTGGAACCGTTTGCGCGACCAGTTTGAAATTGAGTTGTTCAATGTGGCACAATCAATTCTGTTGCCTGTACTGGGAATTTGTCGCGGATTACAATTGGTAAATGTTGCATTAAAGGGTGACTTACTGATTGATATTCAAATGGCAGGCAAACAAAACCATCGGGCTCAGGAAGGAATCGATCATGTTCATGCAGTTCAGTTAGTTGAAAACTCGTTGCTGGCATCCGTTTCAGGAATAAAAAGCGGGTTAGTTAATAGCGCTCATCATCAGGCGATTGGTGCTGTTGCAGCACCTTTGCTTGTGAATTGCTTTGCCGAAGAAGATGTTATTGAAGGCATTGAATGGAAAGACAAGGAAGGTCGGTGTCCAATGCTCTGTGTACAATGGCATCCTGAGCGAATCGAAAATAAAAATAGTAATCCTCTATCTCAAAATATCAAAGAATGGTTTTTAAACGAAGCCGCAAAATTTTTACTATGAATATAATTAATCCTGCAACCCACGAATTAATCTCAACCGTACCCACGGATGATCAGCAAAGTATTGATAAAAAAGTAATAGAAGCCCGCGAAGGGCAGAAAATATGGGCTGCTGTCCCTTTAACAGAGCGGATTGATATTCTGCAAAAATTTGCCGGCTTGTTGCTGACAAATTTACAGGAGTGTGCGGAAATATTAACTTCCGAAGTGGGAAAGCCTTTGCAACAGGCTAGAAATGAAGTTAATGGGGCTTGTGCGCGAATTGATTGGCTTACATCAAATGCGGTCAGATATTTGAGTGAAGAATGGATGGTTGCAACCGGACCTACCCGCGAAAAAATTGTTTACGAACCGCTTGGTGTTGTTTGCAATATTTCGGCCTGGAACTATCCATATCTGGTAGGTACAAACGTATTTGTTCCGGCATTGCTGGCCGGGAATGCAGTTATCTACAAGCCTTCGGAGCTGGCCACATTAACCGGATTGCAGATTGGAAAATATCTTCATGAGGCAGGCGTGCCAGAAAATGTTTTTCAGGTGGCAACAGGAGCTAAGGAGGTTGGAGAACTTTTATTGTCAGCAAATCTGGATGGCTATTTCTTTACCGGATCCTATCTCACCGGGAAATATATTTACGAACGTGTGAGTAAGATGATGAAGCCATGCGGACTCGAACTGGGTGGTAAAGATCCTTTGTATGTTACTGAAGATGTTACAGATATTAAAAATATTGCGGCAAATACAGCTGATGGGGCGTTTTACAATAATGGTCAGAGCTGTTGTTCTGTGGAGCGAATTTATGTCCACGAAAAGGTTTACGACGCTTATATTGCCGCGTTTGCTGAAGAGGTAAAATCGTATAAAATTGGTGATCCGACAGCTGAAAATGTATATATTGGTGCCTTAACCCGTAAGGAGCAACCTGCTTTTTTAGCTTCCCAAGTTGAGGATGCCCTTGCAAAGGGGGCAACCCTTTTATGTGGTGGAAAACCCATCGCCGGCGCAGGTAATTATTTTGAACCCACTGTTTTGGTGAATGTCACTCATGATATGGAGGTGATGAAAGAAGAATCATTCGGTCCGGTTATTGGAATTATGAAGGTCGCAGGCGATGAAGAGGCCATCTCTTTAATGAATGACACTCAGTACGGACTTACGGCAGCCGTTTTTTGCTCCGACGAAAACAGAGCCGCACAGATCCAAAGCCGATTGGATGCCGGAACAGTTTACTGGAACTGCTGCGACAGGGTCAGC
>CAYHDA010000332.1:0-4680 GCA_964355145.1 uncultured Mariniphaga sp.
GGGCAGTGATGCTTACCGGTAAATTCAGCCACCTGAATGGGAAAATGGATAATGTCGGCGGGGTTAACTGGTCGCAAATGAATTTCCCCAAACTTTTACAGCAAAACGGATATCAGACCGCCTTGATTGGGAAAATACATCTTGACGGTATTCCTCAGGGTTTCGACTATTCGAATGTGCTTCAGGGGCAGGGTGATTATTACAACCCCGATTTTATTGAAAACGGTGTAAAAAAAGGGGTTCCGGGTTATGTCACCACGCTGACTACTCAATTTGCGCTGGATTGGTTAGATAAAAAACGTGATAAATCGAAACCTTTTTGTCTGCTTTATCATCAAAAAGCTCCTCACCGCAACTGGTTGCCTGAAGAGAAATATTTAAACCTGTTTGAAGACCGCGATTTTCCTTTCCCGGATAATTTTTTCGATGACTATTCCGGACGTGGTACTGCAGCTCATACACAAGAGATGGGTATTGTAAAGGAAATGATGTGGGGGCACGATATGAAATTCGAAAATGATCCATATACAGGAGAGCCAACCAATTTTGCTCCAAATATCAAACGAATGGATGATCAGCAAAGAAAAGTCTGGCGAGCTGCCTATGATGCCCGAAATAACACATTTATAAAAGCAAATCCACAAGGGAAGGATTTGGCGAAATGGAAATTTCAGCGTTATATCCGCGACTACCTTAAATGTATTCAATCTGTCGATGATGGTGTAGGTGATGTTCTTAATTATCTGGATAAGAATGGGCTGTCTGAAAATACCATCGTGGTCTACACTTCCGATCAGGGATTTTATCTTGGCGAACACGGTTGGTTTGATAAACGTTTTATGTATGAAGAATCCTTCCGTACACCGCTGTTAATCAGGTATCCAAAGGAAATTAAGCCGGGAACAGTAATCAGTCAAATGGTTCAGAATCTCGACTTCGCTCCTACATTTCTGAACTATGCAGGAGTTAAGGAACAAAAGGAGATGCAGGGTGAATCATTTCGAAAATTGTTAAATGGCGAATCCGTGAAATGGAGAGATGCCATCTATTACCACTATTACGAGTATCCTGCTGTCCATGCCGTTAAGCGTCATTATGGCGTTAGAACCGACCGTTATAAATTAATTCATTTTTATTACGATGTCGATGAATGGGAATTGTTTGATCTTGAAAAAGACCCTCACGAAATGAAAAGTGTTTACAATGATCCTGCTTATGCGCAAATCAGAGCACAGTTACACCTCAGGTTGAATGATCTTCGGGTCAGGTACAAAGATACTGAAGACGATAAACGACCATCCTTACAAGGAGAAAAGTGAATTAGGTGAAAATGTGATATTAAATAAAGTAAATATCATTATCTCTGTTTAAAATGAATCCATATTTTTAGAAATTCAAATTTCCAAAACAAACTGACATCAAACAAATGAAGTCTTATCCTTCTAATTAAAACAAATATTTAAGTATGAAAAAAACCAACTGTAATTTTAGGATCCTGGCCATCCTGTTATTTGTATTGGGCCTCGCTAATTCTTCGACGGCTAAGAACGAAGTAAAACAACTTATATGTGAGTACAAAACTAACCCTTTGGGAATCGATGTGGCACATCCTCGGCTGGGCTGGCAACTTTCCTCTTCTGAAAAAGAGGTAATGCAGTCTGCTTATGAAGTCAGGGTTGCAGAATCTTCCTCAAAATTAAATTCGGGCAAATTGATCTGGACATCAGGAAAGGTAAATGGCTCACAATCTGTCGGTATTCTTTACGATGGTCCTGCATTGATTTCGATGCAGCAATGTGTCTGGCAGGTACGTGTCTGGGATAACAAAAATAAACCGACAGACTGGAGTGTGCCGGCATCGTGGGAAATGGGCATATTGAAACCCACTGACTGGAAGGCAACCTGGATTTCGGATGGGGATCAAAAAGAACTGAAAGGATCACTGCCGGCACAATATTTCAGGAAGGAATTCGTGACTGCAAAAAAAGTGAAATCAGCGCGGATATATACTACTTCGCTTGGTTTATACCAGCTGCGAATCAATGGAGTTAAAGTGTCCGACGATCTTTTTACACCAGGGTGGACCAGTTACAACAAACGTTTACAGTATCAGACTTATGATGTAACGTCGATGCTAAAAGGTCAGAATGCAGTAGGTGTCATTTTGGGAGATGGCTGGTATCGCGGAAATATCGGCTGGTCTAAAAAAGGCGCCTATTACGGAAAACAATTGGCGATGCTCCTCCAGTTGCAGATCACTTACACTGATGGTACCGTAGAATCCGTCTGTTCCGACAATACCTGGAAATTCACTGCAAATGGTCCTGTTGTTGAATCTGATATTTACAATGGTGAACTTTACGACGCACGGCTTGAACTCACCGGATGGGATAAGGCCGGTTATGATATGAGCAAATGGAACAAGGTGGTCATGTTTAACCATTCGAACGACATTCTGCTGGCACCACCCGGGGTTCCGGTAAGGGCTATTGAGGAGATCAAACCTGTCAGACAATTTATTACACCGAAGGGTGAAAATCTCTATGATATGGGCCAGAATATGGTAGGTTGGGTGAGATTAAAGGTGTCCGGAAAGAAGGGCGACCAGGTAACGCTGAAATTTGCCGAAGTACTTGATAAAGCCGGTAATTTCTATACTGAGAACCTGAGAGGTGCTAAGGCAACCGATGTTTACATCCTTAAAGGTGAAGGAACAGAAATTTTCGAGCCCCATTTTACCTTTCACGGCTTCAGGTTTCTTCAGATTGAAGGTTTGACTACCGCTCCTTCAATAGATCAGATCACTGGTGTGGTGATCCATTCTGATATGAAACCTACCGGATCATTTACCTGTTCCGATACTTTAATTAATAAACTTCAGCACAATATCCAGTGGGGTCAGAAGGGAAATTTCCTTGATGTGCCCACTGATTGTCCTCAGCGTGATGAGAGACTTGGCTGGACAGGTGATGCTCAGGTATTTAGTATGACAGCCGCTTTTAATTTTGATGTGGCTGCATTCTATACCAAATGGATGGGTGATTTTATTGCTGATCAGCTGCCTGATGGCAAAGTTCCTCATGTAATTCCTGATGTTTTAAATGGAGGTGGTGGTGCCACTGCCTGGGCTGATGCTTCAATTATTGTCCCTTGGACTGTCTATCTGTCCTATGGCGACACGCGGATTTTGGAAACCCAATATCCAAGTATGAAAGCTTGGATTGGCTACATGACCGGCAGGGCGCGTCCAGATCATCTCTGGATGGGAGATGCTCATTTTGGCGATTGGCTCGCTTTTGCCACTAATAATTCCGATTACCCTGGTGCAACAACCGAGAAGGATTTAATTGCTACCGCTTATTACTACTATTCAACCTCTCTTCTGAGTAAGATTGCTGTTATTATTGGAAAAAAAGAGGATGCCGAAAGTTATAAACAGCTTGCCAAAGGGATTAAGGAATCTTTCAACCGGGAATTTGTAACACCTAACGGACGATTGGTTTCTCATACCCAGACCGCTTATGCCCTGGCGTTGGCATTCGACCTGCTTTCACCTGAAATCGCCTCCAAAGCCGCTGTGTATTGTGCAAAAGATGTGGAGAAATTTCAGCATCTGACTACAGGATTTGTTGGAGCTCCGCTGCTCTGCAAAACACTTTCTGCCATCGGCCGCGATGATCTGGCCTTTATGTTACTGAACAATAAAAAATATCCTTCATGGCTATATCCTGTTTTGCAAGGAGCTACAACAATATGGGAACGCTGGGATGGTCAAAAACCTGACGGTTCTTTTCAGGACAAAGGGATGAACAGCTTCAACCATTATGCCTACGGGGCAATAGGAGAGTGGCTTTACCAGCACGTTGCCGGAATAAAAATTGATGAAAATCATCCGGGATATAAGCATATTCTGCTTGCTCCTCATCCTGGCGGCGGACTAAAAAATGCCAGCGCTGAAATCACAACGCTGTACGGTAAAGCATCGTCATCATGGAAATTTGAAAATGATGATTTTGTTTATGAAGTAGTTATTCCTGCCAATACCAGTGCAACTGTTTCCTTGCCTTTCGCTAAAGCTGAACAGGTAATGCTGGATGGTGTCGCTTTAAAAGCCGGATCTGTTCAAAATAAAACGGATCTTCAGGTCAATCTGGGTTCCGGGAAATATCTCTTAAAATATCCGGCTCAGGCTTTGAATGCAGCGATTGCTGAGAAGAAGAAATAATTTAGGTCTGCCTTCTGTTTAAATTTGCGGGATCTTCGGGCATTTTCAATATCCCGTTGATCCCGCAGATTTTAACAGATTAATGAAAGTAGGGCATTAAAATGGGTGTTCCTCAGACAAATCGCAAACTGAAAATGGAAATATCATGATGGTTATAGCTTCACTGGTCTTTGATTTCCGGCAATTTTTATAAAATTAATTATTTATACCTGAATTAATAATCTGTATATTAGTAAAGTACTAGAGTTGATTGAAAATTGCTGCATAAAAAATGTACTGAAATCCCGATAATTTGTTATTCTGTTTTCAGACTAAAAAAAAACGTTTATATTTGCATTCGCTTAGCGGAAACAACGATAATGCTTGATTATTAATCAAAGAGTTTAGTTGAATAGCCTGGCGAAAATAAAAAATGCGGGAATGTTCTAAAAACCGCCCGACGATGCTAATAACCC
>CAYHDA010000333.1:0-4666 GCA_964355145.1 uncultured Mariniphaga sp.
GCAATTTATTTTCTAAAATATATTATTTTTATCTAGTCAAATGCCAAACTCGAGAGCCCTGCTGATCTGATCAGCAGGGCTTTTTTAATGATTGTTAATCCTTTCCCATTTATTGGGTACGTGTTAAATCGCCCTCATAAGTAATCGGAAAGATTTATTGCCGCATTTTTGACTTTCATTTTTATTTGAAAATGATCTCTTATAATTACTGAATTATTAAATATTTCGGTGCTTTGCACCTTTCGGTCTAAGAAGATTAATCTCCTACAAATATAGCGGTGCTCTGCACCTTAGTAAAACAGGAAAGCATCAGAGCTGCGAAATATTTGTAGGACTAATTATATTAAACACCATTCTTTAGGTGCAGAGCACCGCAACGTAATATTTAATATTTGTAGTGTCCAATATCTTCCAGTGATGAGGCGCGGATAAATTCGCCTCTGGCTTTAACTTCACCTTTAGCCATTTTATTGAAGTTCTGAGCAGAGCGTGAATATTCCATATCGCGGTTAGCATCTAAAACAAGTAAATAGCTCATGATGATGTATCCTGCCATTTCTACCAGACGGCGTGCATGGAAATCGATAAACTCATTATCTCCCACAGCAACCACTTTCATCGCGGCCTCTTCGTAATCCTGTGTTAATGAGATTAATATACGACGATATTTTTCAAGATCAGGTCTTAAATCCTGTTTTTCATAGACATGAATCTGTTTAAGGTAGCCACCAGTGGTAACACCTCTGATCGCCGCCACCACCTGCAGCTGGGTGGTACCCTCGTAAATTGAGGTAATGCGTGCATCGCGGTAGATACGTTCGACAGCATAGTCTTTCATAAAGCCCGAACCACCGTGAATCTGAATAGCATCGTAAGCATTCTGGTTGCAATATTCGGAAGTAATTCCTTTTACAAGAGGCGTAAACAAATCGGAAAGACGTTGATACTCTTTCATCTCATCGCGCTCCTCATTTGTGAGCTTGCGCTCCTCTGAAATATGCTGGTAAGTTTTATAAAGATCTACAAAACGTGATGTTTCATAAAGTAAGGTTCTGGATGCATCGAGTTTCGCTTTCATAACCGAAAGCATCTCGTAAACAGCAGGGAACTGAATGATAGTTTTTCCAAACTGTGCACGCTCTTTTGCATATTGTAAGGCCTCGCGGTAGGCAGCTTCAGATATTCCCACCGATTGGGCAGCAATTCCAAGTCTGGCACCGTTCATCAACGCCATAACATATTTGATCAGTCCCATTTTGCGATTACCAATCAGCTCGCCGGGAGCATCTTTAAAAACAAGTTCGCAGGTTGGTGATCCAATGATACCCATCTTGTGCTCGATACGGCGGACAGATACGCCCCCGTTTCTTTTGTCATACACAAACATGGATAATCCACGGCCATCGCGTGTTCCTTCTTCCGAACGGGCCAATACAAGTGCAATATCGCCATCACCATTCGTGATAAACCGTTTAACACCATTCAGAATCCAGGTATTTTTCTTCTCCGACCAGGTGGCTTTAAGCTGTACAGCCTGAAGATCGGATCCGGCATCAGGTTCAGTAAGATCCATAGCCATTGTTTCACCGTTCACAACACGGGTTAGCCAGCGTTCTTTTTGCTCTTCCGACGCAAACTCATTTAAAGTCTCAGCGCAATCCTGAAGACCCCATATATTTACAAATCCGGCATCGGCACGCGAAACGATATCGGCTGCCATAATGTAAGGGACAATTGGAAAATTCAGACCGCCAAAGCGTCTTGGCAGGGTTATGCCCAGCAAACCGGCTTTGATCAGCGCATCGAGATTTTCCTGTGTCCCTCTGGCGTAGATTACATGTCCGTCGACAACTTGTGGTCCTTCGGCATCTATTGACTCAGCGTTGGGTGAAATAATATCACCGCTGATTTCTCCAACAACTTCGAGAACACGCTCGTAACTATCCATTGCATCCTCAAAATCGAGCGGAGCATAATCAAAGCTAGCTTTGTCTGCGAAATTACGTTCCTTTAGCATCACCAGCTTCTGCATCATCGGATGCGACAGATGGAATTTTAAGTCTTTATTATCGTTATAAAAATTTGCCATTTCTCTTTAATTTTTTGATATCAACCGGTTAATGACGATTTACTTCGTGTTTTGTTTATAGTACTTAATCATTTTAGGAATGATTTCCGAAAGATCTCCGGTTATTACGTAATCAGCCAATGAATTAATCGGAGCATCGGGATCAGTATTGATTGAGATAATCTGAGCAGACTCTTCCATTCCGGCACGGTGCTGCACCTGACCTGAAATACCACATGCGATATAAAGTTTAGGACGGACTGTGATACCGGTTTGTCCGATCTGACGTTCGTGTTCGGCATAACCTGCATCGACGGCAGCACGTGAAGCGCCAACTTCGGCACCCAGCACCGCAGCGAGGTCGTAAAGCAACTTAAAGTTCTCTTTCGAACCAACACCATATCCACCGGAAACAACGATTGAGGCCCCTTTAATATTGATTTTACGTTTCTCAAGATGACGTTCGATAATCTGAACAGCAAAATCAACATCAGAAACATATTTCGCTACTTCAAGATGAACGACTTTACCGGGATAATTTGTATTTAGAATTTCTTTTTTCATCACTCCCTCGCGGACAGTTGCCATTTGAGGGCGACAATCGGGATTGATAATCCAGGCAATAATATTTCCTCCAAAAGCTGGACGAATCTGGTATAAAAGATTTTTATAAATTTTACCGGCTTTTTTATCTTCATGATCGCCGATTTCGAGACTGGTACAATCGGCTGTTAAACCGCTGTGCAGTGCAGAAGAAACACGCGGACCCAAATCACGGCCAATGGGAGTTGCTCCCATTAATGCGATCTGTGGTTTTTCTTCCTGAAACAATTTGATCAGGACGGCAGCGTGGGGTGCTGTCGTATAAGGCTCCAAACGAGGATCGTCTATGATATGCAAAACATCTGCACCATAAGGAACAATTTGTTTCTCAACATCTTTAAGACCTGAACCAACTACGACCGCTTCGAGCTGACATTTCAGTTCGTTGGCCAGGCTACGTCCTTTAGTCAGGAGTTCGAGGCTGACATCAGCGACAACTCCTTCTTCAACTTCACAATAAACAAATATATTATCCATCTTCCGATCTTTTTTTATCCCTGTAAATTAACTACTAACCAATAACGTGACTGTCAATTAACTCTTTCATCAAGTCATTGATACCTTCATCGGCAGCAGTCAGTTTTTTAGCATCCTTTGCTTGTAAGATAACGTTCTCGATCCGTTTCACTTTAGTTGGCGAACCCATCAAACCAAGTTGTTCGACTTCAGATTTGATTTGATTTACTGTCATTTCATGAATGTTCAGGAAAGGGCGTGAATCATAAAGATACAGATAATCTTCAGCAGCATCCTGACGCTCAGTGACGGTACGGGCATGTTTGTACTTCATTAAAAGTCGTGCGTTGCGCGAACGGCAATCGGGTGCTGAGTTGTTGACAGTCAGCACAAGAGGCAACGGTGCCTTAACTGTTTCGACGCCATTATCAAGACGACGGCGAACGGTAATCCCGGTTTTTTCAATATTCAGAATCGCTTCAACGTAAGTAATCTGATTCAGACCCAATTTTTCAGCCACCTGAGGACCTACCTGAGCGGTATCGCCATCGATAGCCTGACGACCGGCAATAATCAGGTCAAACTTATTCATCTCTTTAATGGCCTGAGACAATGCGTAAGAAGTAGCCAGTGTATCAGATCCGGCAAAAGCCCTGTCGGTGAGTAAAACACCGCCGTCGGCTCCGCGGTATAAACCTTCACGGATGATTTCAGCTGCCCTTCCGGGACCCATGGTTAAAATGGTTACTGTTGTTCCGGGAATCTGATCTTTTACACGTAGTGCAAGCTCGAGAGCATTGAGATCTTCCGGATTAAAAATGGCAGGAAGGACAGCCCGGTTCACAGTTCCGTCGGCTTTCATCGCATCTTTCCCAACGTTTCGCGTATCGGGAACCTGCTTGGCAAGTACAATAATTCTTAAACCCTTCATAGTTATTCTGTATGATTTTGAATTTTTCGAAAGGCAAATATAAAACTTCAATTCTTACTGACCAACTCTCGGATAAACCTCAATATAATGAATCTAAGATGAAAAGCGGCACAATCGGGAAAAACAGGCATCAAACCCCTTTGGAAGTCAATCGTATCAAGACATTAGAACAAATAATCGAATCATTCGAAAACCAGACCGCGAATATTGATCAGTATAATTTAGAATGATTATAGAGAATAATGGTAGTTTTTTCAATTGAAATTAGAACAAAAAAAGTGAAAAAGGCAGTCGTGCTGGTATACGAGCAAGTCTTTTTTGCAAATTAGTATTGCGAAAAACTCCAAGGCACAAGCAATCAGCGGAGACAAAGAGGTTCATAAATAAATTGAATTAAAATATGGAAAAATGGACACTTTAGCAGAACTACACAATATGGGGTGTTATTGTAAGCTGATGTGGCCGATGTAAAGAATAGGCCGTTATCCTATTTCACGAAACCAAAAGCAGCTGGCCCCAGGATTGTTCCAATTTAAGTATCTTCAATCAATTGTATATGGGACTTCATTCAATGTGATCATAAAACGAATCCAATAAAGTATCTGAGT
>CAYHDA010000334.1:0-4641 GCA_964355145.1 uncultured Mariniphaga sp.
ATCTTTGCGACAATTATTTCCTCTTGCCAGAAAAAGCAGGATTCTCCGGTCAATAACCTTGGCCATGATAAGGCCCGCAGTCAAAAGGTCAACCACCTGATCAAGGAATTCAAGGCTAATCTCCTCCAGAAAACATCCGGAACTATGCAACTCGACAGTTCGGTCTGGTATATTGAAGGCTTACTGAATTATGAGCAGGCCAATAACCTCCACAATTTTTCAAACCTGAATTTCTTCAGGGACTCAATTACGCTCACCCCGGTAAACGGATCACTGTCGCTGGAGCAGATCAACTCCGCCTACGATCAGTTTACGGCAACCTTACAAGCAATGCTCGCCCAACAGAACGATACCGGCTATCACATTGACCTTGCTGACATCAATCTCCAGTCTACCGGGTTTAAAGATGGTTCGGTGGAGCTGGTGCTGGGAGCTTCAGGCGGTACAAATGGCATACCCAATTACACTCCTTTTGGTACTACAGATTACTGGCGTTGGGGGTGGGATCTGGGTAAATGCGGTTCATACACTGGAGGTGTCGGACAAGATGCTACTGACTTACTGCAATATAAGTTCAATCATCCGTTATATGCCGGACAACCTGGATATGTTACTGATGTGGATTTAGCCATTGTGACCGGGGCAGATTTCCCATCCGACCCTGCAAATCCGGGGCCCTATTGTGATTATATTATTTTTTATACTCCATATAACCCGCCTGGCTTTCAGCCATGTCTATCTCCTGATGAACTGAATTTTTACCTGTCGTATTTTGATTACATTAAGGAAGCAATGAGACCGGTAGGAAAAACCTTTAGAAATGTTGAGGTTTATCCGGATGTTGTTTATGGTTCGCCAAGTAGCAAAATTCATAGCTATTATCTGCATTACGGGTATCTCATAGACCCAAATGAATAACAGTTCCTGTTATGGGGAGGCAGGTTCACTGTCTCCCCTTTACTATAATTAAAATCTGCGATCATGATAAAAATTGCTATTTCTCTGTTTTTTTTCTTTGTTTCCTTTGCTGCGGAAGCCCAAACTACATTTTTTAACCATTATGCAAAACCTACCTGTGACCGGGGATTCGAGGTTGTGGAAACCAATTCAGGTTCATTTTTAATTGTAGGAGAAAGGTACGATGATATCTATATCCCTATCTACAGAGGTTTTATTTTGGAAGTAATGCCTGATGGGGGATTAAACAGAGAGACTGAACTCGTTGATAGTTTAGTGAATTACCGTTTCTCGATCATAAACAGATTACCCACAGACCCAGCAAAATTTTTGGTGATTGGGGCTTCAGACTCATCTGTTGGCACCGATGTTTATTCTTCTTTGGTGATTTGTTCAGTTAACGATTCCCTTGAGATCATTTCACAATCAACCTGCCAGACAATTAATAATTACTACACCTATCCCTGGAAAACGGATTTTGCAAATGACACTATTTTCTATCTGGTTTCGGAAATAATATCTAATAGCATACCTCCTTCAGCAAGAATTCTTGTTAACAGAATCGACTTACCTTCCGATATTCTGGCGACCTACACTTCTCCTGAAGGCCCCTCTCTGATCCCTTATGATATTTTGTATTTGAAAAAAACAGGGAGGGTCAGCATTTTCTATATAGGCAGTACAATAAAAAGCAACGGTTCTAATCACATTCTGAACCTTGATACAAACCTCCAGATGATCAATACAGTTGACTGTCCGTCGGAGGTTTATTTAAGCCCCAGTACGACAAGGCAAAGTGATTCAACATATTACCTGACCTCCATTGCGAAGCCCACGATCCCCTATCTTCAACGTCATATCGTCACCTATTTAATGAATGCCGATCACGACACAATAAAAAAACGTGAGTTGTATCTTTCAGTAGATACTGTACTTTATGCAGGGGGTGGCACAAACACGGCCATTATCGGGTCTTCTGTTTTTGTTACCGGAATATACAACATTGAACCCCAATATTATCCCTGGCAAACCACCCCTACCTGGATAGTACTGACCAAAATGACCTCTGATCTGGAGGTGGTAAGCCAGTATTTCTATGGCGGAGATGCGGAATATACGACTTATTGCATCATACCAACCTCGGATGGCGGGACATTCACAACGGGTTTCATGTGGGATTATAATATACCCGGTAATTTCAACTGGGAGGTGTTTGCCCTGAAGACCGATTCAAACGGGACCCTGGCATCAATCCCCGAAGGTTCCTCCTTTCAGCAAGCCGAGGCCATTATCTGTCCGAATCCGGGAACCGAATATTTCGATGTCATCCTGGCCCTCCAGCATCAGCAGGCATTGCTGTGCTTGTATGATCTTGAGGGTAAACCGGTAATGGAGAAAACACTTTTAGACCCACGGACAAGAATCGATGCGAACCATCTCACCGTTGGAGTGTATGTTTATAAGATCACGGCCGCCGGAAAGATCATCGGCAGCGGGAAGTGGGTGAAAAGGTAAGTCACAATGTGACAAAGTGACAAGGTGACAAGATTCCATCTTACCATTTTGCATTTTGCCATTTTACATCTGATCAGGGAAACGCGGATCGCACGCGTTGCTTAAAATTCTTTGGTTGTCCTCATTCGCTTTATCGCTTTTATGGTAAAGTTCAACAAAAACAATTTTCGCCTCACTCTCGTAATAAGCATAAATCAGTCGAAAACCTGAATTTACACCACGACCTTTTAATGCTTTACAGGCAATCTTTTTTACTTTGATTACACAAGTTTCCAATCCCAAATTATCAATACGAAAACTGAATGGTGGTCTTGCATCAGGTACAGCAGTCAACACTTGTTTCACTACATCCAAATCATCGTTCAGTGTTCTGTATTTTTTCAAAAGGTTTTTCAAATCCTTTTTAAATTCGGTTAGTTCTTCAATGGTCATTGCTCTTCAATTTCGTCTCCATAATTCCTTACAGAGAAAGGAGACTCTCTGTAAAAAGCTAATTCGTAATTTATTTCTTCTCCTTCATTTGAAGCTACCCAAGGCATATCCTTATGAGAATAATTGCTAATGGCAGCAGCCGACCAATCAGATAATTGTTCAATCACTTTGTCAATCACTTCTTTTTCACTTGCTTTCAATTCAGTCAAATCAGCTTTTACAAGCGGAATATAACGAGTTTGCATCTTGTCAAAATATTCTGTTTTGATTCGTTGTATCATTCCTTTTTTCATCATCTGGCCAATGATGGCATCTAACTTTTGAGGAACAGGACCATAAGGCAACTTGCGATATTTTGCACCCGTTAAATGCTCCTCATATAATTCGTAGTAATTGAAATCAGAAAAATACAGCAATTTGTAAAGCACGGTTTCGCCGACATTGGGTTTGCCTGCACATCTTTCTAAAATGTAGAGCAATACATTTTTGAACTTGTTGACTTGAAGAGTTGGGAGAGAAATTCGTTCATCAGTTTTCTTTGACTTTGCTTCGGCTTTACCTTCAACATCTTGACTCACCGAAAAACTTTTAGACATAAAATCATCCAATGAAAAACCCAGAACCAAAGACAATCGTTGCAATTCAAAAACATTTAAACCTCTATTTCCTAACTCTATCTGAGCCAAAGACGGTCTGGATATTTTGACACTTTTTGCCAAATCTTCCTGTGATAATCCCTTCATTTTACGAAGTTCAGTTATCCGCTGACCGATTTGTTTTTGTGAGAGATTTTTATTCATGTCAATTTGTTTATTTCAATTCATCGGCACAAATATAGGCATTGTTTCAATTCAAAACAAAATGATGTTCAAATATCTTACAATTGGTTTCCGGCAGATGGTATACTTAGGCAATGAGAGGCCCACCCAAGAAAAAACCACCCTTCCTTTTTTTTACAAATTATTTTTTCCTATCGCAAGGGTTGACCGCAAACTTGAAAATGACGGCTCTCCGGAATGGTCATTGGCAACTGCAAGTTGGTGAAACGATAATAAGCTTCCTCCTGAGCATATTCAGCGCCTGCAACGCGGTACGGCGGATGTTCCGCTCGCGGGAGTCGCCGAAAAGGAATTTCTGTGCGAAGACTTCATGTGGAGTTGCGATCGCGATCCAGGTAGTGCCCACGGGCTTTTCGTCAGTGCCGCCATCGGGACCGGCGATACCTGACGTTGCGATCACATAATCTGCGTTCAGGCGGGTTTGTACGCCAACTGCCATTTCGGTGACGGTCTGTTCACTGACGGCTCCAAATTTTCTGAGGGTTTCGGGCTGTACACCCACGATCTGCTCCTTCACTTCGTTGGAATAACAAACCACCGATCCCTTAAAATATGCAGAACTTCCCGGGATGCTGGTGATGAGGTGGGCGATATAGCCCCCGGTGCAGCTTTCGGCCGTGGCGAGTGTGGCCCCTTTCTCCTTCAGCAGGTTTCCGGTGATCTCCTCGAGGGTTTCGTTGTCGAAGCCGAAGATATATTCGGGGATCAGTTTTTCGAGGGCAGATACCTGTTTCCCGATCTGGTTTTTCAATATTGCTTCATCTGAACCCGTGCCCGTGAGGCGCAGTCTGACGATCCCTGGTTGCGGCAGGTAGGCGAGTTTTATATGGCCGGGAAGGTGGTTTTCCCAATCTTCTATCCGGGCAGCCAGGAATGATTCACCGACTCCCTGGGTGAG
>CAYHDA010000335.1:0-4640 GCA_964355145.1 uncultured Mariniphaga sp.
AACTTCAGAGCCTACATCTTTAATTGTTGAGCTAAAAACATAAGGAATACTCGGAAGAGTTTTGAATTTAGGATCGTTTATTTGAATAATTGCCAAATCATTTTGTTTGTCAGTAACAATAACTTTTGCTGAAAATGTATTTTTTATGCCCTTTTGAAAGTATTCAACTTGAATAGCACTTGCATCTTTTACAACATGATAGTTTGTAGCAATATATCCCTTTTCATTAATAAAAAACCCCGATCCATTCCCCTTCCATTCGCTTGCACTACTTGCACTATTTTTAGGACCTTTTTTTCCTAATTCTTCGGCAGACATAAATTCCTTTACAATAATATTTTCTAAACAATATTCGCCTTTACCGCCTGCGGTAATGCCAATATTGTTACCCCGCAAATCTTTTGACTTAGGTCTTTCAACCACTTCTCCGTTGATAGAAAAAATAAATTCGTCTTCAAATTTCATAACCTTTAATAGGTTGCGTTTATTTCCAATATTAATTGCAGTGGACTTTGTCCATTCACATATTTTTATGTTAACGCCTTCGAATTCACCTAAGATAATATAAGAACCATATTCTGAAATCAAGAATTGGTAATAATTATTCCAATCTTTAAAACCAAAAATTATTCCGTAACCCTCATTCCCTTTACCAGATTTCTTTTGAATAATTGACTCGATTGAATAACTTGAATTTTGGTCAAGTGTTATATAGCTATAGCGAGAGGTGATATTGTCGCTGCTTAAATAAAGTGAAACATTGCCATCATTTGTTAACTGTGAAGAACTACCTTCTACTTTGGCTTCCCAGTGCTCTTTATTAGCTCTAAAGTTTTCATTATAAACTAAAGCACCAAGCCCATTTTCATCATACTCAATATATTTATTTTCAACTAAACTGCCTCGTTCGTAATAAGCAGTAATTTTTGGTTTCCCTGTTTTATACCATTGCTGATACAAGCCATTATAAACTCCATGTTCATAATTACTTTCTTGAGCAATTTGGCCATTATCAAAATAAAATGTGTTTTTACCGTTAATTTTATTATTGTAGTAGTATCTTTTCTGCTCAATTTTTCCATTCTGAAAATACCAAGTTGCCTCTCCTTCATGAAAGTTTTTTCCCTCATCATCATAGTCTAAATATACCGCGGTAAATTCAGATTGAAGTTTGCCACTTATATAAAAATCTTTAACAACACCTTTAGGTTTATTGTCTGATTCATATGTCACTAATCGATAAAAAGATGCATCTTTTTGTTTACATCTGTTCCATTTATCATCAAAATATTCTGTAACTCTAACACCTATTTCAGGTTTATAACCACTTGACTTTTCATTAATTTTTTCAACTGGGTAATATTGTTGTATATAAGTTATTTTGCTATCATAGTTTGTATGTTTTCCAGTATACATTCGATCTGACACAAAAAAACCTTCAAACTTTGCGCCATTCGCAAAAGTCATTGTACCTATACCATGTTGTCTATAATTTATAAATTCGCCCTCGTATTTTGTTCCGTCTTCGGAAGTTCTATTTCCATATCCTTTTAACTGTCCGTCTTTGAAATTTCCAACGGCAACAGTTTTGTCTTTGTGAGTAAATTTACCCTTACCATCTCTAATGCCGTTTTGAAATTCTCCTTCATAGGTTGATTCGTATTCTCCGTCTTTATACTTTGTAAGTTTTCCATAGCCGTTAGCTTTGCCGTTCACACAAGAACCTTCCCATTTCATGGTTACTCCGTCACTAAAGTAAGGATCAAGTAGTTTGCAACCTTGGTTGTTACAAACAACCCATTCATCTTTTAATGTTTGTCCATGCGTTGTTAAAGTTATAGTGAACAATAACAATAATGTAAAAATGTTTCTTTTCATATTCTGTCGTTTTTTAATATTGGTGCTAACGTAGGAAACTACACGCAGGACGGGATTTAACCGGTAAACTTCCTACGAAGAACTTCCTTTCAAAATTCAAATTTCCTGTCAACGAAGCACCAAACCCCGGCTTGACGGGTAGCGTTTGTGTGTGCCTTGAATGGTAAATATAATTAAGTTCTTTGAATAATTAAATTTTGAAGAAAGTCCAGAGGGTGAAAGTCCCTTATGCGCAAGGGTAACGCCTTGAAGCATTATCCGCCAGCTGGCGAAAAGGTGGTTTGGGGCGACTCATGCACTGAAGTAAGCCAAACGGCAAACGTCTGAACTGACGAACAGGAACGGGATATGAGGCATAATTATCTGGGTAAGCAGCCACATCATTGCAAAGCCCCAAGAATACCAAAAGGGTAGTTATGTAGATTCCGCAGGATTAGACTGAAGGACATTTACCTTACCAAGGGAGATCTCGTCGTCCACGTGTTGGCAAGGATGAGAAGTCAGCAGAAGCCATAGTAGTTGGAGAATACGAGCCACGAACAGAAACCGCAGAGGACTCATCCGCCAGGCGGATGTCAAGCCGAAAAGCAGCCCGAGCGGAAAGATGCCCACCGAAAACCACTGCTGCCGCACTTGACGGGTAGCTGATATTGTGGGTTCGGTTTATTTTTTCTCAATTTTGTCTAAAAGATCAAGCAAATAAATCTTATTCTCAAGATTCACCTTTACCTTATACGATCTGTAAGTATTTAATAGAAACACGATAGTAAACGCTGGCAATAATGACCCCTTATTTAAATCAAAAAAAGTTGAATCACTCAATCCGTTTACAATTGGGATAATAACGAGCAAACAGGATGGGGGAATAGATACAATTTTCCATAACTTAAAATATATCGACACCTTCTTTAAGGTTCTTCCAAGTGACTTTATATTTTCGTCATCTTCATCCAATATTGTCCAGTAATATTTAAAAGATTGATTTATTTTTGAGATCTGTTCTTTAATATTCAATTCTAGTTCTTCCATATTCACTGCATTTAGTAAGTTTATTTGAAATGCGTATTGTCCGATCTCACATATTGAAAGTTAATCAATATTTAGCTTATCTGCAGGAAAATTTAAAGCCGAAAACTTTCTCTTTCGGGCGAAAAAGAAATCAAAAATCAGACTCCCTTTGTAAATCTCGGGGTGCCTCGTGACCGATACCCGGGAAAGCAAATGCCTCCTTTTTTTTCGAAGGCTTTTCAGCTGTCTGTAGAAATCGAGGTGAGCCTGCAGTACCTTGCCGGATGCAATAAACTGCCCTGTAATAAGAAACTGGATCGCTGCAACTCCGTCAAGGAGCATCCTGACGAATAGTGTTAAGTAAAGCTTCCCTTTTGGAAGATTCTTAAACAAGAGAAACAGGTTATTCCGGAAATTCAGGTAAATCTTTTGAGGACTTCCATACGAAAGACTTCCGCCGCCAAGGTGGCAGACAACCGACTCAGGGCAAACGACTACTTTATATCCGCGATTTTTCATCCTCCAGCACAAGTCTATCTCCTCCATATGCGCCCAAAAATCAGGATCGAAACCTCCCATTTCATGCCAAATTGTCCCTCTTATCAACATGGCCGCTCCACTGGCCCAGAATACAGAAATAGGATCATCGTACTGACCAAGATCCGTTTCAAGCGCATTAATCAGCCGGCCACGACAAAACGGATAGCCGAAGCGGTCGACAAATCCGCCGGAAGCTCCGGCATATTCAAATTTTTCGGGCTGATGAAGTGATTTGATTTTGGGTTGACAAACTCCAATTAACTCATTGTCATTCATTATTTTAATCATCGGTTCCAGCCAGTGTTCGGTTACTTCAACGTCAGAATTCAGGAGCAGAATATATTCTGCGTTGTTGTTCTTTAAAGCCTGATTGTAACCTTCTGCAAAACCATAATTACGTTCGAGCTGAAGGTATTTTACTCCGGGAAATTCCTGTTTAATCACCTCACGGCTGTCGTCAGTTGAGCAGTTGTCAGCCACAACTATTTCAACCCAATCGTATTGAGAGAACTTTACAGCCGATGGAAGAAACCTTCGCAAATGGTGACCTCCGTTCCAGTTTAAAATTACGATTGAGAGCTTCATGCCGAAATTAAAAAAATTATGAATTACGAATTATGAATTACGTCAGCCAACTGGCGGAATGAATTAATTGTTTTGCGCTAATTCCGATTTTTTATGTTTCCATTTCCGGTGCGACCAAAGCCAGAATTCGGGACTTTCGACGATGATTTCTTCCATTAGTCGTGTACTTTTTTCTGTTATTTCAAATTTTGCGCATTGCCTGGCATTATCGGTAATCAGCACATATTTAACCTCATAGTTACCTCTTTTGACCTTTCTTGTTTGTCCAAAAAGTACAACGGTATTTAATTTTACAGCTACTTTTTCGGGACCTACCAGCACGGCTGTTTCCTGATTTAAGAAAGTAGTCCAGTATTGTATATCGAATACCCGTGGTGTCTGGTCGACCAGGAATAGCGTCAGACTTGGTTTGCCGGCTTTCGAATCATCTGCCAGTTGTCTGAAGGTCATTGCTCTTTCAAGCGGAAAAGTGCCAAACCGGCTGCGAAGATGAAAGTAAAATTTCTCGAAAGCGTCGCTGCGCAGCTTCTTGTAAATGGCATACGAGGGGTGGGTGGTATGCAATCCCCAGTTATTGAAACACTCCCAGTTATTGTAATGCCCCATCAAAACGATAACCTGCTTTCCCT
>CAYHDA010000336.1:0-4595 GCA_964355145.1 uncultured Mariniphaga sp.
ATAACACAGGTGTTCTCCCGATAAATCGGGACAGGCTATCAGGCAATTAAAAAAACAAATTATCTTCTTATGAAAGCTAAACTATTGAATCACTATCTTTTTAATCTGTTGTGGGCAATTTTTATTGGTGGTCTGATTATAACGCAGTCCACGGTTTGTTCAGCCTCCAATCCTGACGGAAATAAAAATAATCAATCCATTGCCAGAGATGGAAAGCTGTTGCGCAGCGAATTGTGGCAACCATTTGATGCTCAGACGTCCAAGGGTGATTTTTTTGTTTCTCCCAATGGAAACGATCGATGGTCTGGCACACTCGATGCTCCTAACGCTACTAAAACCGACGGTCCTTTCGCGACGATCACACGCGCCAAAAGTGCTGTTCGTGAATTAAAAGCCAAGGTTTATCTTCCTAAAGGAAAGGCTATTGACGCACGTTATTCCGGCACTTCCTATCCCTTTGGGAAAGGCAAGGATATCGTCGTTTTTATCCGGCAGGGTTTTTATCCGCTTAGCGAATCTCTGATTTTTACCCCTGAAGATGGAGGCGAACGGGTTGAAACCAACCTTCCATCCGGGGCATTTGAATGGCATCACTTGCGTGATAACTACGTCACTTACGCTGCTTATCCAGGAGAAAAACCTGTAATTTCGGGTGCTGCTCCGGTTACAGGCTGGAAAAAAAACGGAAATGTTTGGGTTGCCCCTTTCAATCATGAGGAATTGCTTGTGTTGAATGCGAACGGCAAAAAGCAAACTTTGGCCAGAATTCCAAATACCGGTTATTTCACACTCCAGAAAACGCCTGCCTCAACCTCCGAAATTCCTTACAAATCGGGGGATATCAAACCCTGGCGCGAAATGCAGGATAACCGCATTGTCATCTTGCTCCGCTGGCGTACCGCTTATAATTCGATCGTGAAAATTGATGAAAAAAATCAAATCGCATACCTTAAAGAACCGGAGAACGGTCCGGGGAATAATAACGGGTTGCTGGTTGTACCTCCGCGTTACTATATGGAGAACATTAAAGAGCTCCTTGATGCACCCGGTGAGTGGTTTTTTGATAAAAAAAGCCATGAAATCAGCTATATCCCTGCAGACGGGATCGGCGATCCAAATAAGGCTGATTTGTCAGTGCCACAAATCAACCGTCTGGTTCAGATAAGAGGTAATGAGGATAAACCGGTACGAAATCTTCGCTTTTATGGCCTGGCATTCGAAGGAGCAAAAGAAAATTTCAGAAATTTTCCCCACCACTACGACCCAACAGAAGGTTGCACTGCGATAACCTATGAATATGCAACCGATTGCGAATTTGCCCATTCAGAGTTGCGTGCATGTGGCGGCGTAGGAATGGCTGTCAGTTCGGGTTGCTTCGGAATGCGAATATTCAGAAATATTTTCGATGGACTGGAGCAAGGAGCTCTAAGCGTGAGTGGTGCAAGTGATCCAAAATCAGGAAAGCTGATCCAGGTGACAAGAGAAACTTCTGTTGATCACAATATATTCTCAGAATGCGGACTCGGGGGAGGCATTACGCTGGGTGTTGGCGGAACCATTCACACAACGATCTCCCATAATTATTTCACGAAATCCGGCAGACCTTATACCATTAACTGTGGAGGGGGCGGACTCGAAGGCAACATTAACGGCGATTGTGTCGTCGAGTACAACCATTTTGAAGATGTTCAAAATGATGCTGATGATGCCGGAGTTATCGTGGTTAATAGTATGACTTTTAATTCTTCTATCTGTAACAACCTTATTCACAGAGTACATCGTGGATTTTTCAGCGATAATGTAGCCTTCTGGTTCGACAATATGTCGAGCAACTGGACCGTAAAGAATAATATTTATTACGACATCGAGCAGGGTGAGATGAAAATGTGCGGCACATACCTCATTAATAATGATTATTCAGATAATTTTTTGATTGAAACACCTAAGCTGGCTCCTGAGAAATTCATTGAGGGTGATCCTGTCTTCGAATGTTCAAATTTAAACATAACGTTTAATGGAAAGCCAATATCTGCCGAAATCGCGGCGGGCTCAATAATTAAAGTAAAGGCTGATATTATCAATACCGGAAGTTCAGGTGCTGCACCTGTTTCACTGTTAATTGATCGGAGAATTATTGAAAGTAAGCCATTTCCGGTAATCAGGAATAACACACGTACCATTGAATTTGAGCTGCGGCTAAATGAACCGGGGAAACAAGATATTTCGATTGGTGAAACAACGGCTCAAACTATCGTTGTCGCAGGAGAAAAACCTAAAATTGCTTATGACAAAATTCAAATCTCCGAGGAAAGTATGCTTGCAGGGGAGAGTGTTCATGTAACTGCCTTCGCAACAAACCTTCAATCAATTGATATTCATTCGTCTATTGATTTATACGCTAATGGTAAGATATTTAAGAGTCAACCTGTTGCTTTAAAAAGTAAAGAGTCAAAAGAGGTTAGTTTCGATATTTCTCCCGAAGCCGGCTATTATCCGATCAGGATTGGAAACAGTGAAGAGGTAATGTTAAAGGTGTTGAAATGCAAAGTGTTAAAGATGGAGAAGCAGAAATTGTACACTTATATATCACCTAAATCGAAACCAGCCAGCGTGGAAGTTTTTCAACCCAGAAACCGCTATGTGATTAAAGCAAGCGGATGGGATTTTTATCATGCTGAGGATGCTTATGCAACGGTATATCTCAAACAGCTGAAAGGAGATTTTGTGTCAACAGCAAAAATTGTAACCTTTGGAAACCGAACCAGCGAATGGTACCGGTCCGGTCTTTTTGTCCGTAACGACATCAGCAAGAGCTTCGATGTCGATCGTGGCAGTAAAGGTTCTGTACTTTATTTCACTACCCCGGGCCGGGCAGGAATCGAATATGATGAGTTTGGGAATGGCTGTATGCACAAAGCTGCAAGCGAAAATCTTCCGGAAAATTCTCCGACGCCACTATGGGTACGCTTGGAGCGCCATGGTAATCGATTTACTGGTTATGTCAGTTTAGACGGTAAAACATGGATAATTAAACGCCAGACCAATCAAATACCGGGTATTGAAGAAGCCGTGGATCTTGGTCTTGCGGCGGGTGCCCCTGACCAAAAACAATATACTGTTGAGTTTGAAGAATGGCAAATAAAAGTTGCCGATACGGAATAGTACGGTTATTTTTTCAGCCTTTTGTATGGAAGAAAAAGATATCCTGGATTTTCATTGAATATAAAAAAGTATCCTAACTTTGCCCTGATTCTATGAAATAAGTGGGGGTTATCCTCAGTAATCTGTATTATTTAAATCAAAGCCTATGAAAATCGGGACACTCAAACGAACTTTGACCCCTTTATTGTTATGGGGATTAGGGGTTGGATATGTGATTTCAGGTATGTATTTTGGCTGGAATCTAGGTCTTGAAAAGGGTGGGACCTTAGGTATGGCTATGGCAACTTTACTGGTTATTATACTTTATACCTGTTTTAGTTTTTCGTATGCGGAGCTGGCCTGTGCTATTCCTAAAGCCGGAGGAGCATATGATTATGCCGAACGGGCTTTTAAGCAGGATATTGGTTTTATAACAGGGCTGGCACAGATTATTGAATTTGTTTTTGCACCCCCTGCCATCGCGATTGCTATTGGAGCTTATTTTAATCTTGTAGTTCCACAGGTTCCTGTTATAGCAGCCGCGATAACGATTTACGTGATTTTTACCACACTAAATATTTACGGTGTAAAGGCTGCCGCCAATTTTGAATTGGCCGTTACCGTATTGGCGGTAGGCGAATTATTGCTCTTCTCAACACTCACACTCCCGCATTTTTCTGTTGCCCAATTTACGCACAACTCATTCCCGCATGGCTGGGCCGGAGCTTTTGCGGCGATTCCCTTTGCTATCTGGTTTTTTTTAGGAATTGAAGGTGTCGCTAATGTTGCTGAGGAAACAATCAATCCCCAAAGAGATATTATCAAAGGATTTGGATGGGCGCTGCTGACACTGGTGATTTTGTGTGTGCTGGTTTTTTTTGCATCTGTCGGGACTGGCGGATGGGAGTCGATTGTTTATGCAGCAGATGGAAGCAGCTCTGATTCTCCCTTGCCCCTCGCCTTAGGCCACGTCTTTGCTTCCGATCATATATTCTATCGTTTGCTGGTGGGTATTGGTTTATTTGGATTAATAGCATCTTTCCACGGGTTGTTATTGGCAAGCGGCCGTGCGACATTCGAATTTGGAAAAATAGGAAATGCACCCCGGTTTTTAGGTCGTGTCCATTCCCGTTTTCATACTCCTGCCAACGCACTTATCTTTAATTCGCTCATTGGAGTTTTGATCCTTTGCACCGGTAAAACAGCCGAAATCATTATCATTTCAGTATTTGGAGCCTTGACGCTGTATGCATTTTCAATGTTGTCAGTAATCAAACTCCGAAAAGACGCTCCTGAAATGAAAAGACCATTCCGGGTTCCTTTCTATCCGCTAACCCCAATTGTGGCGCTGATATTGGCTATTGTTTGTTTAGTAGCATTATGTATTAACAGCGGCATATTAGCCCTCTGTTTTTTTGGTATTTTGATTTTCTTTTTTCTGCTTTTTAAAATTT